>CALRPR020000051.1:0-25734 GCA_943370125.1 Allobosea thiooxidans | reverse complement strand
AAACCACAGAAACCTCAACCGACAAACCCCGCGATACGCAACACAAAACCGGAAAGGCAGTCCGGGAGTGAAGCCGCGTCAGCAATTCGCCTCAGCAGAAAATGGAGGCAGACAATCAACCAGGCGCAGGGGATCGTGAATAATGCGGGTTAGGTACAGAGCTGCGTAAGCCGCAACATTGCACAACAGGGTGGTCTTCCCGACCCCACCCTTATTGTTGAAGAATGCAATGCTTTTCATGATTTTGAAACACCCCAATTGTCCCTGCGCTAGGGAAAATGCCAAGAGACCAGTCTGACGAAGGTACTATTTCATTTATCGTAGCAAAAGACTGCGAGAGAAAAAAGGCATTTCCAACATCACCAGCCGAAGTACGCCTCGCCCGTTGCAGCGTTCGCACAGAAAGCAAGTGATTGGCCGCTTTGCTATTCTCTTTCACAAGGTAGGCACTTCAGGAAATCTTCCATCTCAGTCCCAACACTTCACCCGCCCGGATAGCTGATCCCCACCACCTCAATCTCCTCGACTCCGGCCGGCGTGCGCAACCGCCGCATATCACCCACCCGCGCGCCCAATAGCGCACGCGCCACCGGCGCCACCCAGGAAATCCGCCCTGCCTCAGCCTCGGCCTCATCCACGCCGACAATGGTGATCGTCACCTCGGCATCATCAGACGCGCGGGCATAGGTCACGCTGGCGCCGAAAAACACCTGGTCGCGGCGCGTCTGCTGCGCCGGGTCCACCACCTGCACCTTCTCAAGCCGCTTGGTCAGGAAGCGCACGCGCCGGTCAATCTCGCGCAGCCGGCGCTTGCCATATTGGTAATCGGCATTCTCCGACCGGTCGCCGAGTGCCGCCGCCCAGGACACAATATCCACCACCTTCGGGCGTTCTTCTTCCCACAGCCGCTTTACCTCGGCGCGCAAGGCAGTGGCGCCGGCGGGGGTCATGTAAAAGGGCGTGCCGGGGGGCAGGCCGGGCGGGCCAGCCTCCTCATCCTCATCGGCGCCACTCATGGGGTGAAAAGCGCCTCCTGAGCGGCTTCCCAACTGGCGCGGTCAGGGGCGCAGATCAGCCCGCCGCTGGTCAGATGCGGGCCGTAATCGCTGCCATCGAAGCGCGCGGAATAGCCGCCGGCTTCCCGGTGAAGCAACCAGCCCGGCGCATGATCCCAGGGCATAAGCTTGTTATAAACAAGCAAATGCGCATGCCCGCCGGCGGCCAGCCGATATTCATGCGCGGCGCAGCGATAGGAAACCGTGGCCGCCAAGCGCGGCAGCCGGCTGGTCACGCGGGTCTTCAGGGGCTCCGGCATATAACCCCAGGAAATCGCCGCCACCATATCGCCCGGCGCGGCGGGCGCGGCGACGCGCAAATCTGCAAAACGGCGCCCTTCCCCATCGGCAAGCCAAGCCCCCTGCCCGCGCAAGGCTATCGCCGTATCATCACCCAGCGGGTCATGGATCCAGGCGCCTACGATCTCACCGCGCCGGATGGCCGCCGCCATGCAGCCAAATAGCGGCACGCCGGCGGCGAAATTCGCTGTGCCATCCACCGGGTCCACCACAAAGGCAAGCTCTGCATCCGCCAGCCGCCCGAGCAAGCTTGGGTCAGAAGCGGTCGCTTCCTCCCCCACCACCACACAGCTGGGGAAAAGCTTTTCAAGCCCGGCGGTGATCAGGCGCTCGGCTGCCTCATCCGCATCAGTCACCAGATCGAGCGGGCCGGTTTTGCTGCGCACCGAATCGGCGCCAAGGCGGCGAAAGCGCGGCAGGATTTCCGCCCGCGAAGCCTCGCGCAGCAAATCCGCCAGATCGGCGGCCTGCGTGGCTGAGATGCTCATTTCTGGCCCCTGCTTTCAAACCGCGCCCGATCCATTTGCGAAAGCCGCACCTTTAGTCGCACCGCGTCATCAGCATCCTGGCGTTCCAGCACCTCACCATGGGCATGCAGCCAGGCGATGGCGGCCCCATCAGAAGGCGGCAGCGCCACGTCCATCACCACAAGCTGCGCCGAAAGCCGCGCATCAATCGCCGCGCGCAAGGCGGGCAGCCCTTCCCCCGTGAGCGCCGAAACCGCCACCGCATCGGGGCTGCGGCGTTCAACGGCATCAATCCCGCCCAAAAGATCGGCCTTGTTCAACACCTCCACCACGCGGTCTGGCCACGCATCATCCAAGGTCGCATCAGCGCCATCGGCCATGGCTTCCAAAACGCCCAGCACATCAGAACGCTGCGCGGCGCTATCCGGGTGGGCGATGTCGCGCACATGCAGAATAAGATCGGCGGCGGCGACTTCTTCCAAAGTGGCGCGGAAGGCTTCCACCAATTGCGTCGGCAGGTCGGAAATGAAGCCCACCGTATCGGAAAGGATGACATTGCGCCCCGATGGCAGCTTGATCGCGCGCATGGTGGGATCAAGGGTCGCGAATAGCTGATCCTGCGCATAAACCCCCGCACCCGTCAGCGCATTGAACAGCGTTGACTTGCCGGCATTGGTATAGCCCACCAGCGCCACCACCGGATAAGGCACGCGTTCGCGCGCGCGGCGATGCAGGCCGCGCGTCCGCCGCACCTGATCCAATTCGCGCTTGAGCCGCACGATGCGGTCCCCGATCAGTCGCCGGTCAATTTCGATCTGGCTTTCCCCAGGCCCACCCAAAAAGCCGAAGCCGCCGCGCTGGCGTTCAAGGTGCGTCCAGGACCGCACCAGCCGCGTGCGCTGATATTCCAGATGCGCCAATTCAACCTGCAAGCTGCCTTCGCGCGTGCGGGCCCTTTCGCCGAAAATCTCCAGGATCAACCCGGTGCGATCAATCACCTTGCAGCCCCAGGCGCGTTCCAGATTGCGCTGCTGCACGGGGCTGAGTGCGGCATCCACAATCACCACGCCTACCTGCTGGTCATGCAGCGCTTTTTTCTCCATCTCCACCTGGCCTTCGCCCATCAGCGTGGAAGGCCGCCTTTCGCGGAGCGGATAGATCGCGGAATGCACAATGGTCACGCCAATGGAAGCGGCAAGACCTATCGCCTCCGCGAGCCTTGCTTCGGCCGCGCGCTTCCCGCCCGCATCGCCAATGGCGCTGCGCGCGGGCTTCTCGAAGGGAAGGATAACGGCGGCGCGGGTGGGACGCCCGACGCCCGCCTCACTCTCCGCCGTCAGAAATCACCTCACGCTGCAAGGTGAGCCGTGTTTCCGAAGCAGGCGCTGCCGCACCTGGGGCCGCCGGCACGCCATCAAACAGCGAAATCGGCGCACCCGGCATGACAGTGCTGATCGCATGCTTATAGACAAGCTGCGTATGGCCATCGCGGCGCAGCAGCACCGAGAAATTGTCAAACCAGGTGATAATGCCCTGCAACTTCACGCCATTCACCAGGAATACCGTAACCGGCGTTTTGGATTTGCGAACGTGATTCAGGAAAACATCCTGCACATTCTGGGACTTTTCAGCGGCCATTGGACCGGTCCTTCTTTTTGCTGGTCACCGACCAGACACGGACCGGCGAAAACCATATCCGGCCGCCGGCAAGAAGTAGTTTGACATGTCAGGCTGGTTTGACAAGTGACGAAACTGCAACTGCAAGTGCATGACAATTGTCAAAAACCTGATCGGCCCCGGTTGCGGCAATACCGCCATCATGCGCTGCATTGCCCATCAGCACCGCGCGCACACCAGCGGCGCGCGCTGCCTGCATATCCAGCGCGGTATCACCAACATACCAGATATCCGGCGCGGGGCTGAGGCCGAGCGATTCCAGCGCCATGAAAATAGGCGCTGGGTCGGGTTTGTCGGCGCTTGCATCGCCCGCGCCAATCAACGGGCCGAAATGCCGATCCCAGCCGAGATGCGCGGCCTCCGCGCGCAGCAATGGCCCTTGCTTGTTGGAAACCACGCCCATGGGCAGGCGCCCTGCCCCGGCTTGCAGCGCCGCCGCCGCGCCCGGCATGGGCTGCAAGACCTGCAAATGGCAGGCACGCACTTCGGCGTAGAAGATATCGCGCGCCCTTTCCCATTCCGCACCAAACAATTCCGGGAAGCTTTCGCGCAAAGCGCGGCGCACATTGGCCAGCACCTGGGTGCGATCCCAAAGCGGCAAGCCAAATTCCCGGAAGGCAGCATTTAGCCCGGCCTCAATCGCGGCCCAGCCATCAACCAGCGTATTGTCCCAATCGAACAGGATGGCGCGCGGCGGAGCGTGCTTCATGCCGCGTTGCGCATCGCCCCCTTCACATGGCGCGCGAAAATCTCAAATAGCTTGCGCACCACGGGGCCAACCTCACCATCCCCCACCGGTGCGCCATCAATCTTGGTGATGGGCTTCACGAAGGATGTGGCGGAGGTGATGAAAGCCTCCCGCGCGTGGCGGAGTTCTTCCATGGAAAATGCACGTTCTTCAAAGGCAATGCCTGCATCCTGCAATTCCGCCATCAGCGCGGCGCGGGTGCAGCCGGGCAGGATTGCGTCACTCAAGGGGCGGGTGCGGATGGTGCCGGCCTCATCCACAATCCAGAAGCTGGTCGCCGCCCCTTCGGTCACCATGCCGGTCGACTCGTCAAACAGCACCGCTTCAATGGCGCCCTTTTCGCGTGCCGCCTGACGCGCCAGGCAATTCGGCAGCAGATTGACGGTTTTGATATCGCAGCGCGCCCAGCGGAGGTCGGGCATGGTAATCGCCGCCGCCCCCCAGCGATCCACATTGGTCGGATAAGGTGCGATGCGCTTCACCGTCACCACCAAAGCGGGCGCAATGGGCTTGCTTGGGAAGGCATGATCACGCCGCGCAACACCGCGGGTGACTTGCATATAAAGCAGGCCCTCGGTCACGCGATTGCGCCTGGCCACTTCGCGCAGCACCATCCGAAGCGAGGCGCGCGGCATGGGCATGGGAAGCTGGATTTCGCGCAAGGAGCGTTCCAGGCGCGCCAGGTGCAAATCCTCATCAATGAAGCGGCCATTGAACAGATGCACCACCTCATAAATGCCATCGCCGAATTGATAGCCACGATCTTCGATATTCACCGACGCATCGGGTTGCGGCACATAGCGGCCATTCACATAGGCGATGCGTGACATGGGACTACCTCAGGCGATGGGGGTTGGGGGCGCGCGATCTTCCGCCTGCACGCCCAAGAATTTCAGCTTGCGATGCAAGGCACTTCTTTCCATGCCGACGAAATTTGCGGTGCGGCTGATATTGCCGCCAAAGCGCAGCAATTGCGCTTCCAGATATTGCCGTTCAAACACTTCCCGCGCTTCGCGCAGCGGCAAAGTCATGATCTCAGATCCACGATCAAGCGTCAGCACGGCGGGCGCGGCGGCGCCGATTTGGGGCGGCAGCATATCGGGGCGGATCGGGTCCCGGCTTTCGCCCGGCGCCATGATCAGCAGCCAATCCATCAGATTACGCAATTCGCGCACATTGCCCGGCCAATCATAGGCCTGCATGGCGGCGAGTGTATCTTCCGACAATTCGCGCGGTGCCATCCCGGTGGTCTCAATGGCGCGGGCAATGAAATGGCGCGCGAAAAGCGGCACATCTTCCCGCCTTTCCTTAAGCGGGGGCACGCGGATCGGCACCACGGCCAGGCGATAGAACAAATCTTCCCGGAAACGTCCGGCGGCGATCTCAGTGGTAAGATCACGATTGGTGGTGGCAATCACCCGCACATCCACCTTCACGCGCGTGCCGCCGCCGACACGTTCAAAACCTTGTTCCTGAAGCGCGCGCACGATCTTGCCCTGGGTTTCAAGGGGCATATCAGCCACTTCATCGAGCAACAACGTCCCCCCATGGGCGCGTTCCAGTACGCCTGTGCGCCGCGCCTGTGATTGCGCATCCGCGCCAGCTTCCACGCCAAACAACTCTTCCTCAAAACGCCCAGGGTTCAGGATGGCGCAGTTCAGCACAACGAAAGGCCCATCCGCGCGGCGCGATTGCGCATGGATACTGCGCGCCGCCACTTCCTTGCCCGCCCCGGCCGGCCCGGTCAGCAGCACGCGCGAACCAGTCGGCGCCACTTTCTCAATGGCGCTGCGAAGCTGCTGAATACCGGCAGACCGGCCAAGCAATTCCGTCTCCGGCCCCGCGCGCAGCCTGAGGTCGCTAATCTCTCGCCTGAGCCGCGCCGCTTCCAAGGCGCGCGCCAGCACCAGCAGCAGCCGATCCGATTTGAAGGGCTTTTCGATGAAATCATAAGCGCCCTGCTGGATCGCCTGCACCGCGGTTTCAATCGTGCCATGGCCCGAGATCATCACCACCGGCACTTGCGGTTCTTCCGCATTCATCGCGGCCAGAATGCCAAGCCCATCCAGGCGCGAATTCTGCAACCAGATGTCCAGGATCACCAGGGAAGGCCGGCGCGCGCGAAAGGCGGCCAGCGCGGAATCGGCATCATGGGCCTGACGTGTTTCGAATCCCTCATCGCTCAGGATGCCTTCAAGCAGCGTCCTGATATCGGGTTCATCGTCAACGATCAGAATCTCATGCGCCATGCGCGACCTTGCTGCCCCTCAATTTGCTGCTTGCGCCGCTTTTGCGGCTGGTTCGCTAGATTGCCAGGGAGACTCGCCAAGCGGCAATACCAGCACCGCGCGGGTGCCGGGACCCTCTGGCCGGTCTTCCAAGCTGATGGAACCACCATGGTCTTCCATGATCTTTTTCACAATGGCAAGGCCAAGCCCGGTGCCCTTGGGTTTATGCGTGACATAGGGCTCGGTCAGTCTTTCGCGCGCCTCTTCGCGGGGCAGGCCAACGCCATTATCGGTCACCTGGAAGGAAAGCGTGGCGCCTTCCAGCAGGATGCGCGTTTCAATCCGCCCGGCCTCATCCCCTTCCCGCATGGCAATGGCATCTGCGGCATTCTGCAAAAGGTTCGTCAGCGCCTGCCCGATCAGGCGCCGATCACAGGGCAGCTTCAGCCCATCCGGCCCTGGATGGTTTTCGTAAGCGATGTCGGGATGCGCGTTGCGTTGCAGCACAAGCGCTTCCAACATCAGCCTATTCGCATCCTCAGGCTTGATCACCGGCTGGGGCATGCGCGCAAAGGCCGAGAATTCATCCACCATGCGCCCGATATCTTCCACCTGGCGCACAATGGTGTCCGTGCATTGGCGAAAAGTATCGGGGTCATCGGTGATTTGGCGCAGATAACGCCGCTTTAGTCTTTCGGCGGAAAGCTGAATGGGGGTCAGCGGGTTCTTGATTTCATGCGCAATGCGCCGCGCCACATCCGCCCAGGCGGCCTTACGCTGGGCGGATTGCAATTCGGTAATGTCATCAAAGGTCAGTACGAATCCTGCCACGCGCCCGCTGAGGGTTTCGGCCCCAATCCGCGCCAATAAGGTGCGGCGCGCGGTGGCGGGGCCAATCAAAATTTCGGCAACGCGCGGCCGATCCGGATTGGCCGCTGCCGCTTCAAGCAATTCCGCAAATTCCGGCGCGATGCGCGCGAAGGAAAGCCCAATCGCCGCATCCAGATCAACGCCAAGCAGCGTGCTGGCCGAACGATTAGGCAACGTCACGCGCCCTTCACTATCAAGCCCCACAACGCCCGCAGAAACGCCCGACAGCACGGTTTCGGTAAAGCGCCGCCGCTCATCAATAAGGCTATAGGCATTCATCAATTCGGCACGCTGCGCGCCAAGCTGGCTGGTCATGCGATTAAATGACCGTGCGAGGCGCGCGATTTCATCATCTGCCTCCCCTTCCTCCACCCTGGTCGCCAGATCGCCGCCGCGCACCCGCTCAGCCGCCAGGATCAGGCGCGAAATCGGCCGCGCGATGCGGTTGGCCATCAGCAGCCCGATCAGCACGGCGGCCAGCAGCACAAGCAAAGTCGCAATCGCAAAAATCAGGAAGAAAGTGATTTGCAGGCTTTCGCGATTACGGTCGAGCTGATTGTATTCGTTGAAGGAAATCTCGGTCCGCCGCATATGGCCCAAAACTGATGGATCAAGCGGCCTTGTGATCAGCAGCACGAGCCCCGGCGGGATATTCAATTGCACCATGGCGCGCACGCGCCCTTCCTCGGCCTCACTTGGCACCACCACCACCTCGCCAGAGCGTACCGCCTCCAGCGCCCAGGCCGGTGGCAAATCCACGAGGTTCGATATGCCCAAGCCCGCATTGGCCACTACCTGGCCGAGTACGGGTTCAAAAATGATAGAACTGGTCAGGCCGCGCAAAGCGGTATGGGTGGCAAGCAGCCGGGCGAAGGCAACGCCATTATCCGGCAGCAGCACCTGCGCCGCGCGATTGAGGTCATTCGCCATGGAAAGGATATCAGCGCGGATCGTATTGCGATGCTCATCGAGATACCCGCGGGAGGCGACCAAGGATGCCTCCAGCGTGTCGCGCACGCGGTCACTGAACCAGGCTTGAATGCCAAGATTGAAGAACAGCGCGGCGAATCCCGCGACCAGCAGCGCCGGCACTGCGGCCACCACGCCGAACAGCAGGACAAGCCGCACATGCAGCCGCGATCCCGCCGCACCGCGCCGGCGTTCCAGCCACATGCGGGTCAAACGGGCCGCGAGGGAGGCGATCAGCAACAGCAAAAACGCGAAATTGGCCAGGATCACCCCGGCCAATTGCCCCGCGCCCGTGGGGCCCATAGGCGTACCGCCCGACAGCGCGGCAAAAGTCGCCAACCCCACCAGCAGCGCCAGGATCGCCAGACAGATCGTGAAAACGCGGCCGGTGACGATATCCCCCAGCCTGCTGAAAAAACCCGGCGGGCGCGGCGCCTCATGCCCCTGGGGAGGCAGCGGCGTGGCCAGGCCCTCGGCGGGCATGGTCAGGTCATGCGGCGGTGCCGGGTCATCACGCGCCGCGCACTACGGGAAGTTCCAATTCCCGCAGCTTCTTCCGCAGCGTATTCCGATTGAGCCCGAGCATAGCCGCCGCCTTGATCTGATTGCCTCTTGTCGCGCTCAATGCCATGCGGAGCAAGGGGCGTTCAACCTCAGCGAGTACCCGGTCGTATAATTCCTTGACCGGCATGCCATCCTTATGGGCGGACATGAAGCTGGCCAAATGGCGTTCCACCGCCTGTTCCAGGGTCATGGGCGCGGCCTGGCCGTCAGGGCCGGCGACCGGCGCGGCTTCGGCCAATTCCGCCGCCACAGCATCGGCGCCGATCACTTCCTGCGGGTAAAGTGCCGCCATGCGGCGCATCAGGTTTTCCAATTCGCGTGCATTGCCGGGCCACGCATGGGCCTTCAGCGCTTCCAACGCCTCGGGCGCCAATTGCTTGGAAGGCAGGCCTGACGCGCGGGCGCGGTCCAGGAAATGCCGCGCGAGCAGGGGGATATCTTCCAGTCTTTCACGCAAAGGCGGCAGGCGGATTGGCACAACATTCAGGCGATAGAACAAATCTTCGCGGAACAGCCCCTGGCGGATTTGGTGGCGCAAATCGCGGTGCGTCGCGGCCACGATACGCACATTGGCCTTGATCGGCTGGCGCCCGCCCACCGTGGTAAATTCGCCTTCCTGCAAAACGCGCAATAGGCGGGTCTGCGCTTCCGGCGGCATATCGCCGATTTCATCCAGGAAAAGCGTGCCGCCGGCGGCCTGCTCAAACCGGCCAATGCCGCGATTGAGCGCACCGGTGAAGGCGCCGCGTTCATGGCCGAAAAGCTCCGCTTCAATCAATTCACGCGGGATGGCTGCCATATTGATGGCGACAAACGGCCCAGAGCGGCGCTTACCGTAATCATGCAAAGCGCGGGCGATCAATTCCTTCCCCGTGCCGCTTTCCCCGGTGACCATCACCGTCAGGTCCGTGGTGGTGAGGCGCGCCACCGTGCGATAGATTTCCTGCATGGCGGCAGAGCGGCCAATCAGGGGTAGTTTTTCACCATCCCCATCTTCGGGCGGGGGCGCATCCGGCGGTGCGGCCAAGGCGCGTTCCACCGTGCTCAAAACTTCCTTCAAATCGAAAGGCTTGGGCAGATATTCGAAAGCGCCGCGTTGGGTTGCCTTGACGGCGGTTGCGAATGTTGATTGCGCACTCATGACAATCACGCGCATCTCAGGGCGCACGCGGCGAATGCGCGGCACCAGATCAAGCCCGTTTTCATCCGGCATGATCACATCAGTGATAACCAGGTCCCCTTCCCCATCCTCCACCCAGCGCCAGAGTGTGGCGGCCGAGGATGTGGCGCGCACCTGATACCCGGCGCGTCCCAGCGCCTGGCTCAAGACGGTACGGATAGCGCGATCATCATCGGCAATCAGGATGGTGCGGGATTCATTCATGAGGCGCTCTCCTGCCAACCGGCTGGGGGCACCGGCATGGATAGTCTGAATTGTGTGCGGCCTGGGCGGCTTTCGCATTCGATCAGCCCGCCAAGATCAGTCACCAGCTTCGCCACCAAAGCGAGGCCCAGCCCCTGCCCGCCCCGCTTGGTGGACACAAAGGGCTCAAACAGCGTTGTCTGGATTTCTTCGGGAATGCCCGGCCCATTGTCGCGCACCGTCACCAGCAGCGGCAGATGCACCCTTTCGGTCGAGGTCGGCACGGCAATGCGCACGCCATGCTGATAGGCGGTGGAGAGCACGATCTCACCATGCATCGGGTCCACTGCCTCGGCGGCATTCTTCACCAGATTCAGGATGATCTGCACCAGAATGTCGCGATTACCCCAAACGGGCGGCAGCGAAGGGTCATATTCCTCAGAGAATTTGAGATGCGCGGCGAAGCCGGTTTGCGCAATGCGGCGCACATGATCCAGCACCTGATGGATATTGACCGGGCCCAATTCCACCGGCCGTTCAGAGAACATGTCAAAGCGATCCACCAGGCCGCGAATGCGGTCCACCTCATCCTGAATGAGCAGACAAAGTTCCTTGTCCGCTTCCGGTGCATTCTGTTCCAGCAATTGCGCGGCGCCGCGAATGCCTGAAAGCGGGTTCTTCACCTCATGCGCCAGCATTGCCGCCATGGCCGAGGCACCGCGCGCCGCGCCGCGGAAACTGAGCTGCCGGTCGAGCATTTGCGCGGTTGACCCATCCTGCAAGGTGAGCACCACAGAGCCTTCAATTTCATGCAGAGGCGCGCCATGGACGGAAACGCCCCGGCGGTTGATGCGTGGGCTTTCCAGCACCAGGTCGTAATCGGAAACGGGTGAATCAAACCGCCGGATCTGCGACAGTACCGCAAAGACGCGGTTATCAGGGGGCAGGATATCGCTGAGTTTCATTTGGCACAGCGCGCCGCTGGAAAACTTGAAGAATTGCTCGGCAGCGCCATTGGCGAAGGTGAAGCGATTCTCGGCATTCACGACCACCGCCGGCACAGGCAAGGCGGCCAGCACCATGGCGCTATCCAGCCGCGGCGTGCTGCGGTTGGTGCCCGCAAGGCTTGCGCGCGCATTCATGCCGCAATCCGCCCATCGCCCGCTTCGCGAAAGGCATCACGCATAGCGGTTACACCTTGTTCGATCAGCGGGTCGAAGAAAGCGTCAATCAGGGCATGGACCGCTTCGGCTGATGTCGCATGATTGACCGCCACGCGAAATTCAGCCGAACCCGGCAAGCCCTTGGAATACCAGGCGACATGCTTGCGCGCGATGCGGATGCCGGGCTCCGTGCCATGGTGTTCCAGCATCAGCGCGTAATGCTCCAGCAGGATGCGCTTTTGCTCGGCAAGGGCGGGTTCCTCGGCGCGGATGCCATGCATCAGATGCGCAGCGATCTGGCCGAGCAGCCAGGGCCGGCCATAGGCGCCGCGCCCGATCATCACGCCATCGGCACCGGATTGGCGCAAAGCTTCCTCGGCATCCTCGATGGATAGGATATCGCCATTCGCAATAACAGGGATTTGCACCGCTTCCTTCACGCGGCGAATGAAGGCCCAATCGGCCTGACCGGTGTAGAATTGCTGGCGGGTGCGGCCATGGATGGTGACCATGCGGATGCCGCAGGCCTCTGCGATACGGGCCAGATTGGGGGCATTCAGGCTGTTATGGTCCCAGCCCATGCGCATCTTGAGCGTGACCGGCACCGGCACGGCCTTCACCATTGCTTCCAGAATGCGCGCTGCGGCGATTTCATCGCGCATCAGGGCGCTGCCGGCGCTTTGGCCCAGCGCCACTTTTTTGACTGGGCAGCCGAAATTGATATCCACCACGGCGGCGCCGCGATCCACCACCAGCTTGGCTGCTTCCGCCATGGTTGTCGGGTCGCAGCCGGCCAATTGCACGGAAGCGGGGCCGCCAAAGCCATCCAATTCCGCCATTTTCAGCGTCTGGCGATTCTCCCGCACCATGGCCTGAGAGGCGATCATCTCCGACACCACCATGGGCGTGCCGAGAGACCGCGCCAGGCGTCGGAAGGGCTGGTCAGTCACACCGGACATCGGGGCCAGGATGACAGGCGCCGAAATGGCCAAGCCGCCGAGGTCAATCGGCTTCAGAAGAGGCAGATTCATGCCGCATGCACCAATTTTGCATTGAATTTGTGCAAAATACCTGAAAACCCCTCAACAGACAACTTCATTCTGCCTGCTTCGCAGGATTCATGCCGCGCGACTGGGCAGGCTTATTGTCGGATGCCTACCTGCGGGGTGTTTTCGGGTGGGGGCGTTCCGGATTAGAATTGTAGGATGAAAACCGTCGCACTTCTCCTCTCAGCCGGGCATGGCAGCCGCTTTGGCGCGGCGCGGCCCAAGCAATTCCTGCCGTTGCTCGGCCGCCCCGTGCTGCGCCATGCGGCCGAGGCGCTTTTGGCCGAGGGGCTGGTGGCGACCCTGCAACCCGTGGCCCCGGCAGGTGAGGAAGCTTTTGTCGCCAGCCTGCTGGAAGGCCTGCCCTGCTTGCCGGTGGTGGCCGGTGGCGCGACACGGGAAGATAGCGTGCGCGCGGGGCTTGAGGCGATTGCCGCCGAGGCGCCCGATTACGTGCTGGTGCATGATGCCGCCCGGCCTGTGATCCCGCGCGGCACCATCCCTGCCCTACTCACGGCGCTTGAGGCCCAGGCCGGCGCCATCCCCGCCCAGCCGGTGGCTGATACGCTCAAGCGCGTATCGGGTGGGGTGATCGAGACCACCGTGCCGCGTGAGGGGCTATTCCGCGCCCAAACCCCGCAAGCCTTTCGGTTTGAAGCTTTGCGCGCGGCGCATGCGGCCCGCGCCGGGACGGTGACGGATGATGCGTCCCTGCTGGAAGCGCTCGGGCAGGCGGTTGCCATTGTCCCGGGCAGTGAGCGTAATGTGAAAATCACCTGGCCCGAGGACCTTGCCCGCGTGGAAGCTGAAATGATGGCCCGCATGATCCCGCGCACCGGCACGGGCTTTGATGTGCACCGCCTGGTGGCGGGTCGTCCCTTAATCCTATGCGGCATTACCGTGCCACATGAACTTGGCCTTGATGGACATTCGGATGCGGATGTCGGGCTGCATGCGCTGTGTGACGCGATTTATGGGGCGCTGGCGGAAGGCGATATCGGGCGCTGGTTCCCGCCTTCTCAAGCAGCCTGGAAGGATGCCGATAGTGCGGCCTTCCTGCGCCATGCGGCAGGCCGCGTCGCCGCGCGCGGTGGCGTGCTGGTGCATGTGGATGTGACGCTGATTTGCGAAAGGCCGAAAATCGCACCCCATGCGGATGCCATGCGCGCGCGGATCGCCGAATTGGCCGGGATGGATGTAGCAGCGGTTTCCGTGAAGGCGACCACCACGGAGCGGCTAGGTTTTACTGGCCGCGGAGAAGGCATCGCCGCTCAGGCAGCGGCGACCATTCTGTTGCCGGGCTGAAGCCGCATCAGGCTACCCCAAGCCCTTCCTCCGGCGGATTGGCAATCAGCTCGGCATAGGCAGCGGCTTCCTTTGGTTTGCCAATCAGATAGCCCTGGGCGCTATTGCAGCCTTCCAAGATCAGAAGCCGCATCTGATCAGCCGTCTCCACCCCTTCCGCCGTCACCGCAATGCCAAGGCTGCGCCCAAGCCCAATGACGGAGCGCAGAATGGCGAGGCTTTGCGCGCTTTCCGGCAAATCCCGAATGAAGGACCGATCTACTTTCAGCCGATCAAAGGGAAAGGAGCGCAGCTGCGTGAGCGATGAATAGCCGGTGCCGAAATCATCCATGGCGATATGGCAGCCCAGGGCACGGATGGCGGCCAGTTGCGTCGGGGCATCGCCGCTCGCGGGCAGCAGCACCGTTTCGGTCACTTCCAGTTCAAGCCGTTGGGGCTGAAGCCCGCTTTCCGCCAGCGCCGAGCGTAGGGTTGCCACCAAGCGGCCATCCTTGAATTGTGCGGGGGCGATATTCACCGCAACGGACAAGGTGTTCGGCCAGCGCGCAGCGGTCCGGCAGGCCTCCCGGATCACCCAATCGCCAATCCGCCCCATCAGGCCTAGTTTTTCCGCAAGCGGCAGGAAATCATTGGGCGGCACCAGCCCGGTTTCGGGGTGGCGCCAGCGAATCAATGCCTCAAACCCGGTCAAACGTCCTGAGGGTAGCGCTATAAGCGGTTGATAATGAAGTTCAAATTGATTTTCGCAAACGGCGCGACGCAGCGCGGATTCGGCATGACGCTGCGCCTTGGCGCGGGCATCCATATCCGGGCTGAAGCGGCACCAGCGGGGAGCGGCTTCGCCTTCAGCCTCAATGCTTGAACGGGCCAACCCAGCGCAGCGCAGCAGCAAGGGCGCGTCATTGCCATCTTCAGGCGCCAGCACAAAGCCAAGCCGCGGCGTCACGCTCACTGTCTCCCCAGAGACCAAATAGGGGTGGCCCAGCAAGGCAGTCAGGCGTTTGGCTATGGCTTCAGCGTGGGACGCCGTGGAGACATCGGCCTGTAAAATGGCGAATTCATCGCCCGCGAGCCGCGCGACCAGATCCGTGCCGCGAACCGCCCCCGAAAGCCGCCGCGCCGCGGCGCGCAGCAATTCCTCCTGCGCGGCATGGCCAAGGTTATTGGTCACGTGGCGGAGGCCATCAAGATCAAGCACATGCACGGCAATCCGGGCCGGGCGGCGGCCTGGCCTGACCAGTGCCGTGGCGACCCGCGCGGAGAACATGGCGAAATCAGCCAGCCCCGTGATCCCGTCCGTCCCGCCGCCCCCCGGCAGGTTATTTCGACCTTGGACAGCAAGCGCCCATGTGCCGCTGCCAGCGTGGCGAATGGTGAAGCCAAGGCCAGGCGCGCCATCCAGGACGACTTCCCGCTCATCTTCCATCGGCGCCCAGGTGGCGGCGGCGCAGGCCTGCACCAGGGCTGCGGCCGCATTGGGTTCCAGCCTGGGGCTGCTATCCAGCAGGTCAGACAGGCTATTGAAGCGGGTGGTGGTGCCGCGCCCAAGGCCAAGCAGGCCAAGCGCGCCCTGCCCCAAGGCGCCAATTTGCAGGCTGGTATCGAAGGTCAGGCGATTATCCATCAGGGTAAGCCACCCCAATGCCCCACGCTTGGGGCGTGAATGCAGGCGCCTTTGCCCCATGGGCCCGGGCACCAGGTCAAGCACGGTCTCATGCACTTCACTCCAGAACGGTTCCGCCTCAGGGAAGGCCAGGAAGGCCAAGGCGGCTTTGTCCGCTATAAGCGGTGGAGGTGAAGGAAGAGTGGAAAGTGTCATTATCTACACGAATACCCGTATAAGTTGATGTTCTTACTTTGTCCACCCCATAATGAAAATGCATTGCAAAATGCGAGAAAAGATTGCCAAAAAAAGAGGGCCACCCCATCAGGGTGGCCCTTAGGCAAGGTTGAGGAAGGCTAAGCTGCCAGGAGCGGGATGTCCCGCTACCAGACAAAGGTAGTCTTGCATCAATCGTGCCAGAGATTACGGCACGATTTCCCGAGCGAATCATCGCAGTTCAGCTTGCGCGTTCCAGAATTGAGACATAATTCGCCACCGCCGCGCCACCCATATTGAAAACGCCTGCCAAATCTGCACGCGGCAGTTGCATGGCGCCAGCCTGACCACAAAGCTGCATCGCGGCCAGCACATGCATGGAAACCCCCGTGGCACCAATCGGGTGGCCCTTGGCCTTCAGCCCGCCAGAACGGTTCACCGGCAGCTTGCCGCCAGCTGAAGTCCAGCCTTCCAGCGCTGCCCTGCCGCCCTTGCCTTCGGCGGCCAAGCCCATCGCCTCATATTCAATAAGCTCGGCGATGGTGAAGCAATCATGGGTCTCCACAAAGGAAAGGTCGCCCACGCCAACGCCGGCCTGTTCATAGGCGCGCTGCCAGGCGGTGCGCGCGCCATCAAAGCGGATGATGTCACGGGCGGCGATGGGCAGGTATTCATTCACCTGCACTGCGGCTCGGAAGCGCACCGCCTTGCCCATAGCGCGTGCCGTATCAGCATCGGCCAGCACCAGCGCCGCCGCGCCATCGGACACCAGGGAACAATCGGTGCGCTTCAGTGGCCGCGCCACATAGGGGTTCTTTTCGCTTTCATTGCGGCAGAAATCATAGCCGAAATCCTTGCGCATCTGCGCCCAGGGATTGTCCACGCCATTCTTGTGGTTCTTGGCCGCGATCGTGGCGAGCGCATCGGACTGATCGCCGTGGCGCTGGAAATAGGCCTCCGCGATGCGACCGAACACGCCGGCAAAGCCGCCTTCAATGTCGGATTCCGTCTTACGATAGGAAGCCGTCAGCAGGATCTCGCCAATCTTGGGGCCGGGCGTCGCGGTCATTTTCTCAGCACCCACGACCAGGGCGAAGCGGCCGCGCCCGGCGGCAATGAAATCCCGCGCGCCATGGATGGCGGCACTGCCCGTCGCGCAGGCGTTTTCATAGCGCGTGATGGGGCGGAAGCGCATTTCCGGCACGCTTTGTAGCAAAAGCGAGGCGGGGAAGCCCTGCGGCGTGAAGCCTTCGCCAAAAATGCCGACAAAGCCGGCATCAATCTCGGCCGGGGAAATCCCGGCATCCTCGATTGCGGCGCGGGCCACGCGCGCGATCAGGCTTTCCAGATCGGGTTCGGCTTCAAGCTTGCCAAAGGGGCTATGCGCCCAGCCGATGATTGCAGCTTCGGTCATGATGAGGTCTCCAGTTTCAAAGCCTTATGCCAGGGCAGGCGCGCCTTGTAACCAAAGACGCGACCTGCCCTGAAGACTTAACGCAGTTAAGCGTAAGTATCCGCGCTATTCCGGGTCAACGCCGGCAGCGCGCAGAATGCGGGTGTATTTCTCCACCCCCTCGCGCACAAAGGCCATCACCTGCGCGTTGGTTTCAAAACCGGCGCGCGCCGTGACGCCCGTTGTCTCATTCAGCCGCGCGGCGGTTTGCTGGACGGCCTGGCGGAAGGCGGCGCCAAGCGTCGCGATGGCTTCCGGCGGCGTGCCCTTGGGGGCAACCACGGGGAAGAATTCCTCGAACACCACGCCCGGCATGCCCGCTTCTGGCGCGTTTGGCAGATCGGGCAGGGCCGGGCTGCGATGGTCTGACAAGACTGCCAAAGCACGTAAATTGCCGCCGCGCACCTGACCGATGGAAGATGCCATGGTGGGTGTGCCGAAATGTGCCTCGCCAGAGACCATCGCGGTAACACCCGGGCCACCGCCGCGGTAATGCACGGTCTCCACCGGCACATTCATGAGGTTCATGAACAACAGCCCGCCGATATGCGGACCACTGCCAATGCCGGCCGAGGCATAGTTGAAGCGCCCCGGATTGGCGCGGAGCAGGGCCACGAATTCCTGCGCCGTGCGGGCTTCGACGCGGGGATTGACCACCAGTAGATGCGGTGAAAAGCCAACAATCGCGACGCCTTCGAAATCGGTCAGGGTATTGTAGGGCATGCGCGAGACCATGGCCGGCACTGTCGCGAGCGAGCTATTAATGAGCAGCGTATAGCCATCGGCCGGGGCGCGTGCTGCAGCCTCGGACCCGATCACGCTGCCGGCGCCGGCGCGGTTTTCGACAATCACGGGCTGGCCAAGGGTTTGGCTGACGGCCTCGGCCAGGATGCGGCCAACAATGTCATTGGAACCGCCCGGCGCGGCGGCCACGATCAGCCGGATGGGGCGCGTGGGGCGCCAGGAGCCCTGGGCGCTGAGGATGCTTGGGGCCAGACCTGCCGATAGGGCGAGGCCAAGGGCTGTTCTACGGTGTATCATGGGTGGTCTTCCTCCTTCGTCATTTGCTTTTGTTTGGATCCGACGCGCCATATTGAATGAGCGCGCCAGGATCAGTTCACACCGACACATTATCAGCCTCGCGCATCGGTGCGAAGCCACCTTATGCGCGCCCCTGAAGGGCGATGCGCCCGGATGATGTTTGCGGTTGACTTCAGCCTATCGGTTTCAGTGGGGTAGGATCGGAAGGTTCGCCCTCCGCCGCCGCCTCCAGCGCGATTTCGGCCGCGGCGATGGCCAAATGGCTTGTGATGGCGTCATCCATTGCCACACGCTTCAACCCGTCAGGCGCCGCCGAATGGGGCAGGCCCACTTCAAGCGCGAGCCCTTGCACCAGAATGCCGGCATGGCCTTCCAGCAGGATTTCAATGGCGTTGAAATTGGCCGGGGCCGCTTCCCGCCTTATGGCGATGCCATCCACCAGATCGCCGATGCGATAGGCCTTGCCCCCGAAAACCACGCCCTGATCGGGCAGCAGCAGTAGGTCCTCCTTGGGGGCCATACTCCCGAACACGCCGGGTAGCACCCGCATGATCGGCCCGCGATAAGGCAAGTGCCGAATGCCGAGCACGCGCTGGAAGGGCGCCATGCCGGGGGTGACCGCCAGCAGTAACATGCCCGGGCCAAGCTTGGCGGCCAACCTATCGCCGCGCTTGGTCATCACCCACGTATCCGCTGCCATGCCCCTCATCTGCGTCCTGCCATTGGTCCTCTCGGCTGCGCCTTTTTAGACGCGCCGGGCCGTGGCGCGAAAGCCCCGCGCCGCGCGCGGCACGCGGCATGCTGAGACAAGTGTCAAGAAACCTCGACTTTCATGGACCTCCGCCGCCATGCCACTTGATCTTTCGGCCCTGCCTGCCGCCCCGGAAACCCGCCCAACCCTGGCCGAGGCCATTGCGGCGGCGCTTGCCGAGGCGATCACGCGGGGCGAAATGCCCCCCGGCACGACGCTGGAAGAAGAACGCCTGGCCCTGATCCACGGCGCATCCCGCACCCCAGTGCGTGAGGCCTTGCGCCTGCTGGTCGCAACCGGCCTCGTGGAACAGCGCCCGCGGCGGGGTGCGGTAGTGGCGCGACCAGAACCGCAGCGTGTGGCTGAGATGTTCGCCGTGATGGCGGAGCTTGAGGCGATCTGCGCCCGGCTTTGCGCGGAAGCCCTGCCGCGCAAGGAAAAAACCAAACTGAAGACGCGGCATGAGGCGATGGCGCGGCTGGTTTCTGCGCATGATCTGGGGGGCTATCGCGCGGCCAATGTCGCCTTCCATGAGGCGCTGTATCAGGGGGCGGGCAATGCCTATTTGGCGGAATTGGCTGAGGTGACGCGCCGGCGCCTGGCCCCCTTTCGCGCGGCGCAGCTTGGGGGGAAGGATCGGCTCGCGGCTTCCCACGCTGAACATGGGGCGATCATTGAGGCGATTTGCGCCGGGGATGGGGCGGCGGCGGCAGCGGCGGTGCGCGCCCATTTGGCGGCGACCGAAGGCAGCTTGGGCGTGATGGCCGGGCGGGAGGCGCGGTTTTGAAACTCGCCGTAAGCTTGGGCAGATGCATCGGGGGCCGCCCAAATTGTATGCAGAATTGTATACAATTGGCGTCCCAGGCCTTCTTTCCGGGCGGCACGCGGCTTGCGGATAGGCAGTCATGGATTTGACGTCCCTTCCCTTCCAGCGCGCCGCGCTGCACGACGCTTATCGGTCGGGCCTTTCGCCTGAGTTGGTGATGGCTGAGGCTTTGCGCCGGCTGGAAGCCGCCCATGATCCGGGGATTTTCCTGGATGTGGCGCCACCTGAAATGATCGCGGCAGCGATCTCTGCCCTGCCCGGCTTTGATCCCGTTGCCTACCCGCTTTGGGGCCTGCCGGTGGCGGTGAAGGACAATATCGCCGTGGCAGGTCAGCCCATGACAGCCGCCTGCCCGGCTTTCAGCCATGTGCCGGCTGAGGATGCCGAAGTGGTGCGCCGCCTGCGCGCGGCGGGTGCGATCATCCTGGGCAAGACCAATCTGGATCAATTCGCGACTGGGCTGGTTGGGGTGCGCACGCCCTACCCCGTGCCGCGTAATGCGGCCTCAGCCGAGCATGTGCCGGGCGGGTCATCCTCGGGCTCCGCCGTCGCGGTGGCGCGTGGGATTGTCACGCTGGCGCTGGGCACTGATACCGCAGGTTCAGGCCGCGTGCCGGCGGCGTTGAATGGTATTGTCGGGCTGAAGCCAAGCCTTGGCGCGGTTTCCACGCGCGGCGTGGTGCCGGCATGCCGCAGCCTGGATTGCGTTTCTGTCTTCGCGACGTGTCTTGAAGATGCCTGGGCGGGCTTTAGCGCTATGGCCGGTGAGGATCGCGCTGATCCCTTCAGCCGCCCAATCATCTGGCAGGAACCGGGTGCAGTGCCTGTTCGCATCGCGGTACCGCGCGCGGCTGATACGCATTTGGATGACGCAGCAGGGCGCGCGGCCTGGGCGGCGGCTTTGGGCTTGTTGCCTTCAGCGCAGGAAGCAGCGATTACCGAAATGCTCGATGCGGCCAAGCTTTTGTATGAAGGGCCTTGGGTTGCGGAACGCGCTGCTGCTTTTGGTGATTTCGCGCGCGCCCATCCCGGCGCGCTGCATCCGGTGACGCAAAAAATCATTGATGGCGCCAGCGGCTTCAGCGCCGTGGATGCCTTCCGCGGCATGTATAAACTTGCTGAATATCGCCGTGTGGAAGAGGATTTCTTCGCCGCGCATGATGTGTTGGTGGTGCCATCCGTACCTTGTTTCCCAACCTTGGCAGCGCTGGCGGCGGATCCCTTCGGGCCCAATGCGCGGCTTGGGGTCTATACCAATTTCGTCAATCTTCTTGATCTGGCCGCCCTTGCGGTGCCCGGGCCGAAGCGCCCGGATGGCTTGCCCGCAGGCATCACCCTGATCGGCCCGCGCGGTAGTGATGCGGCGCTGATGGCGCTTGGCTTGGAATTCACGCGCCGTCAGGCAGCAGCAGAAAAGGCGCAAGCCGCATGATCGAAATCGTTGTCGTGGGCGCGCATCTTTCGGGCCTGCCGCTGAACCATGAATTGATCACCGAAGGCGGTGTGCTGCGCCGCGCAGCGCTGACCGAGCCTTGCTACCGGCTTTATGCGCTGGCAGGCGGCCCGCCGCGTCGGCCTGGCTTGCTGCGCATTGCCGCCGGCACCGGTGCAGCGATCGCGACCGAGGTCTGGGCCCTGCCCGATGATGGCTTTGGCCGCTTTGTCTCTCGCATTCCCGCCCCGCTTGGCATTGGCACGCTGCTTTTGGCCGATGGCAGTCGTCCCAAGGGTTTTCTGGTGGAACCGGAAGGCTTGCAGGGCGCGGAAGACATTACCCGTTTTGGTGGCTGGCGCGCCTTTCTCGCCAGCATCGCAACCCCCGCTTGAGGCTTCAACAAAGGAGAATTCATGATGCAACGTCGTCATCTTCTGGGTGCTATCGCACTTGCACCCCTCGCCGCCCCTTCCATTGCGCGCGCACAAGCTGCGCGTACGGTGAAAATGGGTTCGCTTAGGCTGATCCATTCCATGACGCCGCATTTTTATCAGCGCTTTGCGCCGGCAGGTCTGACGATTGAGATCATCACTTTTGACAGCCCGACCGATGGCAAGAATGCGGTGGTAACACGCAGCGTTGATTTCGGCGGCTTCGGTATTGCTGCTGGTACGCTGGGCGCTGCGGCGGGTGAACCCGTTGTGGTGGTTGGCGCCTTCTGCAATCGCGGCATGGGCGTGATTGCCAAGGCTGGGTCTGGCATTCGTGACATTGCCGGGCTGCGCGGCAAGCGCATTGGCATTTGGCCTGGCTCCACCCAGGAAGTGTTTATCCTGGAACGGCTCCGCCAGAACGGCATGACAGTGCGCGATATCACTAGCGTGCGCGTTCCCTTCGGCGAAATGCACGCCATGCTCTCCCGCGGCGATATTGATGCTTATGTGGGTGCCGAACCTGGCCCCGGGCTTTCGCTGTCGTCTGGTGTCGGTGAATTGGTCGAATTCCCCTATGGTACTGCGATGGGTGGCCTGAATATGATCTTCGCCACGTCTGAGGCGATGATCGCGCAGGACCCTGCCCTGGTCCGGACCATGCTCGGCATTCACCGCCGCGCCAGCGAATACATGATGGCGAATAAGGCCGAAGTGGCGGAAGCGACCGTGCGCATTCTGGGTGCGCAGCGCGCTGCCGTGGACCGCGCCTTGGCCGAAAACAATGTTGAATACACCTGGAAGCTTGACGATACGGTGATGACGCAGGCCCGCGCCTATGCCCAGCAGATGCTGGAAATGCGCCAAATCCGCGCCTTGCCGAATTTCGATAAGTTCCTGAACCCGCGCTTCTCCAACGAAGTCGCGACTTCCTGAAGGTTTTGGTGATGAGCGCGAGTGTAGCCGCCGAAGGATCGGCAGGGGAAAAGAAGTCGCGGCCAGGGGGGATGGTCTGGCCGCGGCTGAAAGCTGTTCTACTCGCGCTTGTGGTGCCGCTGGCCCTGCTATTGGGCTGGCATTTGGCGGTGAAGGCGGGGATGACGCGGCTTATCCCCTCCCCCGCCGATGTTGCTGAATATATGGTGGATTTCGCGGTTGGCGGCATTTGGGATGATGCGTTTTCCGCCACCCTTCATATCCACCTGTTTGCTTCCATGACACGGGTTTACGGCGGCTTCGCGCTGGCCGCGTTGGTCGCGGTGCCGCTTGGGCTGCTGATCGGGCGCAATGAAAAGGTGCGCGCGCTGTTGGACCCCTTCCTGCAATTGATGCGCCCGATTCCAGTGACGGCCTGGCTGCCGCTTTCCATGATCCTGTTTGGGCTTGGCCCGCGTTCGGCGTTTTTTCTGGTGTTTCTCGGCGCCTTTTATCCCATTTTGCTGAATACGGTCTTTGGCGTGCGGAGCGTGGAAAAGCGCCTGTTTGAGGCGGCATCCATGCTTGGCTGTTCCGGTTCCGCGCAATTCTTCCGCGTCGTGCTGCCGGCATCGCTGCCTTCCATTTTCACCGGGCTTCGGCTGGGCCTGGGGCTTGCCTGGTTCGTGATTGTGGTGGGTGAGATGACGGGCGTGCCGCAGGGGCTTGGCGCTGTGATCATGGATGGGCGCACCCTATCGCGCACTGAATTGGTGATTTGCGGCATGATCGTGATTGGCATTGCCGGCTTTATTTCTGACCGCATCATTGTCGCTTTGATGAACCGTCTGCTGCGTTGGAGCCCTTCACACCATGGCTGAGCTTCCCATTCTTGATCTGCGCAATGTCGGCAAGGTCTATGAACTCAATGACCAGCGCATTGAGGCTTTGCGCGACGCCAATCTTGTTGTGGAGAAAGGCGAATTTGTTTGCCTGATCGGCGCTTCGGGCTGCGGCAAATCCACCTTGCTCCGCATTGTCGCGGGCTTTGAACCACCGAGTGCCGGTGAGGCGCTGATGTGGTCCAAGCCCATCGCGGGCCCCGCGCCGGATCGTGGCATGGTGTTTCAGGATTACGGGCTGTTTCCCTGGCTTTCGGTGCGTCAAAATATCGGCTTCGGCCCGGCGTCCCGTGGGCTGCCCAAGGCTGAACTGCGCGCATTGGTGGATCGCTTCGTGGATATGGTGGGGCTGACGCGCTTTGCCGATGCCTATCCGCATCAGCTTTCAGGCGGCATGAAGCAGCGTGTGGCCATTGCGCGTGTGCTGGCCAATGATGCTGAGATGGTGCTGATGGATGAACCCTTCGGCGCACTTGATGCCATGACGCGGGAACGCTTGCAGGATGAATTGCTGGATATCTGGCAGCGTACCAAGCTTACGGTGCTGTTCGTGACCCATTCGATTGAGGAGGCGATTTTCCTCGCGGATCGTGTGGTGGTGATGGAACCGGGGCCGGGGCGGATTGCGAGTGAACATCGCATCGAATTGCCGCGCCCGCGCGATGTATCCTCACCGGAATTCAATGCGGTGCGGCGTGATCTTTCGGCGCGTCTGCATAGCCATCATGGGAAGAAAGCGGCATGACGAACCCCGTTGAGCGGCTGCGCTATACGGCGCCTTCTGATCGGCCCAAGCATTCCCTGCCCGGAGGGCAGAAGCTGATCCTGTGGCCAGTGGTGAATATCGAGAATTGGCTGATCGAAAACCCCATGCCGCGTCAGGTGCTGGTGGCGCCGACGGCCGCAGTCTTGCAGCCTGATCTGCCGAATTGGGCCTGGCATGAATATGGGATGCGCATTGGCTTTTGGCGCTTTCTTGAGATGTTTGAAAAGCATGGCATGCGCCCGACGCTTTCCATCAATGGCAGCGTGATTGAGGCCTATCCGCGTGTGGCGGGTGCTGCGCGCGATGCCGGTTGGGAATTCATGGGCCATGGCTGGGTGCAGGTGCCGACTCATAAAATGCCCGATCAGCGTGAGGCGATTACGCGCACCGTGAAGACCATCACTGATTTCACTGGCCGCGCCTGCCGTGGCTGGCTTGGGCCGGGCCTCACGGAAACTCTGGAAACGCCGGATATACTGGCCGAGGCTGGCATCACCTGGCTTGGCGATTTCGTGGTGGATGATCTGCCGGCGCGCGTGGCAACGCGCCATGGGGATATCCTGTCCCTGCCCTATTCGGTCGAGTTGAACGACATCCCCGTGGTGATGATCCAGCACCATGATGAAGAAGAATTGCCCCGCCGCGCACGGCTGCACGCCAAGCGCCTGATTGCGGAGGCTGAGGCTTCTGCCGGCGTGAAGATCATGTGCATTGCGATCCACCCCTATATCTCCGGCGTGCCGCACCGGATTGACGCGCTGGCGGCCGTTTTCGCGGAATTGGCGGCCGATCCGCGCGTGGCCTTCATGCAGGGTGATGAGATCGCCGCCTGGTATCGCGCGAGTGGGGATGGGGCTTGAAGGTAGTGCTTCAGCCGACAAGAAATCCCCGCACCAAGCCGAACATCCCGGTGCAGAACAGGATCGTCAAAGCCACCTGTCGGTAAAGCTGTTCATTGCCAAGACCCTGAAAAGCGCGCCCGCCTACCCAGGCTCCAAGCACCATGACCGGCAGCAAAATGGCCGCGCGGATCAGCGCGGTGACGCCTGCAACACCCGATACCATCACAATTGCAATCAGCAGAAATTGCGTCAGGAAATAATAGGTGACGATATTGGCGCGATTCACCTGCGGCGGATCATTGCCCGAAAGCAAATACAGCAGCACGGGCGGCCCGCCGACGCTGGTGGTAGCCATCATGGCGCCGGAAACAGCACCAACGAGGATGGTGGCAGGCTGCGTCCTTGGCCCCTTATAGCGCCAGCCGGTCCACATGATGACCACGAAAAATACAATCACCGCGGAAACGCTGGTGATGATGGCGTTCTTGTCCACATTCGCCAGCAGCCAGACACCAACCGGCATAGCGGCGCAGGCGGCGATGCTCATGGGCGTCAGAAGCTTCCAATCGGCATGCTGGCGCACCTGCGGAAAAAGCTGGAAGGAGACAATCAATTCAATCGCAACTACCGTCACCACCATATCGGCTGAGCCAAACAGCATGGCGAAGATCGGCGCCATCAACATTGCCGAACCAAAACCGGCAAAGCCACGCATAAGGCCCGCGAGCAACGTCACGCCCAGCGCGGCCCAGATATTGATACCGTCAAAAATCACCGCGAGATGGGCAAGGATGTCTG
>CALRPR020000050.1:0-26417 GCA_943370125.1 Allobosea thiooxidans | reverse complement strand
AGCCACTTCGCCTTCAAAAACCCCTTCCGGCGCCAGGATTTCCGCCGGTTCCAGCCGCGCAAGCAGCGCCTGGAGTTCTCCGCGCGGCAGGGTTTCCGTGCCGAAGGCGCCGGTCGAGACATCAAGCCAAGCGGCGCCAATCCGATCTTCAAGGGGGGCGAGGGCCAAAAGCCAGGCAGGGCGCGCGGCTTCCAGCAGGGTTTCTTCCGTGACGGTGCCAGCCGTCACTAGCCGCGTAATGTCGCGCCGGATGGTCGGCGCCTTGCGCGCCTTGGCCTGTTCAGGCGTTTCCATCTGATCGCAGATGGCAACGCGAAAACCCTGGCGGATCAGCCGCGCCAGATAGCTTTCATGAGCATGGGCCGGCACGCCGCACATGGCGATTTTCTGGCCGCGATGCTCACCCCTGAAAGACAGCGCGATATCCAAGGCAGCGGCGGCGGCCTCGGCATCGGCGAAGAACAGCTCATAGAAATCCCCCATGCGGAAAAACACCAACGCATCCAGATGCGCGGCCTTGGCGGTGAACCATTGCGCCATGGCCGGCGTGGCGCCGCTGGCATCGGGAATCGGGCCTAAGGGGGCTTGGGCGGGGGGCATGCCGGCACAGGATACAGGCGGGGCGCGCCCAAGCCAAACCTTGGGCTGGCGCATTGGCGCTGAAGGTTCCAAACTGCCTGCAATAAGAACCAACCAGGGAGGAGGTTCCCATGACAGCTTCCGGTATTGGCCGCAGATCAATCCTGGCGATGGGGGCGGCGGCGGCACTGCCCGCGCCGTCACTCGCGCAGGATATGCGTGCGCAGACGCTCCGCTTCGTACCGCAGGCCAATCTGAGCGTGCTGGACCCGGTCTTCACCACCGCCACCGTTACCGGCAATCACGGCTGGCATGTGTTCGATACACTTTATGGCGTGGATGCGGAGCTGAAGCCCAAGCCACAAATGGCTGAAGGCGCTGAGGTGCTGGATGATGGCAAGCGCTGGCGCATTACGCTGCGCGCCGGTTTGCGTTTCCATGATGGGGAGCCTGTGCGCGCACGCGATTGCATCGCCAGCATCAAGCGCTGGTGCGCGCGTGAGCCCTTCGGCCAATTGCTTTTGCGCCAAGTGGATGAATGGCGCGCGGTGGATGACCGCACCATCGAAATCCGCCTGAAGCGCGCCTTCCCGCTTTTGCTGGATGCTTTGGCCAAGCCTGATTCAGCCGTACCCTTCATCATGCCCGAACGCCTGGCGGAGACCGATCCCAATCGCGGTGTCACGGAGATGATCGGCTCCGGCCCTTATCGCTTCATTGCCGGCGAATATAATTCCGGCAGCCGCGTGGTTTATGAGAAGTTTGATGCCTATCAGCCGCGCCAGGAAGCGCCTTCCTGGACATCGGGCGGCAAGGTTGCGCATTTCCGGCGCATTGAATGGCATATCCTGCCAGACCCGGCGACCGCCGCCGCCGCCTTGCAGAATGGCGAAGTGGATTGGTGGGAAAGGCCGCATCCGGATTTGCAGCCACTTTTGGCCCGCGCGCGTGATGTGCGCCGCGAAGTGTCAGACACGGGCGGGCGGATGGCCGTGCTGCGCATGAATAACCTGCACCCGCCCTTTGATGATGTGCGCATCCGCCGCGCCATCCGGCTTTCGGTATTGCAGGAAGATTACATGCGCGCATCGCGCGGGGATGACCGCACGGATTGGGATCTCTGCCGCAGCCTTTGGCCACGCGAGACGCCCTATTACGAGGATCTGGGTGAGGCGATGATGCCGGGCGATCTGGACCGCGCCCGCGCCGCTTTGCGTGAAGCGGGCTATGCGAATCAGCGCGTTGTTGTGATCAACCCCACGGATTTTCCGGATATCGGGCCGCTTGGGCAGGTGACGGCGGATCGGCTGAAGCGGATCGGCATGAATATTGACTTGGCCGAGAGCGATTGGGGCACGGTGGTGCAGCGGCGGAGCAATCGCGAAACCGTGGATCGCGGTGGCTGGTCCATCCTGCATACCACCGGGGGTGCCACCGCCTGGGCCAATCCTGCCGTGTCCTTCCTGGTGCGCGGCCAGGGCACAGGCGGCTGGTTCGGCTGGTGGAAAAGCGATGAGGCGGAAGCCATGGCCGAATCCTGGCTTTTCGCCCCGAATGAGGCGGAGCAGAAGCAAATCGCGTCCCGCCTTGGGCGCCTTGCGCTGGAAGATGCGGCCTTCATCCCGCTTGGCCAATTCAGGATCAGAACCGCCTTCCGGCGCAATATCACCGGGATTTTGCAGGGCTCATCGCCCTATCCCTGGAATGTCCGGCGGGTCTGAGGGCGCGAATTGCTGCGCCTGCGAAGCTGGGGCCTCGCAGGCCAGCGCACAAAACGGCATGATGGGGTTGGTTTGAGGAGTGGTGGCTAGGATGGATGACGCGAAGAAAACGCCGGTTGAGGATACGCGCACGGCGCGCGTCACCGCCGAAGAAGCGCTGGCGATGCACCGGGAAGGGCGGCCCGGGAAGCTTGAAATCCGGCTGACCAAGCCGCTGATCACGGCGCGGGATTTGAGCCTGGCCTATTCGCCCGGTGTGGCGGAGCCCTGCCTGCATATCCATCGCGACCCGAGCCTTGCCTATGATTACACGGCGAAGGGCAATTTCGTCGCGGTGATTTCCAATGGCACGGCGGTGCTGGGGCTTGGCAATCTGGGCGCACTTGCATCGAAGCCCGTGATGGAAGGCAAGGCCGCGTTGTTCAAGCGCTTTGCGGATGTGGATTCGATTGATCTTTGCGTGGATACTGAAGACCCGGACGCTTTCATCAATGCCGTGCGCTATCTGGGCCCGACTTTTGGCGGGATTAATCTGGAAGACATCAAGGCGCCGGAATGCTTTGTGATCGAACAGCGCTTGCGCGAATTGATGGATATTCCGGTCTTCCATGATGACCAGCATGGCACCGCCATTGTTGCCGCCGCCGGCCTGATCAATGCCTGCCATCTGACCGGGCGCGATTTGAAGACGACGAAGCTTGTCATCAATGGCGCGGGTGCGGCTTCCATTGCCTGCGCTGAGCTGGTTAAAGCCATGGGCATCCGGCCCGAAAATGTCATTCTGTGTGACACCAAGGGCGTGATCTGGCGTGGCCGTCAGGAAGGCATGAATCAGTGGAAATCTGCCCATGCGGTGACCACTTCTGCACGCACGCTGACGCAAGCACTCGATGGTGCGGATGTGTTCTTTGGACTTTCGGTGAAGGGCGCGCTGACGCCCGAGATGATCAGGGCCATGGCGCCGAAGCCGATCATTTTCGCCATGGCCAATCCCGATCCGGAAATCACGCCGGATGAGGCGCGCGCCGCGCGGCCCGATTGCATCATCGCGACGGGACGTTCGGATTACCCGAACCAGGTCAATAATGTTCTGGGCTTTCCCTTTATCTTCCGTGGTGCGCTTGATGTGCGCGCTTCCACCATAAATGACGCGATGAAGATTGCGGCTGCTGAAGCGCTGGCCATGTTGGCGCGGGAAGATGTGCCGGAAGAAGTCTCGGGCGCGGGGGCGGGAAAATCTTTGCGTTTTGGGGCGGAATACATCATCCCCAATGCCTTCGATCCTCGGCTGATTTCGCGGGTTTCGCCCGCGGTTGCCAAGGCCGCAATGGATAGCGGCGTGGCGCGCAAGCCCTTGGCGGATTTGCAGCGCTATTCACGCGATTTGGCGAATAGGCTGGATGCGACAATGGGGGCCTTGGAAGCCATTGCCGAAAGCGTGCGGCAGAACCCGAAGCGCGTCGTTTTTGCCGAAGGCGAAGAAGAAAAAGTGATTCGCGCCGCGATTGCCTTCCGCAATGCGGGCTATGGTACACCGGTATTGGTAGGCCGGGAAGATCGTATTGCCGCAGTGGCCAATGCCATTGGTATTCCCCTGCCCGATGGCATTGAAATCCAGAATGCGCGGCTTTCCGATTCCACGCGCCGCTATGCCGAGTTTCTCTATGAAAAGCGCCAGCGCGATGGCTTTTTGCAACGCGATTGCCAGCGCCTGGTCAATCAGGACCGCAATGTCTTCGCCGCCTGCATGGTGGCAACCGGCGATGCGGATGCGGTGGTCACTGGCACCACGCGTTCCTATTCCGCCGCGTTGGAAGGCATCAGCATGGCGATAGACCCGGTGCCGGGCCGGGTTGCCTTCGGGGTTTCCATCATTATCTCTCGCCAGGCAGGCACGGTGCTGGTGGCCGATACCGCCATTCATGAAAGGCCAGATGCGGCGACGCTAGCCGGCATTGCGCGCGGTTCGGCAGCCGCCGCGCGGCGCTTGGGGATGGAACCGCGCGTGGCGTTTCTTTCCTTTTCCACCTTTGGCGATCCGCGCGGCACCATCCCGGGCAGCATTCGTGAAGCGGTGAAGCTGCTGACTGAACGTGGTGCTGATTTTGAATTTGATGGCGAAATGGCCGCCGATGTTGCGCTGGACCCCGCGCTGCGGGCCACGCTTTATCCCTTCTGCCGCCTGACAGGGCCGGCCAATGTGCTGATCATGCCTGGCATTCACGCGGCGCATATCCTGACGCGCGCCGTGCCGCAATTGACCAGCAGCACGGTGATCGGGCCGCTGCTGACAGGGCTTTCGCATTCCGCGCAAATCGTGCCGATGCAGGCGGGCGTCAATCAGATTGTGGATGTGGCGTGCCTTGCCGCGCATGCCGCCGTGACGCGCGGATAGGGGTGCGCGCTTTTTTCTTGACCTTGGCCCGGATTCGGGCAGCCTTCCCCTGAAGAGACGCGGCGCAAAGACCGCTTCTTTCAGGGGAGTAAGCCAATGTTCAAACCATATCTTTCGCGCCGCGCCGTTCTGGCCGGCACCAGCCTTTTGGCTATGCCTGGGATTGCCCGCGCGCAAGCGGGCGATTGGCCGCGCCGTCCGGTGCGCTACATCAATCCCTTTCCCGCTGGTGGTTCCACGGATGTACTGTCGCGCATCTATTGCGCGCGCATGTCTGAACTGACGGGGCAGAGTTTCGTTGTCGAAAATCGCGGTGGTGCGGGCGGCAATGTTGGCGTGGATACGGTCGCGAAATCGGCGCCGGATGGCTATACGATTGGGCTTGGCGGCATCGCCTCCCACGCTATTGCGCCGACGCTTTACAATAATTTGAACTTCGATCCCGAGAAGGATTTCACCTTCATCACCGGGATTTGGCAATTGCCCAATCTGCTTGGCGTCAATCTCGATCTGCCGGTACGAAATGTGCCAGAGCTGATTGCGCTGCTGAAAGCCAATCCAGGCAAATACTCCTTCGGTTCGGCCGGTTCCGGCACCACGCTGCATCTTTCAGGTGAGATGTTCAAGCTATTGGCGGGTGTGGATATGGAACATGTGCCCTATCGCGGCGCGGCACCTGGGCTTGTGGATCTGATGGCCGGGCGGATTCACATGATGTTCGACAATATGCCCTCAATCCTTGCGTTGTCGCGCCAGGGCAAGGTGCGCGCCTTGGCGGTGACAAGCGAAAAGCGGAGCCCAATTGAACCTGATTTGCCCGCCATTGCGGAATTTCTGCCGGGTTTTGACGTGATTTCCTGGACCTGTGTGTGTGCCCCAGCAGGGCTGCCCAAGGATGTGACGGATAGGATGTCCCATTTCAGCAAGCAGGCGCTGGAGCATCCTGACCTCGTGAAATCCTTCCGCGACCAGGGTGCGATGGCCTGGTACACGAGCATGGCGGAAATCACTGCCTTCCGTGCGGCGCAGCAGGCGAAGCTCGCACCCCTGATCCGTGCTTCAGGCGCCAAGGTGGATTGAAGCGCGGCCCTTGCCCACGGCGCGGCTGATCTGCGACAAGGGGGCGATTGTTACCCTTGTCAGAAGCCAAATGACCAACGCCCCGCCTGAAAATACTAATGCACCCAAGGGTGCGGAGCGGCTGGACCATTTCATGGCGCGCGCCGCGGCGGCCTATTACGCCGCGCGTGATCCATTTCAGGATTTCGCGACATCGCCGGAAATATCTCAGGCTTTTGGTGAGTGTCTGGGGCTTTGGGCGGCAGTCACCTGGCAGGCCATGGGGCGGCCTGATCCGGTGCTATTGGTGGAATGCGGGCCTGGGCGCGGTAGCCTGATGGCGGATGCGCTACGCGCCATTGCCGAAATGATGCCGGATTTTCGCGCGGCCTTGCGCGTGCATCTGGTGGAGACATCGCCACGCTTGCGCGAGGCGCAGGCGGCGAAGCTGGGTGCTGCCGGTGTCACATGGCATGAGGATGTGGCCGCATTGCCTGAAGCACCCATGATCTTGCTGGCCAATGAGTTTCTGGATGCCCTGCCCATTCGGCAATTCATACGCCGAGGTACCGCTTGGTATGAACGCTTCGTTGCTGATGGTGCTTTTGTGGAGGTACCGAGCGAAATCACCCTGCCGGAAGATGCGCCCGAAGGCGCCGTGCGCGAAGTGAATGAAGCAGCACTTGGCTTCGCGGCATGGCTCGGTGCACGGCTTGCCCGCCATGGCGGCGCGGCTTTGTTGATTGATTACGGGCCAGCGGAAAGCGGTTTTGGTGATAGTCTGCAAGCCATGCGCGCGGGCCAGGCGGTTGATCCGCTCAGCGCAGCCGGTGAGGTGGATATCACCGCGCATGTGGATTTCGCGGCCTTCGCTGCCGCCGCGCGCGGCGCGGGCGCGGTGGCGCATGGCCCTTTGCCACAGGGCGTTTTCCTGCAAAGCCTGGGCTTCATGACGCGTGCCGCGATGCTGGCCCGGCTTGATCCCGGGCGCGCCCAGGCGCAGCTTTCGGCCGCGCATCGGCTGACGGCGCCAGAAGCCATGGGAAGGCTATTCAAGGCACTGGCGCTATGCGATTCAAGGCTGCCAATACCCGCTGGATTCGAAACCGCATGAGCGCTGAATTCCTGACCGCCGATCCCTTGCAGCTACCGGGCCTGAAGCACGGCTTTTTTACGCGCAATGGCGGCGTTTCAACGGGGGCTTTCGCGTCGCTGAATTGCTCGCTTTCCGGCAAGGATAATGCTGCGGCGGTGCGGGAAAATCGCACGCGCGCGGCGGCGGCGCTTGGCCTGCCTCATCAATCGCTCTGCGGGTTGACGCAGGTGCATGGCAAGCGCGTTGTGGTGGCGGAAGATGCCTGGCTGGAAGATCAACGCCCCGAAGCCGATGGTGTGGTGACACGCCGCGCGGGACTTGTCCTTGGCATCATCACCGGGGATTGCGCGCCGGTGCTTTTCGCGGATCGCTCTGCTGGCGTGATTGGTGGCGCGCATGCTGGCTGGCGCGGTGCGGTACTCGGTGTTTTGGAAGAAACGGTTTTCGCCATGGAAGGGCTGGGCGCAGCGCGGCGCGATATCATCGCTGTGGTGGGTCCCTGTATCCATCAGCCTTCCTATGAAGTGGCTGCGGATTTGCGCGATGCGGTGCTGCCGCGTGATCCTGCCGATGCGCGGTTTTTCGCAACCGGCAAGCGCGAAGGGCGTTGGCAGTTTGACCTGCCTGGCTATTGCGCGGCGCGGCTTTCGGCCCTTGGTATCGCGGTCAGCATCCTGCCGCATGACACGCTGGCTGATGAGGCGCGTTTCTTCAGCCATCGGCGCAATACGCTGGCCGCTGGCGGGCCGATTGGGCATCAGCTTTCGGCGATTGCGATTAGCGAATAACGTCGCTAGCAGCACGGAGCAAAGCCCATGGATCAAGCCTTCATCCCCGCCATTTTCATGCGCGGTGGTTCCAGCAAGGGTCTGTTTTTCCACGTGCGCGATCTTCCGGCGGAGCGCGCCGCTCAGGACGCTATTTTCCTGAGCGTATTGGGCAGCCCCGATCCCTATGGCCGGCAATTGGATGGCATGGGGGGCGGCATTTCTTCGCTCTCGAAAGCCGTGATCATTGGCCCGCCGACGCATCCCGATGCGGATGTGGATTATCTGTTTGCGCAAGTGGCGGTGGATAAGCCCGTGGTGGATTGGTCCAGCAATTGCGGCAATCTTTCCTCCGCCGTTGGTCCCTTTGCGGTGGATGAGGGGCTCGTGCGCGTGGCGGATGGGGAAGTGCTGGTGCGCATCCATCAGGTGAACACCAAGCGCATCATCCATGCGCGTTTTCCGGTGCGTGGCGGCAAGGCGGTCACTGCCGGGGATTTCAGCATGGCCGGTGTCGCTGGCAGCGGTGCGCGTATCAGGCTGGATTTTCTGGCCCCCGGTGGCGGCGCGACAGGGCGCTTGCTGCCGACAGGCAATGCGCAAGACACGCTGCATCACAAAGGGCGCGCTTATGCCGTGAGCCTGATAGATGCCGCCAATGCCTGCATTTTTTTGGATGCGCGTGATTTGGGAATGACCGGCACGGAAAGCCCGGATGCGATTGAAGCGGACCCCGCGCGCATGGCGCTGTTTGATGCGCTGCGGCGCAAGGCTGGCGTGATGATGGGGCTGGCCGCAACGCCCGAGAAGGTTGGTCTTGCCTTACCGAAAATTGCCGTAGTGGCGCCGCCTGCGGCTTATCATGCGCTTGGTGGTGCGGCCTTCACCGCCGATAGCCACGACATCGCCGTGCGCATGATTTCCATGGAACGCGCGCATCGCGCCGTGCCGCTGACGGGTGCCATGTGCCTTGGTGTCGCCAGCCGCATTACCGGCAGTGTGCCGCACCGCCTGGCCGGGCCGCCGGCGCGCGCGGATGAAACGCGCGTTGCCAATCCATCCGGCATTCTTTCCGCGGGCGCCGAGGTGGGGGAGACGCCCGCTGGCTGGCACGCGGAAAGTGCCGTGGTTTATCGCAGTGCGCGGCGCCTGATGCAGGGCGCGGTCGCCGTGCCGGCAGGCCTGGTTTGACCTGCCGCGCCGCCATGCGAAGCTGCAGCGGTGAATTTTGAAGGAAGCACCATGAGCGGACCACTTGCGGGTATTCGGGTGCTTGATCTTTCCTCGGTTGTTGTCGGGCCGGTTTGCACCGGCGTGCTCGCGGAACATGGGGCAGAGGTGATCAAGCTTGAAAGCCCTGGCGGTGATTTGCTGCGCCAGCTTGCCGGCAAGGGGCGATCACCCGGCATGAATGGCAAATTCCTCAATTTCAATCGTGGCAAGAAATCTATCGCACTTGATCTGAAGGCGCCGGCGGGGCTTGCGGCGTTGCATCGCTTGGCCGCGACGGTGGATGTTTTTGTCAGCAATATCCGCCCAGATGCGCAAGCGCGGCTTGGTGTGGACGCCGCAAGCCTGCATGCCATCGCGCCCCGCTTGATCCATTGCGCCATCACGGGTTTTGGCTCAGGCGGGTCTTATGCCGGCAGGCCAGCCTATGACACGGTGATCCAAGGTGCCGCTGGTGTGGCCGGCTGTTTTGAAGCCTCCACCGGGGAACCACGCTATGTGCCGATGCTGGTCGCGGATCACACTGTTGGCTTGATCGCCGCGCAGATGATTGGCTTCGCGCTTTATCGCCGCGAAAAAACCGGCGTCGGTGAGGCGATTGAGGTGCCGATGTTCGAAAACATGGCCGCCTATGTGATGATGGAACATCTGGGCGCCATGTCCTTCCGCCCTGCGCTTGGCCCGCCCGGTGATCACCGCGTCCTCAGCCCCGATGCACGGCCTTTGCCAACCGCTGATGGCCATATCTGTATTTCTGCCAATACGGATGCGCAGGCGCATGCGTTTTTTGATGCGATTGGCCGGCCTGAATTGAAGACCGATCCGCGTTTCGCCACCATCGCTGGGCGCACTTCCAATACACGCGATTATTTCGCCATTCGCGCGGGTGGGCTCAAGGGCAAGACCTCCGCTGAGTGGTTGGAGATTTTTGACAGGCTCGATGTGCCGGCCTCGCCCTATAACACCATCGCCGGCTTGCTGGATGATCCGCATCTACGCGCTGTTGGTATGGTGCAAGAAGAAGAACACCCGACGGAAGGTGCCACTTACGCCATCGGCCAGCCCAATCGCTTTTCCGGCGGTAATGCGCCGGCAGGCCGCCCCGCGCCGCGGCTTGGGCAGGATGGCGCGGCGCTGCTGGCCGCGGCTGGCATGACCGAGGCTGAGATCACCGCACTCAAACGCGATGGCGTGCTGCTTGAAGCGCCACAATGAAACATTGAGGAATCACCCATGACTCGTCCCTTCGAAGGCATTCGCATCATTGACGCGACCCATGTTCTGGCCGGCCCTTTTGCGGCCTATCAATTGGGCTTGCTGGGCGCGGATGTGATCAAGATTGAGCATCCGCAGGACCCAGACCAAAGCCGCGTCAGCGGTGGCGATTGGGATCTCAATCGCGCGGGCATGGGCAGCTATTACCTGACGCAAGGGTCAAACAAGCGCAGCATGACGCTTGATCTGAAGCAGACAGAAGCGCGCGAGATTTTCCGCAAGCTGATCGTGGACGCCGATGTGCTGGTGGAGAATTTCCGCCCAGGCGCCTTCGCGGCTTTGGGCCTGGGCTATGAGGATTTGCTGAAGATCAATCCGCGGCTGATCTATTGTTCCATCTCCGCCTTCGGTCATGGCGGGCCGCGCGGTGAACAGACCGCTTATGATCACGTTATCCAAGCGACATCGGGCATCATGGCTTGCACCGGCACGCCGGAAGTGAATCCCATCAAATTCGGCGCACCAGCGATTGATTACGCCACCGGCACCATGGGCGCCTTCGCCCTGTCAGCGGCCTTGTTCCAGCGCGAAAAAACCGGGCGAGGTCAGCATATTGATCTCGCGATGATGGATGTTGCGATGATGATGATGGCAAGCCATGTCACTTCCTATGGGCGCAGCGGCAAGCCTGCGCGCCCGCGCGGCAATGACCATGAATATTCGACCAATAGCTGCTACCAGACCGCCGATGGCCTGGTGATGATCGGCGCGAGCAATCTTCGCCAGCAGCGCCGGCTTTGGCAGGCGCTCGGCCGGCCCGATATGGCGAAGGACAGCAATGAAGCGCGCCATGCTGATCGCGCACATGAAGCGGCAACGCTGGCGGAACTGTTGAAGGCCAAGACGGCCGACGAATGGGAAAGCTATTTGCAGGCGCGTCATGTGCCGGCGGCACGAGTGCGCAATTTGTCGGAATCGCTGGCTGATCCGCAGATCAAGGGGCGCGGGGTGGTGCATCACTTTGAAGCAGCACCTGGCGTGACAGGGCCATTTTCTGTCCCCGTCGCCGCTTTCGGCTTTGCGCATGGTGGACCTCGGGTTGATACGCCGCCACCGCAGCTTGGCAGCGACAATGATGCCATATTGGCCGAGCTTGGTTATGATGATGCCGCACGCGACAAACTGCGCGCCAGTGGCACGATTTGAAAAAAGGAACAAACCATGACCCAATTCACCTTCGACCATATTCATCTGCGCAGCCCTGATCCGGAAGCGACCGCTGTTTTCTACGAACGTATGTTTGGGGCCGAGGTTCTGCGTTCCACCCAGCAGGGCGAACCGCGCGTGGATATCAAGCTTGGCGGGCAGATCATTTTCATCGCGCCCATCAAGGGTGACAATACGGCGCCGCCACCCAGCATGCCCTATCGCGGCCTTGAACATATCGGCCTTGCGGTGACCGGGCTTGACCAGGTGGTGGCGGAATTGAAGGCCAAGGGCGCTGAATTCACCATGGAACCCACCGCGATCCGCCCCGATATTCGTATTTGCTTTCTGCGCGGGCCGGAGAATGTCGCCATTGAATTGCTGGAACGCAGCGCCTGAGTATTCTCGTCATTGGCGCCGGCCCCGGCGGCTTGATGGCGGCGGAAGCCGCGGCGCAATCCGGTGCCGCGGTGTTGCTGGCGGATCACATGCCATCGCCCGCGCGCAAGTTGTTGATTGCCGGGCGTGGTGGGTTGAACCTGACGCATTCCGAACCGTTGCCAACATTCCTGAAGCACTATGGTTCGGCTGAGCCACATCTCGCGCCGCATATCGGCGCCTTCCCGCCCGAAGCGTTGATTGCCTGGGCTGAGGGGTTGGGCCAGCCCTGCTTCATCGGCTCCTCCGGCCGGGTTTTTCCACGCGCCATGAAGGCATCGCCACTGCTGCGCGCATGGATGGCGCGGCTTGGCGCGCTTGGCGTGCGCCTGCTGGCGCGGCATCGCTTGCTTGGCTTTTCGCCTGATGGCGCGGCGCGTTTCGCCACACCGGATGGGGAGCAGCAGATCAAAACCTCAGCCACCATTCTAGCGCTTGGCGGTGCTTCCTGGCCGCGGCTTGGGTCGGATGGTACCTGGCCTGCGCTTTTGCCGGGCATCGAAACGCGCCCTTTCGCGCCATCCAATATGGGCTTTGCCATTCCCTGGTCGGAACATCTGCGGCAGCGTTTCGCCGGCACGCCGCTTAAGCGCATTGCGCTATCCTTTGGCGGCATCACGCAGCGAGGTGAGGCGATGATCACCGAGGCAGGCATTGAAGGCGGTGCGGTTTATGCCTTGAGTGCCGCCTTGCGCGATGCGCTGGAACTGCAGCATAGCGCCACGCTGCATCTTGATCTCAGGCCTGATCTCAGCCTTGCCGATCTTACCGCGCGGCTTTCGGGCCGTCAGGGCAGCCTTTCGCTCGCCAATCATTTGCGACGCAATGCAGGGCTTGCGCCGGTTGGGATTGCCCTGGTGCAGGAAGCGCTGAAGGCGGGGGCACAACAAAGCGCCCTTGCCGGCTTGATCAAGGCTTTGCCGCTGCAAGTGACGGGCTGTTTCCCGATTGCGCGCGCGATTTCCTCGGCAGGCGGGCTTTCCTGGTCTGAGGTAGATGAAAACCTGATGCTCCGCCGCTTGCCTGGCGTTTTCGCCTGTGGCGAAATGCTGGATTGGGAAGCGCCTACGGGTGGCTACTTGCTGCAAGCCTGTTTCAGCACGGGCCGCGCGGCGGGCTTGGCGGCGGCGCGGCGCGATGCAAAAGCTTGATATGAACGGCAGACCAAAACTTGCTGTTTGCTGGATGCGTTTCAACAACAGGGGATGACCATGGCGGAATTTGACCTTGTAGTGCGTGGCGGAGAGGTTGCGACCGGCTTCGGCACCACGCGCTGCGATATCGGCGTGAAGGACGGGCGCATTGTTGCCCTCGGCGAAAAACTTTCCGATGGCGCCCGCGTGGTGGATGCCGCCGGTACGCTGGTGCTGCCTGGCGGCGTGGATAGCCATTGCCATATCGAAGAGCCCTCTCGTGGTGGCTATGCTAGTACCGGCCAGGCGGAACCGCCGATTACGGTGAATGAGGAAAGCTTCGCAACAGCCTCCACCGCGGCTTTCGCCGGCGGCACAACCTCTGTCGTGTGTTTCATTCCGCAATGGAAGGGCTATGGCGTTTGGGATCGTTACACGGATTACCGCGCCCGCGCCGCCCGCGGCATGATTGATCATTCCTTCCACCAGATCATCAGCGATCCGACAGATGCTGTAATGGATCAGGAAGTGCCTCGGCTTGTCGCTGAGGGTGTGCGCAGCCTGAAGGTGTTTCTGACCTACGAACCGCTACATTTGAATGATGCGCAATATCTGCGTGTCTTGACCAAGGCACGCACACTCGGCTGCTTGGTGACGGTGCATTGCGAGAATTATGAGGCGATCAATTGGCGCACCCATGAATTGCTGAAGCACGGCATGACCGCGCCGAAATACCACGCCTGGGCACGCCCGCCGGTGGTGGAGCGCGAAGCAACGCACCGCGCCATCGCACTTGCTGAATTGGTGGATCAGCCGATCCAGATCTTCCACGTTTCCTGCGAAGAAGCCGCCGAGGAAATCGCCCGCGCCCAGGCGCGTGGTGTGAAGGTATGGGGGGAGACCTGCCCGCAATATGTCAGCCTGACCGCATCGGACATGGATCGTCCTGGCTTTGAGGGCGCCAAATTCATGTGCAGCCCCGCGCCCCGCAGCCGCGAAGAACATGAACGCGTGTGGGAAATGATCAGGCGCGGCACTTTGGATGTGATTTCATCTGATCACTGCGCCTTTTCCTATGGGGGTGATCACGGCAAGCGCCAGAATGGGACGGATGCGGTGTTCCGCGATATCCCGAATGGCATTCCAGGCTTTACCGCGCGCCTGCCGATCATTTTCAGCGAAGGCGTCTCAAAGGGTCGCATCAGCCTGGATGAATTCGTGCGCCTGACCAGCACCAACCCTGCGCGGCTGATGGGGCTTGCGCCGCGCAAGGGCAGCATTGCCGTGGGCGCGGATGCGGATTTGGCGCTGTGGGATCCGAAGAAGAAAGTCACCATCACCAATGCACTGATGCAGCACGCGATTGATTACACCCCCTATGAGGGGATGGAGGTCACGGGCTGGCCCGTTATGACCATCCGTCGCGGCGAAGTGGTGATGCGTGATGGCAAGGTGCAGGCGGAACTTGGCACCGGGCGCTTCCTGCCGCGCGGGCCCTACGCCATGATCAGGCCGCGTGGCGTGACGCCTGATGGGTTTGATCCCGCGCCGCCGCCGGCATTCTAGAGCGTGTTGCGTTCACATGGGTTCACGCAACCCGCTCTACATGGTTGTTTTTCGAGCATCTTCACACGTTCGGATGATTCCATCTGAACGTGATCTGCTCTAGGGCGTGTCCGAGCCAAGTGATCCCACCTGGCTCGGAAACTTGCCATCATACTTCACCGCAAAAGCCACTGATCCAGTGTTGGCGCGTCTCAGACCCGCCTCTGCACCGCTGGCCTTGGTGAGGATGCCGGCACTGGCCTGCGGGCTGGCTCTTCCACAGGTGCTGATCGTGCGGCGCCGATCGCGATTTGGCTACGCCCCGGCGCGCCCTGTTCCGGCGCGCGCTTTTGCAGACGCTGCCACAGCGCCTCATCCCGGCCGTAGAAATCGGGACGGAAATCCAGATCGCGGCCGCCAGACGCGAAGGCCGTATGGTACAGCACGAAAACCGGCACTGGCTCGGCCAAGGATTTCCGCGCCGTATCCCCTGTTGCGACTTTCTTATTGATCACGTCTAAAGGTTCATCCATCAGCAGGGACGCGAATTGCAGCGGGTTTTGCACGCGAATGCAGCCATTGCTGAGCCGCCGATTGTCGCGGCTGAAGGCTTCCTTGTCTGGCGTGTCATGCAAATAAACGTCAAAGCGGTTTGGCATTTCGAACATCACCGCCCCAAGCCCGGCTTGCGGGCCTGGCGCTTGCTCCGCGTCCCCATTCGGCAGTAGCACGATCTTGTTCTTGACCAAATAAAGCGGGTCTTGCTTCAGCATCGGGCGGATATCCGCTTCGACAATATCATGCGGAATAACCCAAGGTGGGTTGAACAGCGCGGATTCAATCACAGTGCTGAATTCAGGGCTTTGTTTGCGATCCGTCGCTTCACCTACCACCACGCGCGTGACGAAGACCGGGCGGGCGTTGCGATAGAGCACCAGTTGCTGATCAGGCACATTCACCCAAACGCGATCAGCCGGCAGCTCGCGCGGCAGCCAGCGTTGGCGTTCAAGATTGGCCTCAATCACGCGCAAGCGGTTCACCTGCGTGCGGTTAGGCTGACTTGTCGCGCGATGACGTTGCAACGCCTGGCGGAGCGCGATGTAGGGCGGCGTTTGCGGCGCCAGCGCTTCAATTGCTGCCAAAGGATCAGGTCCATCCAGCGCATGATGAAGTACTTTCGTCACATCCACCGGTTCTGGCAAAAGTGCTTCCCGATCCTTCCGCCGACTGGGCGGCAAAGCACCGAAGGTCAGCGCCTCGGCATAGGTGAGCACCGCATGGGTCAGCAGCAATTCGCGCCGGTCGGGCGGAAAACTATCCATGCGCCGCAGCAGGTCGGCGTGGAACAATTCGGGATCGAGGCCGTGATCGCGGGCGCGCAGCACCGCGGCTGTAAACGCCCTCGCCTCGGCTTCGCGCGTGGCCCAAACCGGTTCAAAGTCGCGCCGTACGTAGAAACGGCGAAGCAGCACCCCATCCAGGGCTTCGCCGGCAACCACTGGGGGCGGGTCCTCCGGTGAATTGCCTTGGTTTTCCTCTGTTTGGCGCTCGGCCATCGGCCCCATGGAAGCGCTATCGGACGAGGCGCAGCCAATCAGCGCCAGCATGCCGGCGAAGCCCATGGCGCCCCGCAAAAGGCTGTCGCGGCGCGAAATTGGTGGTGGCGACGAGTCAGCCAGCCCCCTGGCATCCAATTCCGGCCTGTCCCAAGGCAGTTTCACGCGTCCAACTCCTAAAACTTCACATTCTACGCAAGAAAAGGGTTTGACAAATCGCCAATAATTGACTCTTATATCGGATGTTTCCTAGTCTCTATCAACCTGGATGTGCAACATGAACACTGATTCCAAAGAAATGACCCGCAAGGCGCTGCTCCGTAAGGCCGCGGCGGTCGCTATCCTGGCCCCGGCGGCTCTGCTCGCCGCTTGCGCTGCCGAGCCCGCGCCGGCCCCTGCTCCGGCCCCAGCGCCTGCCCCGGCCCCGGCGCCCCGCGCTCGCGGCTAATTTGATAGCTCCTCATGGCGCGCCTGCGGCGCGTTTGTGGGGCTTCATTGCCGCCTATCCAGCGGCGCATAACTCTTAACCCCGTTGCACGCTAAGTGCAGCGGGGTTTTGACGTTTCTAACGAATGTCGTTTTATTGCCCGCAGCCCTTGGGATGCAGCGCACAGCCTTGGGTCTGAATTGACTAACGCGCGATGCGGCCTTGCTTTAACGCCATAAACGTGATGACCGATCGGCACCCTACCGAGAGCGGAAGCTTCGACTTGAAGCTTCTGGCGTGTGCCTTTTGGCAAGCAGGTACGGCATCATGACAGCTTCCGCCGTTTTTGGTGACTTGTTTGCCGCTTGGCTTTTTGGCTTTTCGGCGCTGATCAGCATCATCAACCCGCCCGCTGGCGCGCTGATTTTCCACGGCATGACGCGATGGCTGACGGAACAGGAACGCGCGCGTCTGGCGCGGTCCATCGCCATCAATAGCTTTATTGTGCTGCTGGGTGCCCTGTTTCTCGGCGCGCCCATTCTTGGCTTTTTCGGTATTTCGCTTGAAGCCTTGCGGATCGCGGGCGGGCTGACAGTTGCTGTCGCCGGCTGGCAAATGCTGAATGAGGAAGATGACAATCAGCGCCGCGAATCCCAGGCCCCCGCCGCCCTGGATACCGCCCCGGTCGAGCGCATGAGCTTCTTCCCGCTGACCCTGCCGCTGACCACCGGCCCCGGTACCATTGCGGCATCTATCGCCCTTTCGGCGGAACGGCGATCCTCCGAAATCAGCTATATCGTGCTGAATGCTTTGGCCTTCACCCTGATGGCGGCGACGGTGGCACTGACCGTCTGGATCGCCTATGCCAATGCCGCCGCGGTTGCGCGCCGCCTTGGCCCCACGGGCATGCTGATTGCCGCCAAGCTTGCCGCCTTCGTGCTGCTTTGTATCGGCGCGCAGATTATGTTGACGGGCGTGGTAGACGCGCTCACCCCCATTCTCGCGAAGCGCTGACGCGCCGCGACATTCCAGGACGAAAAGGAAAAAATCATGACCAGCACTGCCAAGATGATTGATGTTGATTACGCGACCGAGATGCTGATCCGCTTGCTCGCGATTGATAGCGTCACGGGGTTTGAGGCTGCGATCGGCGCCGCCATTGTGGATGAGTTGGAAAAGGTTGGCGTGCCGGCAAGCGCGATCCGCTACGATACGGTGCATCAGCGCATCAAGCTGCCGACCGAAGTGGGCAACCTGATTGTTGACCTGCCGGGCAGCAAGCCCGGCCCGCGGCTATTGTTCTCCACGCATATGGATACCGTACCGCTGTGCAAGGGTGCGAAGCCGCGGCGTGAGGGGGATCGCATCGTCTCTGATGGCACCACGGCTTTGGGTGGGGATAATGGCACAGGCTGCGCGGTGCTGATCGCGCTCGCGAAGACCCTTATTGACCACAAGCTGCCGCACCCGCCGATCACCATGCTGTTCACGGTGCGTGAAGAAAGCGGCTTGCATGGCGCGCGGGAGCTTGACCCGAAGGACCTTGGCGGCGCCACCATGGGCTTCAATGTGGACAGCACCCATGCTGCCTTGCTCACCATTGGCGCGGTTGGCCAGCAGAATTGGGAAGTCACCATCAAGGGTAAGGCCGCCCATGCCGGTGTAGCGCCGGAACGCGGCATTTCCTCAACCCTGGTGGCATCCGTTGGGCTCACGGAAGCGCATCGCGGCGGCTGGTTCGGCAAGGTGGTGCAGCCGGAAGGCAAAGGCTCGTCCAATGTTGGGATCTTTGGCGGCAAGGATGGCAAGCCCGCCGGCGATGCAACCAATGTCGTGACGGATTACGTGCATCTGGTCGGTGAAGCTCGCAGTACTGATGCTGCCTTTGCGGTCAAGATCACCGAAGCCTTTGAAGCCGCCTTCAACAAAGCCAAGGGCGAAGTGAAGGATGCCGATGGCAATATGGCCGAGGTCACTTTCCAAACTCGCACCGCCTATCCGCCCTTCCTGATGTCGGAAGATGACCCCGCCGTGCAACGCGCCAAGAAGGCCGCGCAAGCCATGGGGCTTGAGCCCGTCACCATGGTCTCCGCAGGCGGGTTGGATGCGAATTGGCTGGTGAAGCATGGGGTGCCGACCGTGACTTTCGGCGCGGGTCAGGCTGAAATCCACACGGTCAATGAATATGTGGTTATTCCGGAATTCGCCCAGGGCTGCCGCCTGGCGGTTGCCATCGCCACGCTGGAGTAATATCCGCGCCCCATGCGCATCCTGCTGATCGAAGACGATAGAGCGACCGCCGATTACATCGCCAAGGGTCTGCAGGAAATCGGCCATGTCGTGCAGGTGGCGCGCACAGGGCGCGATGGCATGATGCTCGCCGCTGGTGAGGCCTGGGATGTGATCGTGACCGATCGCATGCTGCCGGGGCCTGATGGCCTCACTATTCTGCGTACCTTGCGCGCTTCCGGCATCACCACCCCCGTACTGGTGCTGACCGCACTTGGTGAGGTGGAGCGGCGCGTGGAAGGGCTTGATGCCGGCGCGGATGACTATCTGGCAAAGCCCTTCGCCTTCAGTGAACTCCGCGCACGCGTCGCGGCACTGGCGCGCCGCCCAGCGCCCACCACCGATCCCGTGCTGCTGCAAGCGGGCGATATTGAATTGGACCTGCTGAAGCGCGTGGTGCGGCGCAATGGCCAGCCGGTAGAATTGCTGCCGACCGAAATGCGCCTGCTGGAATTCATGCTGCGCCGCCCCGATCAGGTGCTGACCAAGACCATGCTGCTGGAAGGGGTCTGGGATTTGAATTTCGATCCTTCGACCAATCTGGTTGAAGTTCATGTCAGCCGATTGCGCCGCAAGCTTTCGCAGGAAGGATCGCCCGCGCCCATTCAGACCATGCGTGGTGTTGGCTATATGCTCGGTGCGCCGAAGTGAGCACCATTGGCAGGTTATTGCGTAGCTTCGCGCTGCGCACCGCGCTGCTGACCGCCTTCGGTGTCTTGGGCATTTCCGCGCTTGGGCTTGGGCTTGGCTGGCTGCGCAGCTCCTCGGCTTTGGAAGAAGCGCTGGACAGCACCATCCGCGCGGAAGCCGAATTATTGCTCGGCGAATTCCAGCGCTTCGGCATGATTGGCCTGACGCGCGCAGTGGAAGCCCGCACGCGGGACCGCACACCAAGTGCCATTCTGGTGCAGTTACGCTTGCCGGATGGGCGCCCCCTTGCAGGGTCTGCGCGGCTTTCCGGTGCGCCGATGGGGCTGCGCGGTTTTGTGACGCTCAGGGCGCCAGAAGGGCCGGTGCGCACGCTCGGCATTGGGGTTGCCACTGGCTTCACCTTGCTGGTCGCGGCCGAATTCGGCGCAGTGCTGGATACAGCTGCAACCCTTGCCACCACGCTCCTCGCGGCGGGCGCAATCGCCGTATTGCTTGCGCTTGCTTTCGGCTTGTTCATGGCGCGCGGGTTACAAAATCGCCTCAGGCGTGTCTCCGAAGCCGCTGAACAGGTGATGCATGGAGACCTCGCACGCCGTCTGCCCTTGGCCGGCAGCGCCGATGAATTCGATCGGCTGGCGGGCACGGTGAACACGCTGCTGGAACGCCAGGAAGCGCTGATCGAAGGCATGCGGCAAGTCACGGTGGATGTCGCGCATGATTTGCGCGGCCCGCTTTCCCGCCTCCGCCAGAGGCTGGAAGCCGCCCTTGCGCGCGCGCGCGATCCAAATGCCGATGCGGCGGCCTTTGAAGCTGCGCTCACCGAATTGGATACGGTCCTTGCCACCTTCACTGGGCTGCTGCGTATTGCCCAGCTTGAAGCCGGCCCGCCCTTGCCACCGCAGGAAGCGCCGGTGGTGGAGCTTTCCGCGCTGGTGACCACACTCGCCGAGGCTTATGCGGTTGTCGCGGAAGAAGCCGGCAAGCGGCTTGATGTGCAGGTGGCACCCGACCAGCGCCTGCATGGCGATGCCGCGCTGCTGCGCCAGATGCTGGCCAATCTGATTGACAATGCCCTGACCCATGGCGGGCAAGCCGTGCGCGTGGCGCTGCGCGCTGGCCCGGTGCTTGAAGTGGCCGATGATGGGCCGGGCGTGCCGCCAGAAGAACGCGCCCGCGTGCTGAGGCGCTTTTATCGGCTGGACCGTAGCCGGGGCACACCGGGCAGCGGGCTTGGCCTGGCTTTGGTGGCGGCGGTGGCGAAGCTGCATGGCGCGGCGCCGGTATTGTCAGACGCGGCGCCAGGGCTTTGCGTGACGGTGGATCTTTCCGGCGCCAAGGCCGAAAGCTGACGGGCCCAATCCTGAAAATCATTTCAGCTTCGCGTTCGGGACTTTACAGCAGGTTTTCTCCATTTTCGCAGTCAAGGCGAAAGCGAATCAGCGCCCCGGCCCTTTTGATGGAGAAAACAACTCATGGCTACTTCCAGCCCCGCCCGCCGCACTGCGCGCTATGCGCTGCTCGGCCTTTTGCTTGGCTCAACCGCGCTGACCGGCCTTGCCGTGCACGCACAAAATGCCCCGGCGCCTGTTGCCCCGGCGATCACCCTTGACCGCGCCGCACCAGCCGCCGGCTTTGCCGAGTTGGTGAAGGCCGTGCGTCCCGCCGTTGTCACCATCAATGTCGCCGGCAAGGCGCCGCGTGCTGAAATGGGCATGCCCAACCCGGGCCAGGGCCGCGTTCAAGGCACCGGTTCGGGCTTCATCATTGATGCCGCCGGTTTCATCGTGACCAATAACCATGTTGTGGATGGCGCCACCCGCGTGGTGGTGAAGCTTGAAGACGGCCGTGAATTGCAGGCCCGCGTTATTGGCCGCGATGCGCGCACCGATGTCGCGCTGCTAAAGATTGAAGCCGGCGCGCCGCTACCCTTCGTGGCCCTGGGCGATTCTGATCGTGCCCAGCCCGGCGATTGGGTAGTGGCCATGGGCAATCCCTATGGCCTGTCCGGCACCGTGACCACGGGTGTTGTCTCGGCAACTGGCCGCGACATTGGCGCTGGCCCCTATGATGATTTCATCCAGGTTGATGCGCCAATCAATCAGGGTAATTCCGGCGGCCCGCTTTTCGCCCGCGATGGCGGCGTGATAGGCGTGAATACGGCAATCTTCAGCCCGACCGGTGGTTCGGTTGGCATCGGCTTTGCCGTGCCGTCCAACATGGTGAAGCGCGTTGTGTTGGAACTGCGTGAGAAAGGCCAAGTGGAGCGCGGCTTCATCGGTGTTTCGACCCAGCCGGTGAATACGGCCATGGCGGCGGCGTTGAAGCTGCCGGCCAAGGGCGCTGAAGCCCCGCAGGGTGCCCTTGTGGCGGGTGTGGAGAATGACAGCCCCGCCGCCAAGGCCGGCCTCAAGCCCGGCGATGTGGTGACGGCGCTGGATGGCAAGGCGGTGCGTAACCCGCGTGACCTGGCACGCAGCGTGGCGGATCTCCGCCCCGGTGCGAAGGCTGATCTGAAGCTCTGGCGCGATGGGGCAGAGGCCAGCCTGCGTGTGGATATCGCTGCCCAGCCTGGTACGGAACGTGCCCGGCCAGGTGCCGAACAATCCAACGCACCGCGTATTGGTGTTTCGCTGATGCCTATCACGCCGGAAGCGCGTGCGTCACTACGCCTGCCCAATGATGCGAAGGGTGCGCTGGTGCAGGCCGTGGAGCCGAATTCACGCGCCCAGGAAGCCGGTTTGCGCCGGGGCGATGTGATCATCGGCGTCGGCACTGCCACGACCGATGACGCTGAGGCAGCACTGCGCGCTTTGCGTGAAGCGAATGCCGCGGGCGGTGCGGTTGCGGTGCGCATCCTGCGCGATGGCAAGCCGGCCTTCATCGCCGTGCCGGCCGCGCAGGCCTGAATGATTGGCGGCGCACCTGATCCGGCGCGCCGCCAGACTGCGACCATGCAAGAGAATAGAGTCCTTTGCCGCGATGATGACCGGCAAGAAGACTCTAACCGGCCATGGTGGGAGAACTGACCCCTAAAGCCGCCATGGCTGGCCCCTCTCGGGCGAATTGCGCAAAGCGCAATTACTAAAACCGAAACGCTATACTGACCGACCCGAATTGCGAAGCCTCTCGCTGCGTTTCAAATTCCTTGCTGCGGATCGTATAGGTCGCGGTCAGGCGCGCGCCCTCAAAAATCAACGCAACGCCCGCGCTCGCATCACCAACCAGCACTTCCCGATCCACGCTCCGGCTATCGCGCCAGGTATTGCCATCCAATGAGATATCCCGCGCCACCGCGCGGCCTTCAACGCCGCCAAAGACATACCAGCCAAAGCGCCCGGTCGGCTGGAAGAAAACCGAGCCAGCGGAAACCGGGCGCACGCGCGGCGGACCGAAATCCGCTTCAAGCTCTGTCCCGTAGCGCAACAGCATGCCCCCGGCAGCGTAAGTATGCACATTGCCAAGGCTGGCCGCGAGGCTCGGCACCAAGCCAAATCGCCGCCCGCCTGAATCGGGTTCGCCATTCAGACGCCATTGCCGGTTCGCCACCAGATTGACGCCGGGTTCATCACGCAGCTGGTAATCCCAGCCATAGGCGCGATCAATGCGCATCATGTCATGCGTCGTGTTCTGTACCCATTCGCCAAGCGCGGAAGGCCCGATAACGCCAAGCTGCAACTCCAGCGTGCCCATCTCGCGCGCCGTATAGGAATGCAGCGAAACCGCGCCATAAAGCCATGCGGCATAGGGGCGATCCTTCGGGTCAGGATTGGTCGCCAGCGTGTCTTCCGGCGTGTAAATCTTCTGCCCGAAACTCAGACCCCAGCGTGTCACGCCACCGCCAGGGAAGAACAGGTTTGGCCCCTCTGTCAGCCCCGCAAGCCAAGCAGGTGGATCATAGGAAGGGGCGCGCCAGGCGAAAAGAAAGCCATTGGTGTAGTAGCGATCATTGCCGGAGAGGGTGTCATTTTCCAGCAGGAAGGCGAAGGTGCCTGCTGGGTCAGCTTGTTGCTGCGCTGGCGTTTGGGCCAGGGCGGGCAGCGCCGCCAGAAGGGCCGAAGCGCAAAGGAGTATGCGTGTAATTCGGATCATGTCTCAGAACGGCCAAATCAATGGAACAACGAAGACGCAGACGATGAAGAACCAAATCATCATCGGCAGGCCGAACTTCCAGTAATCGCCAAAGGCATAGCCGCCCGGGCGCATCACCATCAGATTGGTGGGCGTCGCGATCGGCGTCAGGAATGCAGCGGCGGCGGCGATACCGATGCTCATAAGCACCGGTATCGGCGAAATCCCCATGGAGGTTGCGGCAGCAACGCCAACCGGAATGATAATCAGCGCCGTTGCAGTATTGCTGATCAACTGGCCAAGCACCGCTGTCAGCACAAAAATCCCCGCCAGCAGAATAATCGGGCTGCCGCCCGCCGCCATGGCAACCAGCCCATCCGCCATCAATTGCGCCGCGCCGGTTTGCACCATGGCTGTCGAAAGCGGCATCATCGCCGCGACTAGGATCACCGTTGTCCAGTCAACCGCGCGATAGCTTTGATCCACAGTCACCACGCGCGACAAAATCAGGATGAAGCAGGCCGCGATACCAACCACCGCCCCTGGCAGCAGCCCGGTCGCGAGGAAGAACACCATGCCGGCCAGCACACCAAGCGTGGTCCAAGCGCCAGCGCCAAGCGGCACCGCCTGACGGCGCACCGTATCAGGCGAATTCACCACCAGCACTTGCGGATCGGCAAGGCGCGTATCAAGCGCCTTCCATGTTCCCTGCAACAGCAACGTATCGCCCGCCTGCAATTGCACCGGCTCAGCGCCCACATCCTCTCCACCACGCTGGACGGCGATGACCACAAGATCACCGCTTTCGGTGATCATGCCCTGATAGGCGGTCTGGCCGATCATTTCCGAACGCGGCGGGATCATGACTTCCGCAAGGCCCGAGCTGCGATTGAACAGGCTATCGCGCAAATCCTCATCGCTGTTTTCAAGCCGGAAGGCCAAATGTTGTTCGGCGGCTAACCGCGCCGCATCCTCACCCTGGCCGGAAACCAGCAGGAAATCGCCCTCCATCATGGTGGGGCGGCGTAGCCTATCGCCCGTTAGGCCATCATTCACGGCGACAAGGCGAAGCCCCGCCCAGCTATCTTCCTGCAGCGCAGATGGAGGCTGGCCGATCAGAGGCGAAGTGGCGCGCAACCGAAGCCGGAACAGACCTTCCTTCAACCGGTATTGCTCAACAAGCGTGGTCGCATGGCGGCTGAAATCCACGCTCATGGTCTCACCGGCGCGATGCGGCAGCAGCTTCCGCCCAAGCAGCAGGGTGATCGTAATCACGCCCAGCAACAGCGGAATGCCGACAATGGTGAATTCGAAAAAGCCGATGGCGCGGGCACCGGCATCGAGCGCCGCCTCACTCACCAGCACGTTCACCGGTGAGCCGGTCAAGGCGATCTTCGACCCCGCATGCGCAGCAAAAACCATCGGCATGAGCAATTGTGATGGCGGCAGGCGCAGCCGGAGTGCCAAGACAACCACCACCGGCAAAAGCGCTGCAATCGCGCCATTGAGGCTGATAAGGGCAGTCAACATCGCCGCCAGCAGGGAAATCAGCACCAGCAATCGCGTGCGGCTATTCTCGCCAGCGCCGCGGATCAGCATCTGCCCCGCCCAGGCGGTAACACCGGTGCGGTCCAGCGCAGCACTCACCACAAACAGAGTCGCGATGAACATCACCGCCGGATCGCCGAAGCCCGAAAGCGCCTGGTTCAGCGTGACAAGGCCGGTCGCGTAAAGCGCCATGCCGACACCCATGGCCACCAGAATGACGGGAATGCGATTCCAGATGAAAAGCACAATGGCCGCGAGGATGATCGCGGCCATGATGGTGATGTCATTCATGCGCTAGAGCCCCCAAGGCAGGCCGAGCATATACCACGCCGCCAAAAGCGCGGTCCAAACCACGGAAATCGCGATGACATAAGGCAGCATCAGCGCAATCACGGTGCCAACCCCCGCATCCTTCTGATATTTGATCGCAAAGGTCACGATCATCGCGAAATAGGCGTTGAGCGGCGTGATGGAATTCATCGGGCTATCACCCACGCGATAAGCCGCCAGCACCACTTCCGGCGCCACGCCAAGCTGCATGAGCAACGGCACGAAAACGGGCGCAAAAATCGCCCATTTCGCAATCGCCGCCGTGATGATCAGGTCAATGCCAAAGACCGCAATGACAAAGCCGATCAGCAAGGCAACCGTTGGCAGGTTCAGCTTTTCCAGGAATTCCGCCATCGAAACAGCCGCAAGTGTTGCCATGTTCGAATAATTGAAGATGGCAATGAACTGGCTGATCACCAGCAGCAGAAGGATCAAGCCCGCCAGTGCGCCGATGGATTTTTGGATGGCGGCAATAGCTTCGGCCCCCGTGCGCATGGTGCCGGCCGCGCGGCCATAAGCAATGCCGCAGACCAGGAAGATGAGCGCAATGGAGACAATCAGGCTACCCATGAAGGGTGAAGACCCAATGATCGCGCCGGTTTCCGGATTGCGCAGCGGCGCGCCGGGCGGCAGGGTCAGCAGGCCGATGAAGCCAACGACACCAAACAAGGCATTCCGAGCAGCGCGCAGGCCCTTATATTCGGCCTCAGACAATACATTCTCACCAGGCACCTCATAATCGCCCTTATAGGCGCCAAGGCGTGGTTCGATCACCCTTTCGGTGATCACGCCAATCAGCACCGTCAGCACCACGACGGACGCGATCGAAAACCAGACATTCGCCGCAAGATCAATCGAAACATTCGGATTGACCAGCCGCGCCGCGTCATTGGTGATTTCCGTCAGAATGCCATCCACTGGCACGATCAGCACATTCACCATGAAGGCGGAAGCCACCGCGGCAAAGGCCATGGCGAGGCCCGCCAAGGGATGCCGCCCAACCGAAAGGAAGGCCGCCGCCGCCAGCGGGATAAGTACCAGATAGCCCGCATCCGCCGCGATGGATGAAACAATGCCGACGAACACAAGGATATAGGTCAGCAGCTTCGGTGGCGCGACGATTACCAACTTGCGGATCAGCGCCTTCACCAGGCCGGCTTCTTC
>CALRPR020000049.1:0-26466 GCA_943370125.1 Allobosea thiooxidans | reverse complement strand
CACCGTGACGAAGGTGCTGCAGCAGATCTACGACCCGCTGATCCACCGCAACGCCGACCTGACGCTGCGCCCGGGGCTTGCGCTGTCCTGGACGCAGGTGGAGCCGAACCGCTGGCGCTTCGTGCTGCGCCAGGGCGTGCGCTTCCATGAAGGCGAGGCCTTCACGGCCGATGACGTGGTCTTCTCCATCACCCGCGCGCTGCAGCCGACCTCCAACTACGGCATCTTCGTGGATACCGTGGACCGGGCGGAGAAGGTGGACGACTTCACGGTGGACATCGTCACCAAGGTCCCCGATCCGATCCTGCCGAACAAATTCGCTTCGGTGTTCATGATGTCGAAGTCGTGGTCCGAGCGGCACAACGCGACCCGCCCGCAGAACACCCGCGCGCGGGAGGAAATGCACACCGTCCGCAACACCAACGGCACCGGCGCCTTCCGCCTGACTGCGCGTGAGGCCGATGTGCGCACCGTGATGGTCCGCAATAATGATTGGTGGGGCTGGAAGGAAGAAGCCAGCCGTGAAGCGAATGTCACGGAAATCATCTTCCGCCCGATCGCATCAGACGCGACGCGCATCGCTGCCCTGCTTTCGGGTGAGGTTGATTTCGTGCTTGACCCGCCCTTGCAGGATTTGAACCGGCTGCGCCAGGCACAGAATATCCGCGTGCTGGAAGGCCCGGAAGTGCGCACTATTTTCCTTGCGATGGATGTGTTCCGCGATGAATTGCTCTATTCCGATGTGAAGGGGCGCAATCCGATGAAGGATTTGCGCGTGCGCCAGGCGCTTTATCACGCGATTGATATCCAGGCGATCAACCGCACCACCATGCGCGGCCAATCCGTGGTGACGGGCACCTTCTTTCCTTCGCAGGTCAATGGCTATGTGAAGGAAGAAGATGTGCGCCTGCCTTATGATGCGGCGCGCGCGCGTGCGCTACTGGCAGAAGCGGGCTTCCCGAATGGCTTTGAAATCACGCTGGATTGCCCGAATAATCGCTACATCAATGATGAGCAGATTTGCCAGGCGATTGTCGCGATGTGGGCGCGGGTTGGTATTCGCGCCAAGCTGAATGCCATGCCGCTGGCGCCCTTTTTCGCCAAGATCCAGCGCGATGACACATCCATCTATCTGCTCGGCTGGGGCGTGCCTACGCTGGATGCGCTTTATTCCTTCCAATCCCTGGTCGCGACCCGCAATGGCGCACAGGGCGATGGCATCTGGAATTACGGACGCTATTCCAACCCGCGCCTGGATGCGCTGATTGACCGCATGAAGACGCAATCGGGTGCTGAGCGCGATGCGGCGATCCGTGAGGCGCTGCGCATCTACCGCGAAGATGTGCCGCATATTCCACTGCACCATCAGATGATCCCTTGGGCCATGCGGTCCAACCTGACCATTCCGCATATGGCCAATAACCAGCCCTATTTCCGCTGGGCGAAAATGAACTGATCCCCTGGCGCGGCGGGTCTCAAGCCCGCCGCGCTTGGAGATTTTTTTGGTCGCATTTTCCGAGTCGCCAAGTGCTTCCACTTGGCTTGAAAATGCGACATTTTGTGGGTCGCATTTTCCGAGCCGCCAAGTGATTCCACTTGGCTTGAAAATGCTTACTGGAGCTTTCCCTTTGTTCGCCTTCATCATCTCCCGCATCTTGCAGGCGCTGCCTGTGATGCTGACAGTTGCGCTGATTTCCTTCGCCATGTTCGCCTATGTGGGCGATCCGGTGGCGATCATGCTCGGGCAGGATTTCACTGAGGCGCAGCGTCAGGCGCTGGTGCAGGATCTGGGGCTGGATCGGCCCTTCTGGGTGCAATTCGGGACCTTTATCGGCAATGCGGTGCAGGGCGAATTTGGGCTGTCCTATCGTTTGTCGCGGCCTGTCGCGGATTTGATCGCGGAACGCGCGCCGGCCACGCTTGAACTGGCATTTTGCGCCGCATCGGTCGCGCTGCTGATCGGCGTGCCGATGGGGGTTTATACGGGGCTCTATCGCAATTCCTGGCTGTCACGCTTTTTCCTGACCTTCAGCCTGATTGGGGTATCTCTGCCCGTGTTCCTGATTGGCATTTTGCTGATCCTGGTTTTTGCCGTTTGGCTTGGGCTGCTGCCTTCCTTCGGGCGCGGCGATACGGTGAAGCTTGGCTGGTGGTCTACGGGCTTTCTGACCTGGAGCGGCCTTAAGGCGCTCGTGCTGCCTTCCATCACGCTGGGGCTGTTCCAACTGACCCTGATCATGCGTCTGGTGCGGGCCGAGATGCTGGAAGTGCTGCGCACGGATTATATCAAGTTCGCGCGTGCGCGGGGCTTGCCCAATCGCGCCGTGCATTTCGGCCATGCGCTCAAGAATACGCTGGTGCCGGTGATCACCATTGTCGGGCTGCAATTGGGCGCCATCATCGCCTTCGCCATTGTGACGGAAACCGTGTTTCAATGGCCGGGCATGGGCTTGCTGTTCATTCAATCCGTCAATCAGGCGGATATCCCGGTGATGGCGGCCTATTTGCTGCTGATCTCAGCACTTTTCGTCACCATCAATCTGATTGTTGACCTGCTTTATTACGCGGTGGACCCCAGGCTTCGCATTGGGCGCGGGCAGGGGGCGCATTGATCATGGCGGCAACACTCCGACGCTTTTTTGACAGTGATCTGTGGTGGTCCTTCACGCGGTCCCCTATCACCATGATCTCCGCCGTGGTGGCGCTGATCTGCATTCTGGGCGCGTTATTCGCGCCCTGGATCGCGCCGCATAACCCGTTTGATCTGGCGTCACTCAATCTGCTCGATGCCTTCAAGCCGCCTTCCTGGATTGAAGAAGGGGAAGCGCAATATCTGCTCGGCACCGATGATCAGGGCCGCGATATGCTTTCCGCCATCATGTATGGCGCACGGGTTTCACTGCTGGTCGGGCTTTCCGCGACGCTTTTTGCCACTACGCTCGGTGTGACGCTTGGGCTGCTCGCTGGGTATCTCGGCGGCAAGCTGGATGCGCTGCTGATGCGTATTTGCGATGTGCAGCTTACCTTCCCTTCCATCTTGGTGGCGCTTTTGATTGATGGCGTGGTGCGCGCTGCCCTGCCGCGCGAAGTGCATGACCAGATCGCGCTATTCGTCGTGATTTTCGCAATCGGCATCAGCGAATGGCCGAAATTCGCCCGCACCGTGCGTGGCTCGACCATGGTGGAACGCAATAAGGAATATGTGCAGGCAGCGCGGGTGATTGGCGTGACCCCGCCGCGCATTATGCTGTCGCATGTGCTACCCAATGTGATGGGGCCGGTCTTGGTGATTGCCACACTCAATCTGGGGCTTGCGATATTGTCTGAGGCAACGCTTTCCTTCCTGGGGGTCGGTGTGCCGGCCACGCAACCTTCGCTCGGCACGCTGATCCGTATTGGCAATGACTTCCTGTTCAGCGGCGAATGGTGGATCACGATTTTCCCGGGCGTCACGCTGATTGCCATGGTGCTTTCCGTCAATCTTCTGGGCGATTGGCTGCGCGACGCCCTCAATCCGAAGCTCCGCTAATGTCCGATCAGAACCCTCTGCTTGAAGTGCGCCATTTGCGCGTGGAATTCCCAACGCGCCGCGGCACGCTGGTGGCGATTGATGATGTGTCCTTCACCATTTCCGCCGGAGAAGTGCTGGGCGTGGTTGGTGAATCAGGCGCTGGAAAATCCATGACCGGGGCCGCGATCATCGGCTTGCTGGAACCGCCGGGGAGGATCGCTGCTGGTGAGATCCTTCTGGATGGAAGGCGCATTGATAATCTGCGTTATGAGGATATGCGCCGCATTCGTGGTAAGGAAATCGGCGCGATTTTCCAGGACCCGCTGACCACACTCAATCCGCTCTACACTGTTGGCCGGCAATTGGCCGAAACCATGACAACCCATTTGCCGATCACGCCGGCGGAGGCGCGCAAGCGCGCCATTGGCTGGCTTGATCTGGTGGGCATTCCGGCGGCCGCGCAGCGGATTGATTCCTACCCGCATGAATTTTCCGGCGGCATGCGCCAGCGCGTGGTGATTGCGCTGGCCTTATGTGCCGAACCTCGGCTGATTGTGGCGGATGAACCGACAACGGCGCTTGATGTCTCCATCCAGGCGCAGATCATCGCGCTACTAAAGTCGCTCGCGCGCGAAAAGGGCACGGCGATGATGCTGGTGACGCATGATATGGGCGTTATCGCTGAAACGGCGGATCGCGTGGCCGTGATGTATGCCGGGCGCATCGCTGAAATTGGGCCGGTGCGCAATGTCGTGAAGCAGGCAAGCCATCCCTATACGGTGGGGTTGATGGGCTCCATTCCGCCCTTGGATCGGCGCGTTGAACGGCTCGCGCAGATTGATGGCGCCATGCCGCGGCTTTCCGCCATACCGCAAGGCTGCGCCTATAATCCGCGCTGCCCCAAGGCTTTTGCGCGCTGTGCGCAGGATAGGCCAGATTTGCTGCCGGCGGGGCCGACGCAAGCCGCCTGCTGGCTTTATGCGGCAGGGGAGGGCGCCAATCATGGCTGATACCCCCATGCTGGAACTGCGCGATGCCGCGCGTTATTTTGATGTCTCCCGCCCTGCCTTGCAGCGGCTGATCGCCGGTGAGGGCAAGCGTATTCTGCGCGCCGTGGATGGGCTGAACCTATCTGTCCCCAAGGGCACCACCCTGTCCTTGGTCGGGGAATCAGGCTGCGGCAAATCCACTGTCGCGCGGTTGGCGGTTGGGCTGTACCGGCCAAGTGCGGGGCAGGTGGTGTTTGACGGGCGAGACCTCGCGGAAGCCCGCGCCGCATCCGATCAACGCCGACGAATGCAAATGATTTTCCAGGACCCCTATGCCTCGCTCAATCCGCGCTGGCGGGTGCGGGATATTGTGGCTGAGCCTATTCGCGCCTTTGGGCTTTTGCCTGATCGTGCCGCACAGGAAGCGCGTGTGGCGGAATTGCTGACGCAGGTGGGGCTTTCGCCGCTTGATGGTCATAAGTTTCCGCATGAATTTTCAGGCGGGCAGCGCCAGCGCATTTCAATTGCGCGCGCGCTGTCATCCAATCCGGAGTTCCTGGTTTGCGATGAACCGACCTCGGCGCTTGATGTATCCGTGCAGGCGCAAATTCTGAATTTGATGAAGGAATTGCAGTCCCGCATGGGGCTGACCTACCTTTTCATCAGCCATAACCTGGCTGTTGTGCGGCAGGTGAGTGACCGGATCGGCGTGATGTATCTGGGCCGCATTGCGGAGCTGGCGCCGGCGGAAAGCCTGTTCCGCCACCCGCGCCATCCCTATACGCGCGCATTGATGGAAGCGATCCCGGATCTGGACATGACCGGGCGGGTGCGCATTCCGGTGGGCGGCGAGGTGCCAAGCCCGATCACCCCACCAACCGGCTGCGCCTTCCACCCGCGTTGCCCGCTTGCCGGGCCGCGCTGCAAGGCGGAACGACCGGAATTGAAGCCGGCGGGCGATGCCATGGTGGCCTGCCACGCCGTGGAAGAAGGGCGCGACGCGGCCTGATTTTCTACAGCCAGCGCGGTTCCGGCAGCGCGATGGCAAGGCGCCCCTTGAAGCCCGCCGCGCGCAACTGCCCTGAAATTTCCTCGGCCAGATTCCAAGGCAGGATCAGGATCACATCCGGCGCCATGGCCAGCAGCGCTTCCGGTGAGACAATCGGAATGGCGCTGCCTGGCAGCAGCCGGTTCTGCTTGGCCGGGTTGCGATCTGCCACCGCGATGAAATCTGCCGCCGTCACGCCGCAGGCATTGAGGAAGGTATTGCCCTTCGCCGCTGCGCCATAGGCGCCAAGCCTGAGCCCATCCGCCCTGCATTGCGCAAGCCAATCCTTGAAGGCGGCCAACACCGCCGCGACCCGCGCATTGAAGCCTTTGTAGAAGGCATCGCCCGCAATGCCCCGCGCGGCTTCTTCGGCGCGCATCGCAACCACCCCCGGCATATCTGCCCGTGCGGCATCGGCGGTCGCGAAATAGCGGAGGCTGCCGCCATGTGTGGAAAGCTTCTCCACATCAAACACGCGCAAGTCCTGCGCAGCCAGCAAGCGCTCAACAGCATATAACGACCAATAGGCGTAGTGTTCGTGATAGATCGTATCGAATTGCACGCCATCCACGAAGGAAAGCAGATGCGGCGCTTCAATGGTCACCACACCGCGCGGTCCCGCGAGAAGCGATAGGCCCGCAGCGAAATCAACCACATTCGGCACATGCGCCAGCACGTTATTGGCGATCATCAAATCCGCATGGCCGCGCCGCGCCACAATATCCCGCGCTGCTTCACGCCCAAAGAAACGCACTTCGGTCGGCACGCCGGCGGCAACCGCGCTCGCCGCGACATTCGCGGCTGGCTCCACGCCTAGGCATGGGATGCCGGCGGCCACGAAATTGCGCAGCAGATAGCCGTCATTACTCGCGATTTCGACAACAAAGCTTTGCGCGCCGAGTGCAAGCCGCTCACGCATCGCCGAAGCGTAACGCGCGGCGTGATCAAGCCAGCTCTCAGAAAATGAGGAGAAATAGGCGTAATCAGTGAAGATCGCCTCGGCCTCCACCACATGATCCAATTGCACCATGCGGCAGATTCCGCAGACCACGGCAGCCAGCGGATAGCGCGGCAGTGGCGCGGAACCGGGCGGCGGGTAATCATTGGCAAGTGGCGTCGCGCCCAGATCGCAGAACATGGCGCTGATCGCGCCACCGCAGGCGCGGCAGCCAGAGATGGGACGGCAAAGCGCTTCAGCATTCATGGTGCAAGTGCATCCTCAATTTCAGAAAGGGCCAAAGCGCGGCCATCGGCCCCGCCGCGCCAGGCTTCATACCAGCGGGCGGTGGCGGCGATGGCGCTGGCGGCATCATGGCGCGGTGCCCAGCCAAGGCTTTGCATGGCAAGGCCGCTATCCAAAGCCAGGCGCTGCGCTTCTTCCATCGGTGGCGCGGGCGCGGCTTCCCACACAATCGGTGCGCCGGCGGCGGTGCCGTAAAGTTCCAGCACGCGACGGACGGAAATCTCCGCATCGCGCGGGCCGAAATTGAGCGCCTGTGGCGCAGCGCCGGCCCAAAGCGCTTCCGCATGCAGCAAATAGCCGCGCAGCACATCCAGCACATGCTGAAAGGGGCGCGTGGCATCGGGGCGGCGGATCACCAGGGCCTGATCCGCAATGCGCGCGCGCACCAGATCAGGGATCAGCCGTTCCACGCCAAAATCACCACCGCCGATCACATTGCCGGCGCGGGCGGTTGCCATGCCGCCAATCTCGGCCCCGAAACTCGCGCGCCAGGAAGCAACCGCGATTTCGCAGGCAGCCTTGGAAGCGCTGTAGGGATCATGCCCGCCAAGCGCATCATCCTCGCGGAAGGCGCGGCCCTGATTGTCGTTACGATAGACCTTGTCGCTGGTGATGATCAGCGCGGCGCGCGCACCCGCACGGCGCAAGGCCTGCATCAGGTTGATGGTGCCGGTGACATTGCTGGCGAAAGTGCCTTCCGGGTCCCGATAGCCGCGCCCGACCAAGGCTTGGGCTGCAAGATGCAAAACAATCTCAGGCCGCGCGGCCTGCACCGCGGCTTGCACCGCCGCCCCGTCGCGCAAATCCCCGAGACGTGAAATGATCGCGGGGCGCAGCGCGACAAAGGCAGAAGGCCCGGCTTCCGGCGCCAGGGCGAAGCCCGTGACCTCAGCGCCCAGGCGTTCCAGCAAAAGGGCCAGCCAAGCGCCCTTGAAGCCGGTATGCCCAGTCAGCACCACGCGCTTGCCGCGCCAGAAGGCAGCCGAAGGCTGGCGCATTACCATTGCTTCCAGGGTGCCGAGCCGTCCTGCCAAAGCCCTTCCAACACATCGCGATCGCGCGGTGTATCCATCGGGTGCCAAAAGCCGCGATGATCAAAGGCGCGGAGTTGATCATCCGCCGCAAGGCCGCGCAACGGCGCCTGTTCCCAGACGCAATCATCGCCATCAATCCGTTCCAGGACGCGGGGCGAAAGCACGAAAAACCCGCCATTGATGGTGGCCCCATCACCGGGCGGCTTTTCGGTGAAGGCGCGCACGCTATTGCCCACCCTTTCCAGCGCCCCAAAGCGCCCGGGCGGCACCACGGCGGTCACGGTGGCATCGCGGCCATGGGCGCGATGGAAGGCGATCAGCGCCCCGATATCCACATCCGAAACGCCATCACCGTAGGTCAGGCAAAAACCCTCTTCTCCCCGCAAATGCTGCGCCACGCGGCCAAGCCTGCCGCCCGTTTGCGTATCCTCACCGGTGTCCACCAGCGTCACGCGCCAATCCTCGGCGGGCGGGGTAAGCCAAGTTGCGGTGCCGGTCGCGAGATCAAGTGTCAGATCCGATGAATGGGCGCGGTAGTTCAGGAAATATTCCTTGATCTGCTGGCCTTTGTAGCCAAGGCAAATCACGAAATCCTTGATGCCATGCGCCGCATAAGACTTCATGATATGCCAAAGGATCGGGCGCCCGCCGATATCCACCATGGGCTTGGGGCGAAGCTGGGTTTCGGCGCCAAGCCTGGTGCCGCGTCCGCCAGCCAAAATCACCGCTTTCTTGATCATGAACACTCCGACACAATGAATATGCGCGCGGCATAGCACGCCATCGGCAAAGGGCTGATAACCCGGCTAATCGCCCTGTGCCACCCCTTCTCGCCTTGGGTCGGAAGCGCCGATCAGCCCGCCATTGGTGACGCGGATCACTTGCAGGCCCGAAATCATCTCCCGGATCGTCGCCTCATGCCCCCGCGCACGCAGCGCCGGCGCCAGGCCAGCCGCTGGCGTGCCTTGTTCAAGTTCCACCGGCCCACCCATGGTGCCGATATGGGGCAGGGCCACGGCTTCTTCCGGCGAAAGCCCCCAATCGAGCAAGCCAACCAGCGTCTTCGCGACATAGCCAATAATGCGCGGCCCGCCCGGGGAGCCCACCACGGCATGCAGCGCGCCCGAGGCATCCAGCACAATGGAAGGCGCCATGGATGACCGCGGCCTTTTGCCGGCCTCCACCCGATTGGCGATGGGCCGGCCATTGGCTTCTGGCGCGAAGCTGAAATCCGTGAGCTGATTGTTCAGCAAAAAACCCCGCACCATCAGCCGCGCGCCGAAAATCGCTTCAATCGTAGTGGTCATGGAAAGCGCATTGCCTGCGCCATCCACAATGGCAATGTGGCTGGTGCCGGCTTCATAATCCTGGGTTTGTGGCGCGAGGAATGTTTCCCGCCAGGAAGGATTACCGGCGCGCACATTCTGCATGGCGCGGTCGCGATCCAGCAATTGCGCGCGCGCGGTCAGATAGGCGCGGTCCGTCAGGCCCTGCACCGGCACGGGCACGAAATCCGCATCGGCCAGGTAAAGGTTGCGATCGGCAAAGGCCAAGCGCCCGGCTTCCGCCAGCAGATGCGCCGCATCCAGCCCGCGCGGGTCTAGCCGCGGCATGTCGAAATGTTCAAGCAGGCCCAGGATTTGCGCGACCGCGACACCGCCCGAAGAAGGTGGCGGGAAGCCGCAGACGCGAAAGCTGCGATAGGGGGTGCAGATGGCGCTGCGCTGGCGCGGCTGGTAGCGCGCCAAATCTTCCAGCGCCATGACGCCCGGATTGGTCGGGTGGTTGCGGATGGCGGCGATGATGTCTTCCGCAATCGGGCCCTGTTGCAGTGCCGCCGCACCATCGCGCGCGACCGCGCGGAGAGTCTCGGCCAAGGCAGGGTTGCGCAGCCTATGGCCGGGCGGCAGCGCCAAGCCATCCGGGGTGAAGAAATAGGCGGCAGAGGCAGGGTCACGCCTGAGCAACAGCGTATCAGCAGCGATTTCGCGGTTGAGGCGCGCGCTGACCGGGAAACCTTCTTCAGCGAGGCGAATGGCGGGTTCCATCAGCCGCGCCCAGGGTAGCTTGCCATGGGCGCGATGCGCCGCTTCCAGCACGGGCAATGCACCCGGCACGCCAACGGACCGCCCGCTGGCCATGGCTTCCAGAAAGGGCATGGGCCGGCCATCCCGCAGGAACAGCGCGGGCGTTGCGGCAGCGGGCGCGGCTTCCCGCCCATCCCAGGCCTCGATCCCGCCATCGGCGGCGCGGCGAAACATGATGAAGGCGCCGCCGCCAATGCCGGAGGCTTGCGGTTCCACAAGCGTCAGCACCGCCTGCACCGCCACCGCGGCATCCAAAGCGCTGCCGCCATCCCGCAGCACACCAAGCCCAGCTTCAACTGCCAGCGGATGGCCAGCCGCGACCATATGGCGCTGCGCGGGCTGGGCGGCGGCGGGGAGGGGGGCGTGGAGGAGGGAGAGGAGAAGAAGGAAACGGATCATGGCAGTCTAGATTGACGCCATCATCCTTCACTGCACAAGGCGCCGCAGCCTTCTCAAGCTGCGGTTTGTATTGAAGTCACCAAGGCAGCGTTTGTGGTTGGGGCCTGGTTTGGGGCGAGAACATCTTCACCTGTGGCCGGTTTGAAAATGAGGAGTTCCCGAATGACTTCGTGATGCGTGTTTTTCATGGGGATGGCTTCCACATGGAACCCATGCCGCGCGGCCAGGGCTCTTACCTCTGGTGCATCATCGTAGGTTAGCATCACCGCGCCCTGAACGGAAGCGAGAAGGCCGAAAAGCGCTTCATGATCCACATCATTATGGCTGTAGAGCCGTGATCCTGCCCGCTTACCACCTGCGGTATAGGGCGGATCCACAAAGAACATCGCATACGGATTCTTAGCAAACACCCTGATCATTTCGAAGGCGTCTTTTTCTTCGAAGGTTATTTTGCCGCGGAGTTGAAACAGCGCTTCAATGCGTCTGGCCAAGGTGTCCGGATACCAGCGCGACCTGAGGCCCTTTCCGGCCTCGCCTTCCTTCACCAAGCCCGCGCCCGGCGCCATGATGCCGCCGCGCTGCACGCGGTTCTTGACGATGGTACGGAAAGCGCGCGTTCTGACGGAAGAAGGGTGTGTGTCCAAAACCTCCTTCACTTTCGCCAGATTGACCTCAAAGGCGCGAATTTGGCGGCATAGCCAGTCAACGTCTGATCGTGGCGCATGGAAAATCACGTGCCAGACAGCGGCGACGTCTTCATCAATCTCCCCAAGCACGACCCGCTTGCAAAGACCTTCCGCCGCCGTGGTCAAGCCCGCCATGGCCCCGCCCGCAAAAGGCTCGATCAGGACTGAGCCTTCGCTCTGCGCCGACTGGAGCCATTTCCTGACTTCGGGGACGAGCCAAGTCTTCCCGCCGGGGTAGCGGAAGGGGCTCAATTGCCGAACCTGGGCGACATTCGTTGGTTTTTCGACAGAACCAAAAGGCGCTACTAGCGCAGCCGGCCGCTGCGCTGCATTGGTATCAATGAGCGTCGTAAGCCCCGCAACCAACACGCCCTTACACCCATCATCGAGCAAGGGTACACCACGGGCCACGCCATCAATCTCTAACCCCTGCGGACGCTTCTTTCGGCCTTTCAGCGGAGTGAGATCGGGCGTCATGTCTTTCCGAGTCGGTGGATGTTCACGATTTATACCTGTAGCTTCGAGGTCAGTCAACCGTATTTTCCGATCAAAATAGCCCCGCTTAGCTTGGGCATTACCTATCGCTCCTTTTTGGGCGCTGATCGCGCGGCAGCAACTTGTGCCTGATGCGGCTCTCAAATACCTGCAAGGGCACTGGCTTACCGCCGGTCAGCCCTTCCACGGATCGTTCGAGGGTCGTGAAACGGACCTCATCGCGGATCAGGCGCTTCGGCCCGTCATCAGCGGCGTTTTCGAAACCCACGATGAACCAGGCGATATCCGCATTGGAGATATCCGCGACCCGGTCCATTTCGCCAATTGAATCAAAAAAGGGCCGATCAACCACAACCGCCATTTTCTTTCCCCAGCGCCGCAAAGTGGGAACCTTGATCTGAAGCTGCGGCATCAGGCGCTTAGGCCCGCTGCTGCGATAATCAGGCCGCCGGCGACCCTTGGGAAAGGGAAGGGAACTCAAGTGCGGATCAGTCAGGGATTCAAAATCGCCTCTCATGGCGTCGCCACTGAAATAAACCGCCTGAATCTCCAAGGCAGCCCAATGCAGCGCCTCGGAAGCCACTGGGCCAGATTTCACCAAAATCATGTCCAGCCGGCCCACATCATCCCCTTCCTCGCCGTTCAGAAGCGGGCCTCCCTCAAGAAAACCAACCTCCGCTGCGATGAGAGGATTGGCATCGTCGAGAATAGTCTCACCAACCCAACGCAACACTTCCAGTTCGTGATGAAAGCGATAGGGGCAGGTTACGCGCAACGCTCCTGCCGGCCCTTCAACGGGTTTGGCCATCACGGCCTCGGTTTCTGCGCCTTGGTCGGGCGCATAGAGGCGAAGCGAACACACCCCGCCCTCCTTCGAGCATTTGGCGCCTTGTTTGCGGGCCTGAAAAGGACAGGGACGTTCCGATCTTTCCCTTTTTGGGCGGAGCAAATCCAAGGCTATGTCGCTGCGTTCTTTGGGCGTTAGGTCAAGTATATCGCGCCCGAACCACTCGGCGATGCCAAACCGTGGGGATAGTTGTCGTGTTTGCTTCGGCATCAGACCCTGCGCTACGATTCGGGAAACCACATTAGATAGCAATATGAACGAATTTGCATGCTCTTGGTTTCGACGGCCATTCGAGCTGGTCTGAGATAAGCTCCCTGGAGTTTCATGTAATGCCCCGCCAAACCCCACCCACACATCGCCTGCTGCGTGGCCGGCGCGCTTATGCCGCCGGTCAGGATGCCGAAGCCCTCGCCGCCGCAGCGCTTAGCGCTGAGGGCTGGCAAATCCTTGCCCAAAGGCTCCGCACCGAAGCCGGCGAAATTGACATGATCGCCGAACGCGAAGGCTTGCTCGCGTTTATCGAAGTCAAAGCCCGGCCATCCCTGGCCGAGGCCGCCTTCGCCCTTGGCTCGCGCCAACGCGCACGGCTTGTAGCCGCCGCAGAGGCCTGGCTTGCCGCCAACCCTGGCCATGGCGCGGCTGGGATGCGCTTTGATGTCATGCTGGTCGCGGCTGATGGCACCATCCGGCGCATCTCCGATGCCTTCAGGATCGAAGATTCCTAACCCGGCTTTTCCGCCATCATCAGGTAATTCACCCCCGTATCGCGGGTAATGCGCCAGGTGCCTGAAAACCCCATTTCCATCCCCGCCACATCCGCAACCCGCAGCCCCGCGCCACGCAGCCCCGCGCCAAGCTCAGCCGGTGTCACGAACATACGCCAATCATGCGTGCCCACCGGCAGCAGCCGCAGTAGATATTCTGCCCCGAGTTTCGCCATCAGGAAGGATCGCGGCGTGCGGTTGAGCGTGGAAAGAAACACCATCCCCCCAGGCCGCGCGGCGCGGGCCAGCGCGCCCAGGAAGGCCGCGCGTTCCGCCACATGTTCAATCACTTCCAGGCAAACCACGGCGTCAAAGCCGCCCGCTTCCTCGGCCAAATCCTCTGGCCCGCCTAAGCGGTAATCAATGGCAAGCGCGCCCGCTTCGGCATGGGCGCGGGCTGCCGCCAGCGCCTCGGGCGCCGCATCCATGCCGGTGACGTCAGCGCCGAGCCGCGCCAGCGCCTCAGATGCCAGCCCCGCCCCGCAGCCCACATCCAGCACCCTGAGCCCCGCCAAAGGCGCGGCCCCGCCCGGTTTGCGGCCATGGGAGCGGGCGAGCCTTTCGGCGATCCAGCCAATACGCACCGGATTCATCCGATGCAGTGGCTTCATGGGGCCATTGGGGTCCCACCAGCGCGCGGCCAGGGCATCGAATTTGGTGATTTCCGCCTGAAGCGCCGTTGCTTCCGCCAAGATGATGCCCTTTCTAGTGCTGATCCGCTGGGATGGGTTGCGCGTCCCCCGCCCCCCCGGTATCTGTCCCGCCCCGCTCGCCGGCGCAACCGCCGGTCCTTCCTTTTCCGCCCGGCCCAGGGAAAATAGCCTTCTATGGCCCGTATTGTCATGAAATTCGGCGGCACCTCGGTCGCTGATCTGGATCGTATCCGCAATGTCGCCGCCCGCGTGAAGCGAGAGGTGGATGCCGGCCATCAGGTGGCTGTCGTGGTTTCCGCCATGTCGGGCGTCACCAATCAGCTGGTGAAATGGTGCCAGGATCTCTCGCCGCTACATGATGCCCGCGAATATGACACGGTGGTCGCGACCGGGGAGCAGGTGACAACGGGCCTGACCGCGATTGCCCTGCAAGCGATTGGCGTTGATGCACGGTCCTGGCAGGGCTGGCAGGTGCCGATCATCACGGACCAGGCGCATGGTAAGGCACGGGTTGAATCCATTGATGGCGCGGCCTTGATTGAACGCATGCAGCAAGGCCAGGTGCCGGTGGTGGCCGGGTTTCAGGGCATTGATCCGAAACGCAACCGCATCACGACGCTTGGCCGCGGCGGGTCCGATCTTTCGGCGGTGGCCATCGCTGCTGCCGTCAAGGCGGATCGCTGTGATATTTATACCGATGTGGACGGCATCTATACGACCGACCCGCGCATTGTGCCGCGCGCCCGCAAGCTTGAGCGGATTTCCTATGAGGAAATGCTTGAACTCGCGTCTGTCGGCGCCAAGGTCTTGCAGACGCGTTCGGTTGAACTGGCGATGAAGCAGCGTGTGCGCGTGCAGGTGCTTTCCAGCTTTGAAGACAAGCCAGGCTCGCTCGTGGTTGATGAGGATGAAATCGTGGAACAGCCCGTCGTTTCCGGCATTGCCTATTCGCGCGATGACGCCAAGATAACGCTCCGCCGTGTGCCGGACAGGCCCGGTGTGGCCGCCGCCGTTTTTGGCGCGCTCGCCAAGGCCAATGTGAATGTGGATATGATCGTGCAGAACATCGGCGCCGATGGCAGCACGGATATGACATTCACCATCGGCAAGGTTGATCTGGCGCGCGCGCAGGATGTGCTGGAAAAGGCGCGCGGGGAGCTTGGCTATGAGGCGCTGCTGGCCGACCCGGATGTGACGAAAATCAGCGTGGTCGGCATTGGGATGCGGAGCCATGCCGGGGTTGCCACCACCATGTTCAAGGCGCTGTCGGAAAAGGGCATCAATATCCAGGTGATCTCCACCAGCGAAATCAAGGTGAGCGTGCTGGTTGGCGGCGATTACACGGAACTTGCCGTGCGCGCCTTGCACACGGCCTATGGGCTGGACGCGCCGGCATGAGCGATGACAAGACCAAGGCGCTGGCGCAGCTTGATCGGCTGATGGCGCGTGGCGCGGCGTTTTTTGGCACGCATTACGCCATCATGGGTGGCGCCATGTCCTGGGTCAGTGAACGGCATTTGGTCTCGGCACTTTCCAATGCGGGCGCCTTTGGCGTGATTGCCTGCGGGGCGATGGAACCGCCACGCCTCGCGGAAGAAATCGCGGGTACGCAGGCGCTGACAAGCAAGCCCTTCGGCGTCAATCTGATCACCATGCATCCAAGGCTGGATCAGCTGGTGGATACCTGTCTGGCAGCCCACGTTTCTCACATTGTTTTCGCCGGCGGCATTCCGCCCGGCACCGCCATCAAAAAGGCCAAGGATGGCGGGGCGAAGGTGGTGTGTTTTGCGCCGGCACTAGCCCTCGCCAAGCGCCTGATCCGCGCCGGGGCGGATGCGCTGGTGATTGAAGGCAGTGAAGCGGGCGGGCATATCGGCCCGGTTTCGCTTACCGTACTCGCGCAGGAAATCCTGCCCCATATCCGCGATGTGCCGGTATTTGTGGCCGGCGGCATTGGGCGTGGTGAGGCGATCCTGTCCTATCTTGAGATGGGGGCTGCGGGCGTGCAGCTTGGCACGCGCTTTGTGTGCGCTCGGGAATCCATCGCGCATCCCAATTTCAAGCAGGCCTTCATCCGCGGTAATGCGCGCGATGCCATGCCGACCATCCAATTGGATGATAGTTTCCCGGTAATCCCGGTGCGCGCGCTACAGAATGAAGGCACCAAGCGCTTCCTGGAACATCAGGCCGAGACCATTCGCCGTTTCAAATCCGGTGAACTGACCAAGGAAGCCGCGCAGCTTGATATCGAACATTTCTGGGCCGGGGCGCTCAGGCGCGCGGTGATGGATGGCGATGTCGAAAATGGCTCGCTCATGGCCGGGCAATCGGTTGGCATGGTCACACAGGAACAAACTGCCGCCGAAATCATCGCTGAATTGCGTGATCAGGCCGCACAGGCGATTATGGCGCGGTCTGCCGCCGCTGCCGCCTGACCCGCTGGAACCCCCATGAAGCGCTCTGCCCGAACCGATAATTCGCCCCAGGAAGCCGCCCGCGTTGGTGAAGAACTGCGCGAGGCGCGGAATGCCCTTGGCGTGAGCCTTGAGGATGCGGCGACCCAGCTTCGCATCAATAAGCGCTATTTGCAGGCGCTTGAGGAAGGGCGGGTCAAGGACCTACCCGGTGCGGCCTATGCCGTTGGTTTCGTCAGGTCCTACGCGACCGCGCTTGGGCTTGATCCGGATGAGGCGGTGCGCCGCTTCCGGGACGTGTCCGGCACGGCCGTCGCGAAATCAGGTGAGCTTGTTTTCCCCGAACCGGTGCCCCGGCGCGGCATCCCGACCGGCGTGCTGGCGGCGCTTGGCCTGGCACTCGCCATGGGCGGCTATATCGCCTGGTATCAATGGAGCGGGCGTGGTGAGCGGGTTGTGGATGCCGTTCCCCCACTGCCGCCCCGGCTGGAACGCGCGGCCGAGGGGCAGGGTGCGCGGGAAACACCCCCAGGCTCGGTCGTGGAACCGCCCGCGCCGGCGCCGGCGCCAGTCGCTGCGCTTCCGCCACCGCGGATAGACCCAGACAAGCCGCGCGTGGTGGTCCGCGCCAAGGGCGAAAGCTGGGTACAGATCAGGGATAATACGGCCAATCGGGTGATTACTGATCGCGTCATGCGCGCCGGTGAGACCATTGAAATCCCCAATCGCGCGGGGATTGTGCTGACCACGGGCAAGGCTGAGAATCTGGATATTCTGCTGGATGGGCAGGATGTGGACCCCTTCGGCGGGCCCGGTGTGCGGCGCAATATCCCACTGGAGCCGGAGCGGCTGCGACCGCAGCCCGCCCAGGCGAATACCCCAGCGCCTGCGCCTCGTCCGCCGGCTGCCACCACCCAGCCCGCGCCCGCTACGGCCCCGGCTCCCGCGCCTCGTCCGCCGGCCGCAGCCACCCAACCCGCGACACCTACGCCGCCGCGGCCCTGACGCTTTTCAAGGCTTTCGGCGCGGCGAAAGCCACGGCATAATCGCGGGACAAAACCAAACTTGGGGTCCGCCGCATGTCCTATCGCCCTTACCAGAAGATCGAGCGCCGCAAATCCCGCCTGATCCATGTCGGGCGCGTGCCGGTGGGCGGCGATTCGCCGATTTCCGTGCAGACCATGACCAATACGCCAACCGAAGACGCGGCGGCGACGATTGCACAAATCCGCCGGAGCGAATTGGCCGGCGTTGATATTGTGCGCGTGTCCTGCCCGACCGAGGAAGCCACCGCGGCGCTGGCCGAGATTGTGCGCGAAGTGAATGTGCCGATTGTGGCCGATATCCATTTCCACTACCGCCGCGCCATTGAAGCGGCGCAAGCGGGCGCGGCGTGCCTGCGGATCAATCCCGGCAATATCGGGTCCAAGGAACGCGTGAAGGAAGTGATCAAGGCCGCACGTGATCACGGTTGTTCCATCCGCATCGGCGTGAATGCCGGCAGCCTTGAGAAGCATTTGCTGGAAAAATACGGCGAACCCAACCCGGAAGCCCTGGTGGAAAGCGCGCTTTGGCATGCGGACCATCTGCTGCAAGAAGATTTCCACGAATTCAAGATCAGCGTGAAGGCATCAGATGTGTTTCTTGCCGTTGCTGCCTATCAGCAATTGGCGGAAGCCTGCGATCACCCCTTGCATATCGGCATTACGGAAGCCGGCGGCAAACGCACCGGCACGGTGAAATCCGCCATTGGCCTTGGGTCCCTGCTATGGGCCGGCATTGGCGATACTTTGCGCGTTTCTCTTTCTGCCGAGCCGGAGGAAGAGGTCTCGGTCGGTTGGGAATTGCTGAAATCGCTGCATCTGCGCCATCGCGGGGTGAAGGTGATTTCCTGCCCAAGCTGCGCGCGGCAGGGCTTTGATGTGATCCGCACCGTGGAAAAGCTGGAAGATCGCCTTTCGCATATTGTGGAGCCGATCAGCCTTTCCATCATCGGCTGCGTGGTGAATGGCCCGGGTGAGGCGCTGATGACCGATATCGGCCTAACCGGCGGCGGTGCGGGCACACACATGGTCTATAGCGCCGGCAAGACCGACCATACGATTCGGTCTGAGGAAATGGTGGATCACATTGTGGGCCTGGTGGAAGCCCGCGCCGCGGCGCTCCGCATGGCGAAGGCGGCGGAATAAGGCGCCATGCACGCCGAAATCCTGCGCCATCGGGATATCCTGGCGGCGATCTGCCGGCGCCATGGTGTGGCGCGGCTTGATGTTTTCGGCTCGGCGGCGCGCGGCGTAGATTTTGACCCTGCGCGCAGCGATGTGGATTTGCTGGTGGAATTTGCGCCGACCACGCCGCGCAGCTTCGCCAGCCTTCTGGCCTTTGAGGAAGATGCCGCCCAGGCGCTGGCGCGACCTGTTGAGGTGGTGGAGCGCCGTGCCATTGAAGAAAGCACAAATTATATCCGCCGTCGGCGTATTCTGGCGGAAGCGGAAGCTCTGTTCGGCACATGAGCTTACCGCCGGCAGAACGGGATGCTGCACTGCTGCTGGACATGCTGACTTGGGCCGGACAGGCGGCGGATTTCGTGCGGGACCTGGACGAGGCCAGCTTCCGTGCCAGCAAGCTGCATCAGGCGGCCGTTACGCGCTGTATCGCGGTGGTGGGGGAGGCTGCTGGGCGCCTTTCGCGTCCGTTGCGAGAGGCACATCCGGATATTCCTTGGGCGCTTATGATTGGTATGCGCAACAAGTTGATTCATGATTATGGTGATGTTGCGACTGATATCCTCTGGCAGGTCGCGCGCGAGGAATTGCCGCGCCTTGCGCTTTGGCTGCGTCCGCTGGTTCCACCGGACAACGCCCTTTAGTTCATCCAACTTGCCGTTCAGCTTCAGACAGGATACCGACCCGGCATGTCCAGCCAATTGCAGCCCGCCCGTGGCACCCGTGACCTGATCGGTGAGGAATTCCGCCGCCACCATGCGGTGGCCGAAGCCGCGCGGCGGATTTCCGCGCTTTATGGCTTTGAGGAATGGGCCACACCCATTTTTGAAGACACGCGCGTCTTTGCCCGTGGCCTTGGCGATACCTCGGATGTTGTCTCCAAGGAAATGTACAGCTTCACCGATCGCGGTGGCGAAAGCCTGACTTTGCGCCCGGAAATGACCGCCGGGGTTTGCCGTGCGTTGGTCTCAAACGGCCTCACGCAATCCAATCTCCCGCGCAAGGTTTTCTATGCCGGGCCGATGTTTCGCTATGAACGTCCGCAAAAGGGCCGCTATCGGCAATTCCACCAGATCGGGATTGAGGTTCTGGGCGCCGCCGAACCGCTCGCGGATGCTGAGGTGATCGCTTGCGGTTGGCATATCCAGCAGGAACTCGGCATCGCCGAAGGCACGGTGCTGGAAATCAATACGCTGGGCGATGCGCCATCGCGCGATGCCTATCGCGCCGCGCTTATCGCCTATTTCACCGCCCATCGTGACGCTTTGAGCCATGACAGCCGCTTGCGGTTGGAAAAGAACCCGCTGCGTATTCTGGATTCCAAGGATGAAACGGACCGCGCCATTGTCGCCGGCGCGCCGTTGATCGGGGATCATCTGACCGCAGAAGCCGCGGCCTTCTACGGCGCCGTAAAACAGCATCTGACACGCTTTGGCGTGCCCTTCCGCGAAAACCCGCGCATTGTGCGGGGCCTCGATTACTACAGCCACACGGCCTTTGAATTCGTGACCGACAGGCTCGGCGCACAAGGTACAGTGATGGCGGGCGGGCGCTACAACGGGCTCGTTGAGGAAATGGGCGGCCCACCCACCCCTTCGGTCGGCTGGGCGGCAGGCATTGAACGGCTTGCCATGTTGCTGACTGAAAGCCCGGCGGCGCCGCGCCCCGTTGCGGTTATCCCGGTGGGTGATGAGGCCGAAGGCCCTGCGCTTGATCTGTTGCAGGCGTTGCGCGCGGCGGGTGTGGTGGCGGAAATCGCCTATCGCGGCAATCTCAAGCGCCGCATGGAACGCGCCAATCGCATCAATGCCCGTGCCGCCGTGATTTTGGGCGAAACTGAAATCGCCGCCGGTGTCGCGCAATTGCGTGATCTTGATGCCGGCACGCAGGAAAGCGTCGCACTCGCGGATATTCCGGCCCGTTTGCAATGAGCCTACCCGCCAGACTTGATCGGCTGCTGTCACGTGCGGAGGAGCTGCGCCATATGCTCTCCACCGCGCCGGGGGCGGATATTGGCGCTTTGTCCAAGGAATTGGCGGAACTTGAACCGCTGGTTGAAAAATATGCTGACTACCGCGCATCTGAACGCGCGCGGGATGAAGCCCAGGCCATGCTGGCTGATCCCGAAATGCGCGAATTGGCGGAAGCCGAATGGCTGACGCAAAAGGAACGCGTGCCGGCGCTGGAACATGAAATCCGCATCATGCTGTTGCCGCGCGATGCGGCGGATGAACGCAGCGGCATTCTGGAAATCCGCCCGGCCGCTGGCGGGGATGAGGCCGGGCTTTTCGCGGCGGAATTGTTTCGCGGCTATCAGCGCTATGCTGAAGGGCGCGGCTGGCGGTTTGAAGTGTTGGAATATGACGAAAACGAATTGGGCGGCATCAAAGGGGCGACCGCGGAAATCGCTGGGCGCGGGGTATTTGCCCGGCTGAAATATGAAAGCGGTGTGCATCGCGTCCAGCGCGTGCCGGCAACCGAAACCCAGGGGCGCATTCATACCTCCACCGTGACCGTTGCCGTGCTGCCGGAAGCTGAGGAAGTGGATGTGCAGATCGAAGACAAGGATCTGCGCATTGATACCTATCGCGCCTCGGGCGCGGGCGGGCAGCATGTGAACAAGACCGATAGCGCAGTGCGCATCACCCATATGCCAAGCGGCATTGTGGTGGCGATGCAGGAAGAAAAAAGCCAGCACAAGAACCGCGCCAAGGCGATGAAGATATTGCGCGCCCGGATTTATGAACAGCAGCGCAACGCGGCTGATCAGGCGCGCGCGGCGGATCGGCGCAGCCAGGTTGGCACCGGGGATCGGTCTGAACGCATTCGCACCTATAATTTCCCGCAAGGCCGCGTCACGGATCACCGCATTGGGCTCACGCTGCATAAGATTGATCGCGTGATGCTGGGCGAATTCGATGACATCTTCGATGCGCTGATCGCGGAAGACCAGGCGGCGCGGCTGGCGGCAGAAGCCGCGTGATTGAACTGCGCTGCGCCGATCCGGCAGGCACGATTGGCTTTTTTCTCTGTCAGGCTGGGCAAAGGCTGCGGGGTGCGGCGATTGAAGCCCCGCGCCTGGAAGCGCGCCGCTTGCTTGCGCATGTATTGAACACATCCGAGGAAGCGCTGCTCCGCGACCCCCGCGCGACCGTGCCGGCGAACCAAGCCCAGCATTTCGCGGCACTGCTTGCGCGCCGTGTCGCGCATGAACCCTTTGCCTATCTGACCGGGCGCGTGGGGTTCTGGACGCTTGATCTGGAAGTCTCCCCCGCCACGCTCATTCCGCGTGCGGATAGCGAAACCCTGGTGGAGGCCGCGCTGGAAGCCTGCCCGGATAAGGGCGCGGTGCTGGATGTGCTTGATCTCGGCACCGGGACCGGGGCCTTGTTGCTCGCGGTGCTGAGTGAATTGCCCGCTGCAAGCGGGGTTGGCGTTGATCTGAAGCCCGAAGCCGCCGCACTTGCCGCGCGCAATGCAGCGCGGCTTGGCTTGGCTGGGCGGGCGCGCTTTCTGGCTGGCGATTGGGCGGAGGCAGTCAGCCGTCGGTTCGATCTGATCCTCTGCAACCCGCCCTATATCGAAAGCGCGGTCATCCCAGCGCTGATGCCGGAAGTGGCGCGCCATGAACCCGCCTCGGCGTTGGATGGCGGGGCAGATGGGCTTGACGCTTATCGGCGGATCATCGCCGATCTGCCGCGGCTTTTGGCGCCGCGCGGTGTCGCGGTGTTGGAATTGGGCCAGGGTCAGCAGGCGGCGGTGGAGGCACTGGCCAAGACAGCCGGCCTTACGCCCGAAGCCTGCCGGGCCGATCTGGGCGGCGTGCCGCGCGCCCTTGTGCTGCGGGCTGCGTGATTTTGCCCTTGGCGCGGCGAGGTATAAGGGCTAGAAGGTGCTTGCGGTGAGGGCAGGAAGTTCGATTCCCCTCCTTGATCCCGAAAGGCGGTTGTTTGTTCCGGTCTTTTCGGCGCCGTTTGGATGCAACAGATTCGGAATTCAGGACGTAATCCAGGGCCTTGGCCCGCTGCGCCCCTAAAATGCCGAAGGCGGAATAGCGAAACACGATACAGATGAATATAAAGCGCATGCGCGGCCGGGGCGGTCACCGTCATGGTGGGGGCGGCCAGTTTCGCCAAAGTAGCGGGGGTGGCGGCGGTTCAAACGGCAGTCAGCCGCTCAACCGCAACCACGTTTTTGACTCGAACGGGCCGGATTTGCGGCTGCGCGGCACGGCGCAACAGCTTTTCGAAAAATATCTCCAGCTTGGGCGCGATGCGACCAGTGGCGGGGATCGCGTCATGGCGGAAGGCTATTTCCAGCATGCGGAGCATTACTTCCGCATCCTGAACGCCATGAACCAGGCCGCGGTGCAGCATCAGCAATATCAGCAGCGCCGCTATCAGCCGCAGGATGGCCAGGATGGGCCCGAAGGTCCTGAAGGTGGCGAACAGCCCGAATATCGCGGTGAAGCGCAAACCATCACGCCTGATTTGAATGAAAGCGGTGCGGAAGTGGTTGCACCCGCCAAGCCAGCCCAAGCGCCCGAAGCGGCCTGATTTCAGACTGAAAAAATAAAACGCCCGGCGCGCGGCGATGCGCCGAGATAGGGTCCGGGCAAGGGGAGTAAACCATGCCCGTGAACCCAGCCGATAGCCCGGTGTTCGGCGCGCTTTATGGCACGGATGCCATGCGCGCTGCCTTTGGCGAAGACGCCTATCTGCAAAAGATGCTGGATGTGGAAGCGGCTTTGGCGCGTGCGCAGGCTGGGCTTGGCATCATCCCGGCCGAGGCCGCCGCCACCATCACCCGTGTGGCGCGCGCTGACGCTTTGGACCGCGCTGCCTTGGCCGCCGCCACGCGCAATACTGGCTATCCGGTGGTGGGGCTGGTCAATCAACTCTCCAAACTGGCGGGCGAAGATGCCGGGCGCTGGACCCATTGGGGTGCCACCACGCAAGACATCATGGATAGCGCCTTGGTGCTGCAAATCCGCGATGGCTTGGCGCTGATTGAAGCTGATTTGCGCGCGACCATTACGGGCTTCGCGGCAATGGCCGCGCAGCATCGCGCCACGGTAATGGCGGGGCGGACGCATCTGCAGCACGCTTTGCCCGTCACCTTCGGCTATAAGGTCGCGGTTTGGGTCAATCCGCTGATCACCGCTTTGGAACGGCTGGAACAGCTTCGCCCGCGCGTGCTGCGCCTTGGTTTTGGCGGCGCTTCTGGCACGCTTGCCTCATTGGGCGATCAGGGCTTGCCGGTGGCGGGCGCCTTGGCGCAGGAACTTGACCTTATCGAAGCCGATATCCCCTGGCATGTGGCGCGCGATGGGGTTGCGGAAGTGGCTTGCTGGCTTGGCGTGCTCTGCGGCAGTCTTTCGAAGATCGGCACGGATGTGATGCTGCTGATGCAAACGGAATTGGCCGAGGTGGCGGAACCGCATGTGCCAAAGCGCGGCGGGTCTTCCACCATGCCGCAAAAGCGCAACCCGATCGCCTGCGAGTATATTCTGGCGCAGGCGCGGGGCGTGCATGCGCTGGTGCCGCAAATGCTCTCCGCCATGGCGCATGATCTGGAACGCGGCACCGGCCCCTGGCAGGCAGAGGCGCTGGCTTTGCCGCAAGCCTTCCTGCTGACCCATGGCGCTGTGGCGCAGGCGTGCTTCCTGGCCGAGGGGCTGCAAGTGGATTCAGCGCGGATGCAGGCCAATCTGGAAGCGACGCATGGCATGATTATGGGTGAGGCAGTGATGATGCGCCTGGCCCCCATTTTGGGCCGTGGCGAGGCGCACCATAAAGTCAATGACGCCTGCGATGCGGTCCGCGCGGAAGGCATCACGCTTGCTGCCGCTTTGTCGCGCATCCCGGCCATTGCGGCGCGGTTGGATACGGCGGCGGTCGCAGCCATGACGGACCCCAGCAGTTACCTTGGCAGCGCTGGCACCTTCACGGATCGTGTGGTGGAGCGGGCGCGGGCGGCGCTGCTCGCCTAAGGCTCTAAAAGCGCGGCATTTACCATCGGCCTGGGCCGCCCCATATTTCAGCCCATGCCGCCGCTTGCCCGTGCCCTGTTAGTCCTGCTGTTGGCGCCCTTGCTGGGCGCCCCGGCGGAACGCCTGCCCACGCCTGACCCTCTGCGTGGTGCCGGCTGGCAGAAGGGCGGCTGGCCCGGCATCAAGCCCGCGCAATTCGAAGCCCTGCCCGATGGCGGCTTGCGCATCACCGGTGTGGGGCAGGGGAGTTTCGTTTGGCGTTCTGTCACCACGGCTGATGCCTGCCTTTTTTGGCGCTGGCGCGTGGATCACGGCCCCCCGGCCACGCCCCTTGATCGCAAGGGGGGCGATGATCGCGCCATTGCCATTACCGTGGGCTTCGATGGCTGGCCGCCAGAAGCCAGCTTCCTGCAAAGGGCGCAGCATACTCTTGCCCAGACCATGGCCGGGGATCACCGCCTGCCGCGCAGCATGATCGCTTATGTGTGGGGTGGCACCGGCCAGGAACCGCGCCCCTTCGCCAACCCCTATGTGCATGGCCTTGGCCAGGTTTATGTCCGCCGCCCCGCCGATGCGGAAAAGGGCCGCTGGTTTGAGGAGAAAGCCGAAATCACGCGTGATTGGCGCACCATATTCCGCAGCAGCACCGTGCCGCCGGTGCTTGAAATTGTTGTGGGCACGGATGTGGAGGATACCAAGGCGCGGCTGGATGCACGGATAGAACGCATCCGCTTCGCCCCCTGTTGAAGGGGTGGTCCAGGCATGATTCGGCGCAAGGCGCCCGGCCGCGGTAATGGTAATGCGCGGAGCAAAACATGGAGATTCGCATGACAGCCCCGCCTTCCGACCAGGCCGCGATTCTGGTGCTTAATGCGGGGTCATCTTCGATGAAATTCGCGGTGTTTGCTGTGAATGGCAGCGTCTTGGCGCAGTGTTATGATGGCCAGATGGAAGGCATAGGCGCCGCGCCGCATTTCATCCTGCGCGATGCTGCGGGGGTGCGCGTTGCGGAACGCAAGTTCTCAGCCGCCGAGGCACCCAAGGGCCATGAAGGCGCGATTGGTGTGATTCTGGGGGCTCTCACGCCGCTGTTGGCTGGTGCCGCCATTCGCGCCATCGGCCATCGCGTGGTGCATGGCGGGCGGGATTTGAGCGCGCCGGTGATCATCACGGATGCCATCATGGCGAAGCTCCGCGCGCTGGTGCCTTTGGCGCCGCTGCACCAGCCACATAATCTGGCGGGCATTGAGGCCGCCGCGCGGCATTTTCCGGGTGTGCCGCAAATCGCCTGTTTCGATACCGCCTTTCACCGAACGCAAAGCCATGCCGCCGCAAGTTTCGCGCTGCCGCCACGGTTTTTTGATCAGGGCATCCTGCGCTATGGCTTTCATGGCCTGTCTTACGAATATATCGCGCGCCGCCTGGCCGCCGAGGATGCAGCACTTGGGCGCGCACGGCTGGTTGTGGCCCATCTTGGCAATGGCGCATCGCTTTGCGCGATTGAAGGCGGCCAAAGCCGCGCCACCACCATGGGCTTTACCGCGCTGGATGGCGTGCCCATGGGTACGCGCAGCGGCCAATTGGACCCCGGCGTGGTGCTGCACATGCTGGATAGTTTGCAGATGACATCAGCCGATATCGCGCATTTGCTGTATCACGATAGCGGCTTGAAGGGCATGTCCGGCGTATCGCAGGATGTGCGCGCCATTGAAGCCGCCGGGACTGAGGCCGCCGAAGCCGCTTTGGATCACTTCGCCTTTCGTGTGCGCCGCGAAATTGGCGCGTTGGCCGCTTCCATCGGCGGCATAGACGCCTTGGTGTTTACCGCCGGCATTGGTGAGAACGCGCATGGCGTTCGCGCACGCATCTGCGCGGGGCTCGGCTTTCTGGGCATCAATTTGGACCCTGAAGCCAATGCCGCCAACCGCCCTGAGATCGGTTGCGCGGGTGATCCCGTGCGCGTGCTGATCCGCCATACGGATGAGGAGGCGATGATTGCGGAGCATGCTTTGGCGTTGGTCGAGTAGCACCGTTACTAGACCGGCTCAGCGCCACTAACGCCCGCCAATGGCGGGCGAG
>CALRPR020000048.1:0-26999 GCA_943370125.1 Allobosea thiooxidans | reverse complement strand
ACGCCATCGAAGCCCGCCTTGCCTTCATCATTGACCAGATGATGCTCTCTGCGCCCACTGCCATTGCCATGACCAAAACCTCCTTCCTGGAGGCCAATGGGCTGACCCTTTCGCCCCGCCAGGTGGCGCAATTGGCGCAGGAGGGCTGGATGCAGCGCGCCGCGCCCGAGGGGCGGGAAGGTCTGGCCGCCTTCCAGGCGAAGCGCCGGCCGGGTTGGTATAAATAGATCGGTGGATAACGCCGAGACTTGTCCGGATGCTTGTCATAAAACCTTCATAAAAATGCAATCGAAGAGTCGCGGGGCCTTTCTAGAAGCGCAAGGCCGCCCAGCCGGAGCGGTTTGGCAAAGCAATCGGAGCATTCCTGTGAACAGGCGATCCCTTCTTCTTGGCGCCAGCGCCGCCCTCACCCTTCCCGTTTTCGGTGCGAAGGCCCAGACAGCCCAGATCACAGGCGCGGGCGCGACCTTCCCCAACCCGATCTATCAGAAATGGGCGGAAGCGGCGCGCACGCCCACTGGCATTCAGGTGAATTACCAATCCGTGGGGTCGGGCGCGGGCATCAACCAGATCCGCAACCGCACGGTGGATTTCGGTGGCACTGATGCGCCCTTGAATGCCCAGCAATTGACCGAAGCCAACCTGCTGCAATTCCCCACCGTGATGGGCTCGCTGGTCGCCATTGTGAATATTCCGGGCATCGCTGAAGATCAGCTTCGCCTGACCGGCCCTTTGCTGGCTGATATCTATCTCGGCAAGATCACCCGCTGGAATGACGCGCAGATCGTCGCCCTGAACCCGGGCCTTTCGCTGCCGAACCTCACCATTGCGCCGGCTTATCGCGCGGATGGTTCGGGCACGACGTTTGTGTGGGTGTCTTACCTTTCCGCCGTTTCCCCTGAATTCAGGGAAAAGGTTGGCGTGGGCACTTCGGTGCGCTTCCCCGCCGGTACCGGCGCGCGTGGCAATGAAGGCGTCGCCGGCACGGTCCGCAATGTGCGTGGCGCCATTGGCTATGTGGAAAACGCCTACGCCATCACCAATAAGCTGGTGACAACGCAAATCCGCAACAATGCCGGCAATTTCGTGAAGCCTGAACACAAAAGCTTCATGGCCGCCGCTTCCGCCGCTGATTGGTCCGTGCCCGGCTTTGCCGCTAATGTGATTGACCAGGCCGGGCCGGATTCCTGGCCGATTGTGGCGCCCACCTTCATCCTACTGCCCACCAACCCGACGGATGCCGCACGCAGCGCCAATGTGCGCCGCTTCTTCGATTGGGCCTTCACCAATGGCAGCCAATTGGCGACCGAACTTGAATACATCGCGCTGCCCGAATCTGTGCATAATGCAGTTCGCGCCGCCTGGCGGCAAAGCTTCGGCGCCTGAGGCGCATATTCCCCGCAGGCAGCCCTTGCCTGCGGGGGCTTCTACCCAATCCTAACCCGGGGGTGACCCTTGGCTTCCGCATCCGCCACCCCTCCCCGAGCCGCCAGCCGTCGTGGTAGCAGCTTGGGGGATAAGGTCTTTGCCCTGGTCTGTCAGGCCGCCGGCATATTCGTGCTGATCCTGCTCGGCGCCCTGATCATTGAACTTTTCATCGCCGGCCTGCCGGCCTTTCGCGCCTTTGGTGTCGCCTTCGTGACCTCCACGGATTGGGACCCGGTCAAGGAATTATTCGGCGCCGGTGTGTCCATCTATGGCACCATCGTCACCGCGGTGCTTGCCATCATTCTGGCCGTACCCTTGGCCTTTGGTGTGGCGTTTTTCCTGACCGAATTGGCGCCACCCTGGATGCGCAGGCCGGTCGGCACGGCGGTGGAACTTCTGGCCGCGGTACCCTCCATCATCTACGGCATGTGGGGGTTTTTCGTCATCGCGCCGGCCTTTGCGCAGCATGTGCAGCCCTTCATCATTGATACGTTTGGGGAATTGCCGCTGATTGGCTTCCTGTTTCAGGGGCCGCCTTTCGGTACGGGGTTATTCACCGCGGCCTTCATCCTGGCCATCATGGTGCTGCCCTTCATCGCAGCCACCATGCGCGATGTGTTTGAACAAGTCCCGCCTGTCTATAAGGAAAGCGCCTATGGCCTTGGCGCCACGACCTGGGAAGTCATGAAAGGTGTTGTCATTCCCTATACGCGGATTTCCGTTGTGGGCGGCATCATGCTCGGCCTTGGTCGCGCCTTGGGTGAGACCATGGCGGTGACCTTCGTGATCGGCAATGCGAACCGGATTTCAACCTCACTCTTTGGGCCGGGGAATACCATCGCCTCCCTCGTCGCGCTTGAGTTTGGTGAGAGCGAAATAGGCAGCTTGAAGCTGGCATCCTTGCTGGCGCTTGGCTTCATCCTTTTCGTGCTTTCCTTTGTGGTCTTGGCCACATCGCGCTATTTGCTGCGGTCGCGGCTGAAGGTCTGAACCATGTCGCTCGCCTTTTCCTCCATGTCCCATCCAGGCCCGCGCAAGGATGTTGCTACGGCCGCGCGGCTTGGCGCTTCCCGCAAGCGGACGGATAGGATCATTCGCACGCTTTGCCTCGCGGCGACGATCATTGGTCTGGTGCTTTTGGCTTCGATCCTGATCACGCTGTTCTATCGTGGTTTTGAAGCCATGTCGCTGCGGGTCTTCACCCATGTTACCGCGGCGCCTGGTTCCGAGGGCGGGCTGTTGAACGCCATTGTGGGCAGCCTGATCCAATCCCTGATCGGCACTGCAATCGGCACGCCCATCGGCATGCTGGTTGGCACCTATTTGGCCGAATATGCCAAGGATACCTGGCTGGGGAATGCGGTACGCTTTGTCTCGGACATTCTGCTCTCCGCGCCGTCCATCCTGATCGGGTTGTTTGTCTATCAGATCCTGGTGTTGCCCTTTGGCGGGTTTTCCGGTTGGGCCGGCATCGCCGCGCTTGCCATCATTGTCATTCCCATTGTGGTGCGTACCACGGAAGACATGCTGCAACTGATCCCGAATACGCTGCGTGAAGCGGTGGTCGGGCTTGGTGCGCCCAAGTGGAAAATGATCGTGCTGATCTGCTGGCGCGCTGCCCTTGCGGGCATCATCACCGGTGTCTTGCTGGCCGTTGCGCGCGTGGCGGGTGAAACCGCGCCGCTGCTGTTCACCTCGCTCGGCAATAACGCCTGGTCCACGGATCTTTCAAAGCCGATGTCCAGCCTGCCGGTGACAATCTATGCCTTTGCCGGTTCGCCATTTGAGGATTGGATCGCACTTGCCTGGGCCGGCGCGCTTCTGATCACTTTGGGCGTACTCAGCCTCAATATTCTGGCGCGCACATTGCTGCGCAGCCGTATCTGACCGGAAGGACGGAGAAAATGAGCCTTTCCACCGCAACGCAAAACCAAGGCGCCGGAACGACAAGCTTCGGCGGCATGCAGGCACGGTCAGAAGCCGCGCTGAACACAGCGCGCGTGGCGATCAGCAATCTGGATTTCTTCTATGGCGATAACCGCGCCCTGAAGGAAATCAAGCTTGATCTGCCGGACCGGCAGGTCACGGGCATGATCGGGCCTTCCGGCTGCGGCAAATCCACGCTGCTCCGCGTGCTGAACCGTATGTACAGCCTTTACCCTGGCCAGCGCGCGACGGGTGAGGTGATGATGGACGGCGAAAACATCATTGCCGATTCCACGGATCTCAATTCTCTCCGTGCGAAGGTGGGCATGGTGTTCCAGAAGCCCACCCCCTTCCCGATGACGATTTACGAAAACATCGCCTTCGGCATTCGCCTGCATGAGAAGCTTTCCAAGTCCGAAATGGGTGAACGCATCGAATGGGCGCTGACGCGCGCTGCCATCTGGAATGAGGTGAAGGACAGGCTGGACCGTTCCGCCCTTGGCCTTTCTGGCGGGCAGCAGCAGCGGCTTTGCATCGCCCGCACCATCGCCGTGCGGCCTGAGGTGATCCTGTTTGATGAACCAACCTCAGCCCTTGATCCCATCAGCACCTTGAAGATCGAGGAGCTGATTGACGAATTGAAGCGCGATTTCACCATTGCAATCGTGACGCACAACATGCAGCAGGCTGCGCGTTGTGCGGATCAGGTCGCGTTTTTCTATCTGGGTGAGCTGATTGAAGTGGCGCCGGCGGCGCAGTTGTTCACCGCGCCCAAGCACCCAAAGACGCAAGAATACATCACCGGCCGGTTTGGCTGAGCCAGGCAGGAGCATACACATGCCAACAGAACATATTGTCCGCAGCTATGGTGAGGATTTGCGCAAGCTGCGCGACATGATCGCGCGCATGGGCGGGCTGGTAGAACGCCAGGTGGCGGATGCCACCCGCGCCCTGGTGCGCCGGGATAGTGATTTGGCCGGCGAAGTGGTGCAGCGCGATCTCCAGATTGACCAGCTTGAACGTGAAATCGAAGGCTTTTGCGTCACGCTACTCGCGCTGCGTCAGCCCATGGCCGCGGATTTGCGCCTGATCATTGCCTGCATGAAGGTTTCCAATGATCTGGAACGTATCGGCGATTACTCGGCCAATGCGGCCAAGCGGTCCATCGTTCTTGCCTCCCTGCCTGGGCTTGGCAGCATGAATGGCTTTGAACGCATGGCGCATCTGGTGCAGGAAAACCTGAAGGCCGCCATGGATGCGCTGGTGCAAAGCGATGCTGATGCCGCGGAACGCGTCTGGGCCGCGGATGAACCGGTGGATGAAATCTACAACGGCATTTTCCGTGAAATGCTGACGCATATGATGGAAGACCCACGCAATATCACCGCCGCGACGCATTTATTGTTCATCGCCAAAAATCTGGAACGCATTGGCGATCACACCACGAATATCGCTGAACGCATCCACTTCGCCGTGCGCGGCGAAACCCTGCCGGAAGATCGGCCCAAGGGTGATACCTCGGCCTTCGCCGTCGTCCGCGCACCAGGAGAATAGGTATGGGCATGATGGCAGAAAACTACAGCAGCCTCGCCAAGCCCACGGTACTGATCGTGGAAGACGAGGCACCTCTTCTGACCCTGTTGCGCTATAATCTGGAAAAGCAGGGTTTTCGGGTGGATGAAGCCGCTGATGGCCAGGAAGCGCTTTTGCGTGTGGCCGAAGCGCGGCCTGATGTCATGCTGCTGGATTGGATGCTGCCGTCGCTTTCGGGCATCGAGGTTTGCCGTCAGCTCCGCCGCCGCGCTGAAACACGCGATTTGCCTATCATCATGGTGACCGCCCGCACGGAAGATCAGGATGCGGTGCGCGCGCTTGATATCGGCGCGGATGATTACATCGCCAAGCCCTTTGCGATGGAGCATGTGATCGCGCGCATCCGCGCTTTGCTGCGCAGGTCTGGTCGCGTGGCTTCCAAGGGCACGCTGGCTTACGCTGATGTTGCCATGGATCAGGATGCACATCGCGTGACGCGCGACGGGCGGCCACTTCATTTGGGCCCGACAGAATACCGGCTGCTTGAATTCTTCCTTCAGCATCCGGGCCGCGTTTTTGCGCGCGAACAATTGCTGGATGCCGTTTGGGGCCGCGATATCCATGTGGAACCGCGCACCGTGGATGTGCATATCCGCCGACTGCGCAAGGCCATCAATCAGGATCATGAGGTTGATCTGATCCGCACCGTGCGTTCCGCCGGCTACGCGCTGGATTCGGACCCGAACCGCCTCGGCTGAAACCCACCTTGGCGCCACGCAACGCAAGGCGTAATCACCGCTTTGCAAACTGATCGGCGAGGGGTGCAATGCGCGTTCTGGTGGTGGGTGGCGGTGGCCGCGAACACGCGCTCTGCTGGGCATTGGCAGCATCGCCGCTGCTGACAAAGCTGTTTTGCGCGCCAGGCAATGCCGGTATTGCAGAAGTGGCGGAATGCGTCGCGATTGGTGCCGAGGATATTTCCGGCCTGGTTTCCTTCGCCAAGGACAATGCCATTGATCTGGTGGTGGTCGGGCCGGAAGCGCCACTCACGCTCGGCCTTGCGGATGCCTGCGCTGCCGCCGGGCTGAAATGCTTCGGGCCCTCTGCCGCCGCCGCGCGGTTGGAAGGCAGCAAAACCTTCACCAAGGAAGTGGCGGATGCCGCCGGTGCGCCCACCGCCGCCTGGGCGCGCTTCACCGATGCCGCCACTGCGCGCGCCTATATTCGCGAAAAGGGCGCGCCGATTGTGGTGAAGGCCGATGGGCTCGCCGCCGGCAAGGGTGTGGTGGTGGCCGCGACTCTTGCCGAAGCCGAAGCCGCCATTGCCGATATCATGGAAGACCGCATCCATGGCGCAGCGGGGGCTTCCGTCGTCATCGAAGAATGTCTGGTTGGTGAGGAAATCAGCTTCTTCGCACTGTGTGATGGCGCCACCGCTTTGCCGCTGGGTGCGGCGCAGGACCATAAGCGCGTGGGCGATGGCGATACCGGCCCCAATACTGGCGGCATGGGCGCTTACTCGCCGCCGCCGATTTTCACTGAGGCACTTCAGCAAGATGTCATGGCGCGCATCATCCGCCCGGTGCTGGCCGAAATGGCGCGGCGCGGTGCGCCCTTCAAAGGCGTGCTTTTCGCGGGGCTGATGATCACGGCGGAAGGCCCGAAGCTGATTGAATTCAATGTGCGTTTTGGGGATCCGGAATGTCAGGTGCTGATGCTGCGCTTGAAATCTGATTTGTTGCCGGCCTTGCTCGCCGCCTGCGATGGCGAATTGGCGCGGTTTGATCTGCGTTGGGAAGCGCTGCATGCGATACTGGTGGTGATGGCCGCGCAGGGTTATCCGGGCAGCTACGCCAAGGGCAGCGAAATCCACGGCCTGGAAGCGGCGGGCCAAGTGCCGGGCGTGCAGGTGTTCCATGCCGGCACGGCGCGGCGCGAAGATGGTGCCTTGATTGCCACCGGCGGCCGCGTGCTGGGTATCTCGGCGACGGGCAAGACTTTGCGCGAAGCCCGCGATGCGGCCTATGCAGCCGTGGACCTGCTCGATTGGCCGGGCGGGTTTTGTCGGCGCGATATTGGTTGGCGCGCTTTGACCTAAGGCACTTGCCGACTCGGGGCGCTTCCGGCCATTGAAGCCCTGTGTTGAACCTCATCAAACTCTCGGTCGGCCCCAAGGATGTCGCGGCGCTGGCGGCGTTGCAGGCGCTCCGCCTGAAGGAAGACCCGCCCTTGCGCGCCTGGACGCGCATGTTCCCGAAGCGAGTCGAGGAACTCTGCAATGGTGGTTCGATCTATTGGGTGATTGGCGGCTTCATCCGCGTGCGCCAGCGCATCCTGGAAATCCGCGAGGAAGAATGGGACGACAAAACCCCCTGCGCGGCCTTGCTGCTGGACCCCACGCTGGTGGCGGTGGAAGCCCGCCAGATGAAGCCCTTCCAGGGCTGGCGCTATTTGAAGCCGGAAGAAGCGCCGGCGGATGTGAACCAGGCGCGCCCGCCCACCCGTGGCCTGGAAGCCCTGCCGCCCAAGCTGCGGCGCGATTTGGCTGAGCTTTGCCTGATCTGAAGGCACCTAACATTCTTGATAAAAATTAAGCTACCGCTCACGGGGGCGAGAGGTGAGGGCTGGCATTCTGATCTCGTCGCGCGGCTCATTCCCGGCATGCCGCGCCGCAACTGGTCCGTCTTCGGATGGTACCTTTGGGCTGGCTGGTTAAATCCAGCCGGCCCTATTTTTTTGCCGATTCCGCTTCCAGCAGAGAAAGCAGCCCTTCCAGCAATTGCGCGGGCGTAGGCGGGCAGCCCGGGATCAGCAAATCCACCGGCAGCACGGCGGCAATGCCGTTTTCTACCGCATAGGAACCCTTGAAAACGCCGCCATCCACCGCGCAATCACCTGCCGCCACTACCCAGCGTGGCTCCGGCGTGCTGGCCAGCGCGCGCTCCAAGGCTTCACGCATATTGAGGCAGGCGGGACCAGTCACCAACAATACATCGGCATGTTTGGGGGAGGCGACAAAGCGCAGCCCGAAGCGTTCCAGATCATAGGCGACATTCTGCAGCGCATTCACTTCCAGCTCACAGCCATTGCAGGAACCGCTATCCACTTCCCGGATCGCAAGGCTGCGGCCCAAACGCGCACGGCTGGTGGCGGCCAGTCTTTCGCCCAAAGCCTGGATGGTCTCACGCGGCACCAGCGGCGCATTATCCGTGAGTGGCTTCGCGAATAGCGCGCGAGCGAGCTTTGGCCACAGCATCACAAATCCACTCCGCTATAGGAACAATTGAAGGATTTATTGCATAGCGGGAAATCGGCGACGATATTGTCTTCAATCGCCGCTTCCAGAAGCGGCCATTGCAGCCAGGAAGGATCACGCGGGAAAAGTGCCTGGATGATCCCGCCATCATCCAGCTTCACCCAATGCAGGCATTCACCGCGAAAGCCTTCAATCATCGCAACACCTTCGCCGGCGCGCACCGGCAAAGGCGCCATCAACTCACCGGATGGAAGGCTGGTCAGGATTTGTCGGACAAGCGCGATGGATTGGCTGAGTTCAGTCACGCGAATGCGAACTCTGGCATCCACATCGCCTGCTTCCAACACCGGCACATCAAAACGCAAGGTTGGATAGGGTTTGTTTTGCGGCAGGCGGCGCGCATCAAAACCACGCCCGGAAGCGCGGCCCACATGCCCGCCCGCGGCGAAGGTACGTGCCAGATCGGGGCGCAAATATCCCGTAGTCACCACGCGATCCTGCAAGCTGGCATGCGCCTCATAAATCTGCATCAGAGATGGGATTTCGGTTTCCACCGCATCCAGCGCGGCCAGAATCGCCTCGGCCCCGCGCGGCGCGATATCGGGCGCGACACCACCTGGCAGAACGCGGTCCATCATCAGCCGATGCCCGAAAGCGGCGGCAATGGCGCGCAGCACGCCTTCGCGCAGAAAACCGCAGCGCGCATGGGGGAAGGCGAAGGCTGCGTCATTGCAGACAAAACCCCAATCATTCAGATGATTATGGATACGTTCCAATTCCAGCATCAGCGCGCGGAGATGCAGCGCGCGAGGTGGTGGCGTGACACCAAGTGCTGCTTCCACCGCCGCCGAAAACGCCCAGGAATGCGCAACGGTGGTATCGCCGGAAAGCCGCGCCGCATAACGCACAGCAGCACGGGGCGACGTGCCAAGCATGAGCGAAAGCGTGCCCTTATGCGTGTAGCCAAGCCGCTGTTCCAACCGCACGACCACTTCTCCCTGGACGGAAAAGCGGAAATGTCCGGGTTCAATGACGCCGGCATGAATGGGGCCGACGGGAATTTGGTGAATGCCCTCCCCTTCTACCGGCAGGAATTCCGGCTGCGGGGCTTCTCCCGCAAAGGGGATGGGTTTGGCGGCGAGCGGGTGGCGCAAATTCCAGCGGCCGTGATCCAGCCATGGGCGTAAATCCACCGCACCCTCGGCGCGATGGCCCCATAATTCCAGGATCATGCGTTCAAAGCGCACCGCGCCGGGGCGCGCGGGGGAAAGCGCGGCGTAATTCCACCCTGCCGCCGGTGTTGAAGCCAACACGGCTTCCGCGCTTGGTTCATGCAGGAAGCAGGCATGCACCTGCGTCGCATCTGCCCAAAGCCCAAGCAGCGCCAATTCCGTTTCCTGCTGCAAAGCCGCCGGCAATTGCCCCCAAGCGGTGGGCGAGAGCAAAAACCGCTCATAAGGCTTTGCCCCTTGCGGATTGCCGCTGCGGATCAGGCTGGAAGCCGGCCCCATCATCCGACCATCCCCGCTGCCGCCTTGAGAAAACCGCTGAAAAGCGTGGGCATGGCGAGCCCCAGCAACAACGCCACCGCCAAATGCAGCCAAAGCGGCACAAGCACCGCAAGCGCGCTGCCAGCCGGCGCCACATCAGGTGTTGCCACACCAAAACATAGCGCTTGCAGCGTATGGATCAGCGCCGTCACCGCCAGCACCAGCCCAATTGCCAAGACCACAGCAAGCCAGGGCTGCGCTGCCATAGCCACATTCAGTACGGCATATTCTGACGCAAACAGCAGAAAGGGCGGCAGCCCGGCAATGGCGCCAATCGCCAAAGCGAGGCCCCAGCCAAGCCAGGGATCACTTGCCACCAGTCCTGAAATATCCGCGAGTTTCTGGCTACCCTTTCGCTGCACGGCGCGCCCAACACCGAAGAAAATTGCGCTTTTCACCAGTGAATGACCCAACATATGCAGCAAGCCCGCAAGCGTCGCCGCCGGGCCACCAACACCAAAGGCAAAGGCGGCAATGCCCATATGTTCAATGGAACTCCAACCAAAAAAGCGCCGCGCGTCTCGCCGCCGCCAAAGTGCCAGCGATGCCAGCAGCACTGAAGCGAGCCCGAGCGTCATGAGCAAAGGCCCGACCGCAATGGTGCCGGGATGCGCGCCGACAATGGCTTTTGCGCGCAGCACAGCCAGCATCGCAGCGTTCAGCAAAAGCCCGGACAGCACGGCGGAAATCGCAATAGGGCCTTCGGCATGCGCATCGGGTAGCCAGGAATGCAGCGGCACCAGGCCCGCCTTGGTGCCATAGCCCACCAGCAGGAAAACGAAAGCCAGGTTCAACGTATCTGCATCGCATCGCGCTGCCACGCGCCGTAGCGCTACCCAGGAAAGCCCGCTTTCCGCATCCAATAGCGCTTGCGCGGCGGAATAGAGCAGGATGGTGCCAAAGAGCGCCAGCGCAATCCCAAAGCCACAAAGCATGAAGAATTTCCACGCAGCTTCCATCGCCGCCGGCGTGCGATGCACCGCCACCATCAGTACGCTGGCAAGGGTCGCGATTTCAATCGCCACCCAAAGCACGCCAAGATTATCCGACAGCAGCGCCAAATATTGCGCGCCCAGAAAAACCTGAAAAGCGCCATGATAGGCACGGATGCGCCAGTGATCAAAACCCTCCGCCGCCAGCGTGGCGGCCGAGAAAATGGCGGTGGTCAAAGCCACAAAGGATGCCAGCAGCACAAAGGGAAGGTTCAGCGCATCAATCCGCGTCCAGCCCTGTTCGCCCTGCGGCACGGTGAACAGCGCCAAGGCCAGCAGAAAGGAAATGCCCGCGCAGCCGATATTCACCGCCGCGGCGGCGCGAAGTCTTGGCAAGGCCAGCAAGACCAACGCACCCACCCAGGGGAAAAACACCATGATCCAGGGCAGCGGCATTATTCGCCTTCTCCCCTATGTGTATCCAGGCTTTCCGTATCCAGGTTTTGGAAGCTTTCGCCCATTTGCAGCGCAAAGACACCAGCGATCACCGCCAGCATCAACACTAGCGCGGCGGTGGAAAGTTCCATCACCAGCGGCATGCCGGCGACACCCACGGCGGCAAGGATCAACCCATTTTCCAAGCTGAGCAGCCCGATCACCTGGCTGATCAGATTGCGCCGCGTGATCATCATCAGGCCGCCCAGCAGCACCACGGAAAGCGCAAGCGCCAAATCTTCCCGCGCCAAGGCGCGCTGTCCGGCAGTTGCCGGCAGCACCACCAGCAGGGCGAAGCCCGCCAGCGCCACGCCGGCAATCAGCGAAGCGCCAATACCAAGCGCAGGATCAACGCCGCGTTGCAAATTGAAGCGCCGCACCAGCCGATGCAGCGCATAGGGGATCAGCACCGCCTTGGCGCCAAAGGCAATCGCCGCCGTCACGTAAAGCCCCGCCGCCCCCTGCACATAGCCCTGCCATGCCGCAGCCAATGCGAGCAGCGCGCCTTGTGTCGCGAAGGCATTGATCACCGCTGAGATGCGCCGCTGATAGAGCAGCACAAAGGACAGCAGCAGCACCGCCCCTCCCAAAAGATGCGCCAAATCATAGGGAAGCTGCCCGAAACTCATGACAGCCCCGTCGAGACAAAAAGGTATAACGCGCCCAGCAAGCCAAGCAGCAGCGCCGCACCCAGAAATTCCGGCACGCGAAACACGCGCATCTTGGCAATGGTGGATTCGAACACCGCCAGCGCAAAAGCAAGCGCGGCCATTTTCACGATGAAGACGCATAGCCCGATCACCCAGGCGATCGGCCCCGCGCCAGGCGCCGCCATGCCGAAGGGCAGAAAAGCCGCCGCCAGCAGCGCCAACCAAAGCGTGAGGCGGAGCGATGCCTGAAATTCCCACACCGCCAAATGCCGCCCGGATGCTTCCAGGATCATCGCCTCATGCACCATGGTGAGTTCCAGATGCGTCGCGGGATTATCCACTGGAATGCGCGCGTTTTCCGCGACGGCCACCGCCAGCAGCGCAAGCGCGGCAAAGCCGAGCGAGACACGCAGCCCAAGCGTGCCTTCCTGGAAAATCCCAGTAATCACATCCAGATTCGTCGTGCCGGCCAGAATGGCGAAAATCAACGCGGCTAATACCAAGGCGGGTTCCGCGAGCGCAGCAAAGGCCATTTCGCGTGTCGCACCAATACCGCCAAAGGCGGTGCCCACATCCATCCCCGCCAGCGCCATGGCAAAGCGCCCCAGCGCCAAAAGCCCTGCAATCAGCAGCAAATCCGCGAAGGGTGCCAACACCATGCCGCGCGCAAAACTCGGCACCAGCGCCGCCGCCAGCAGCGCAGAGGCCAACGCGACATAAGGCGCTGCTTGCGAAATGATGGAGGCGTTTTCCGCCAGCACCGGTCGCTTCTTCAAAAGCTTCAAAAAATCGCGCCAGGGCTGCAAAGGATGCGGCCCGCGCCTTCCCATCAGCCGCGCCTTCAGCCAGCGCACAGAGCCCGTCAGCACCGGCGCCAGTGCCAGCATCAGCGCCAGATGCAAAAGCTGCGTGACAAGGCTGGTGAGGATACTCATGTCCGTTCCAGCCAAATCAGCAGCGCCATCAACGCAAGCAACACCGCAAAGCCAAGCGCCAGACATTGCCTGAGCGAGAAATCACGCAAGCGTTCCGCAAGCGCCGCCAGCCTGTCACGCGCCCGTGGCAAGGGCCCGGAAATCAGCGCCAGCACAGGATCATGAAACCCCGCCTGCAAGCGAGCGGGCGCGGTATTGCCGGGGGGCGGCATTTCCACCTTCTCGCGCGCCGCCAGCAGCGTCTTGCCCAGCATACGACGCAACGGCTGCGCCATGCCGGCGGCCGAGACTTGCGTCGCCGGATCGCCAAAGGGCAGATGATGCGGTGGCGCGATGAAGCCGCAATCCCAGGCTGGGCCGCGTGCAATGCCCGGCGCCTGCCGCCGCAGGAGCAGCGCAACACTGCCGCCCAGCAGCAGCAACAACACAAAAACGATCAGCGGCGCATAACCCGCGCCGCCTTCTGCAACCGTCACCGTCACGCCGCCCAAGGCGGATAGCCCCGCCCCCGCACCTGTCAGCAGCCGCAGCGCCGGCGCGGCGAGTTCCAGCAAATGCCCTGGTATCAGGCCAAAGATCACGGTCAGCGCGGCGGGCAGGATCAGCGCAGCACGTGCCACGCCGGAAAGCTCGGTGGCACCTGCGGCGCGCGGGCTGCGTGGGCGACCCAGAAACACCATGCCGTAAAAGCGCAGCATCGCTGCAGCCGCCAACGCCACGGCCAGCGCCGCCAAAGCGGTGGCCGCCGCGGCGCCAATCTGAAAGGCCAAATCGCCTACGCGCCAGGCGGCAATCAGCGCCTGCAACAGCAACCATTCTGAGGCAAAGCCCGAAAGCGGTGGCAGAGCCGCAGCCGCAGCAGCACCCAACAGCACCAGGCCAGCGGTCCAGGGCATGGCATGGATCAGGCCACCCAGCCGATCCATGCGGCGCGATGCCGCGCCATGCAGCACCTCACCCGCGCCCAGAAACAGCAGCGTCTTGAACATGGCGTGGTTCAGCGCATGCAGCAGCGCAGCACCGGCCGCAACCGCAGCCAGCGCGCCCAAATCCGCTGCGCGAAACGCCAAGGCCAAGCCAAGCCCCACCGTGATCAGCCCGATATTCTCGATGGTGGAACAGGCGAGAAGCGTTTTGGTGTCTTCCTCCATCGCGGCGCGCAGCGCCCCCATGATGGCGGAGGCCAGCCCCAGCGCCATCAGCACCGCGCCCCAGAACAGAGGCTGCGCCGGGCCGGCCAGATCGAAGATCACACGCGCTAGCACATACAGCGCCACCTTGGTCATGGCGGCTGACATCAGCGCGCTCACATGGCTGGGGGCGGCGGGATGCGCCAATGGTAGCCAGACATGCAGCGGCACCAACCCCGCCTTTGATCCCGCGCCGATCAACACCAGCACCAATATCGCCAAAGCGCGCAACCCATCAGGCGGCGCGGCGCGCAAGGCCGCGAAACCCGCCCCCGCCGAAGCGCCAGCGGCCAGCAAGCCAAAACACAGGATCAGCGCCGCGCCCCCCAAGGCCGCGAAGCCCAGATAAAGCCGCGCGGCACGGCGATTTTCCGCGTGTTCATGTTCATGCGCGACCAGCACCCATGACGCGAAGGACATGAGTTCAAATCCAAGCACCAGGGTAAACCCATCCGCGGCAAGCAAGGTCAGCGCCATGCCGGCGAGAAATAGCGGATAGGGCACCAGCCGCCGCGCGGCCTCAGGCCCCTTCACATGGCCGAAGGCGAAAGCGGAAGCAGCAACGCCGCAAAGGCCCAGGATCAGCAGGAACCAGGCGGAAAGCGGGTCAAGCGCAAGCCGCATCACCCCCCAGGGAGGGCCGAAGGGCAGCGCGAGCGTGGCGGGTGCTGCGATCAGCCCGACAATCCCGCCCAGCGCGAAGACCAAAGACGCCAAGGCCGCGCCGGCATAAAGCAGCCTGACGCCAAGCGCCGCCCGCGCCAGCAAGGGCGCCGCGAGACTGAACAGACACAGCGCAGCCAAGGTTAGGGCAAGAGCAATCAACACGATTCGCAACCGCCGCGTTTCATGGTTGGAAGGCTAGGCCCGTAGCTGCCATTCGGACAGCCCCCGTTTGAAATTCTCGCTAAGCGCGGCGCAGGATTATCGCCCGCGCGCATGGGTCAGCGCCGCAAGCCGCAGTGCGCTTGCCAAAGGCAGGCCCTGAGCGGCACGTGTCGCATCCACTTCTGCCACCAGGGCGGCCAGGCTTTGGCCATTTCGGTGAGCGAGCGCGTCTAACTCGGCCCAGAATTCCGCCTCAAGCGCGACCGAGGTCGCGTGCCCGGCCAGGCGAAAGGAACGCTTTATCAGATGGCGCGGCATGCAACATCTCCTGAAACTTCAGCTAGGCCGCATGGGGCTTCGGCTGCTCCACGGCAAGGAATCGCGCGACTAAATGGATACAGTACTGGAATTGGCACAACGCAATGCGCAAAACCTGTTTGATGCCCTGACCAAAACCAATGCAGAGAAAAAGATGGTGCGTCAGACACCGTCACTCAGCGCGGTGAAAAGCTGGATCGCAGCGGCGAAGGATATGCCGCGCGTGCTCCAATACTGAAGGTGCGGCTATTAATTGCGACGCGAAGCGCCCATCCCGGCGGCGGGCGCTTTCAGTTCCTGCGCCAAGGCCCAAACCCGCCCCGCATCCATGCGGGTTTCCGGGTCATTCAGTAACCGGTCAAGCTCGGCCAATTTCCGGGTAATTTCGCTATCGGACATGCGCCAACTCCGCCACGCCTGAACTGAAGCATCAGGCAGGATGGTCATGGCCCGCAAAAGCGTCCGAAAAATGGAGGAATTCCGGCCGCGCCGTGATTTCGCGCAGCCGGCAACAACCCCTCAGGCCGCGAGCCGCGCCGCGCGCACGCCGCGCATCCGCCCACCAGGAATGGCGCCCTTGATGCCCGCCGCCATATCGGCCGCCGCCAGCAGGCCATTCCAAGCCACGCCGGTTTCAACCCCCATGCGGCGGAACATCCAAACCACATCTTCGGTTGCCACATTGCCGGTGGCGCCAGGCGCAAAGGGGCAGCCGCCAATGCCGCCCGCGGCGCTATCAATCACGCGGCAGCCGGCAGCATAGGCCGCCGCCACATTGGCCACACCCATCCCGTAAGTGTCATGACCATGAAAGGCGAAGCGCTGGCCCCAAGCGGCCTCAGCCTTTTCAAAAACCCGCCGCACCTGATCGGGGCTCGCATTGCCGGTGGTATCCGCCAGCGCGATTTCCATATCGGGGTTCAGCGCCACGATGCGTTCCACCCAATCAAGCGCTTCCGCATCTTCCACCACGCCATCAAAGGGGCAATGGAAGACGCAGGAAAGGTTGAAGCGGATCAGCGTGCCCTTCGGCGTATCGCGCACCAAGGATGCTAATTCGGTAAAGCTTTCTTCCCGCGTGCGGTTCAGATTGGCCTTGTTGTGCCCCGCCGTCGCCGACATGAAAAAGCCAAGCCGTTCCGCGCCCCCGGCCAGGGCCGCATCAAAGCCGCGCCGATTGGGCACCAAGACAGTGCTTTCCAAGCCCGGCAGGGTTTTCGTGAAAGCCAGCACCGCCGCAGTATCCGCCATTTGCGGAATGGCCTTGGGCGACACGAAGGACCCGATTTCCATCCGCCGAAGCCCCGCATCATACAGCGCCTGGATGAGGGCGGTTTTCACCTCGGTCGGCACGAAATCGCCGGTGATGGATTGAATCCCGTCACGCGGGGCGACTTCGCTGATGGTCACCTTGCCGGTCATGCCTGCTTCTCCTTCATCTCACCCAGTAATTCACCGAATACATGCTCATTATGCGCCCCCGCCGCCGGGCCTGGCCAGCGCACAACATCCTGCGGCGCCACGCCATCAAAGCGGAAGGGTGCCGCCGGGTGCAGCACCTGGCCCAGCAGAGGGTCCGCCACTTCCATCACCCAGCCGCGTTCCCTGAAATGTGGGTCATTGGCGCAATCGGCCATGTCATAAAGCCGAGAACACGGGACTTCGGCCGCTTCCAAAATGGCCTCGGCCTCCGCGGCTGGTTTGGTGCGGGTCCAGGCGGCGATGGCGGCGTCAAGCTCCGCCACATTGTCGCAGCGGAGCCCATTGGTGGCGAAGCGCGGCGCATCCGCCAATTCGGGCTGGCCAATCGCGGCCATCAGCCGGCGGAAGATCAAATCGGAATTGCCGGCAACGCAAAGCCATTTGCCATCGGCGCAGGGGTAGGTGTTGGTCGGCGCGGCGGTCTTGATGGCCGCGCCCTGCGGCTGACGCACCCAGCCGAAAAGCCCGTATTCCGGCAGCATGCCTTCCATCAATGAAAACACGCTGCTGACCAAATCCACATCCACCACGCGGCCCTTGGCATTGGGGTCGCCCTTCACCGCCCAGCAGGCCGAAACCACGGCGAGCGCGCAGTAAATCCCGGCCAGATCATCGCTGATGGAAACCCCGCAGCGCGGCGGCGGCAGCCCCTGTTCGCCGGGATGGCCCGTGAGGTGCCGAAGGCCCCCCATGGCTTCGCCAATCGCGCCAAAAGCGGGCTTGTCCTTATAGGGGCCGTCCTGCCCATAGCCGGAAATCCGCCCGATCACGAGGCGCGGGTTTTCCTGATGCAATACTTCCGGCCCCAGGCCCACGCGTTCCAGATAACCCGCGCGGAAATTCTCAATCAGCCCATCGGCGCGGCGGAGCAGCGCGATCAGCTTCGCGCGATCTTCGGGCTTTTTCAGATCAAGCGTGACGCTGAGCTTATTGCGCCCATGCACGCTGAACCAGACGGCATTGCCATTGATATTGCTGCCCCAACCGCGCACCGGGTCCCCGCCTGGGGGTTCCACCTTGATCACCTCAGCGCCCAAATCCGCAAGCAGGCGCGTGGCGAAGGGGGCGGCAATGTACTGGCCACGCTCCACGAGCTTGAGGCCGGCAAGGGGGAGGTTGGGGGCGGGGGCGGACATGGGGCGTTTGTTAGCGGAGAATGGGCGCGCGGGAAATCGCCACCATCGAAACCGAACAGCAATCTTTCGCGGCTACACTCATTTCTGTCGCCAGTTTTCTAAGCGACTTAGTCTCTCCCATCGGCGCCGTGACTGCTACTTGGCGCCAAGTCCTGCTTTCTACCGTGGTCCAGCCTGCTGGATCACGGTAGTTTTTTGCGGTCAGGTCCGCGCCCTGTTGCGCGTGATCTTGCCATGATAGGTCTCCCCTCATGCAAAGCTGCCTCGGCCCGCGCGGAAGGGCCATCCGGCTTTGGGAGAGGAGAGCCCTTGAATCATCACCCCGCCAGCGTGAAGCCGCTTGACCCGCTGAAATTCCGCGACCCACGCATCACCGCGAAAGGTGAAACCCGCGCGCAAGTGGCGCTGACAGCGCTTGAGACGCTTTGGATCAATACCGGCACGCTCTGCAACATCACCTGCGCCAATTGCTATATTGAAAGCAGCCCGCGCAATGATGCGCTTTCCTATATCAGTGCCGCCGAAGTGGCGGCCTATTTGAATGAGGCTGAGGCATCGCACCTCCCGCTCCGTGACGTTGGCTTCACGGGCGGTGAGCCCTTCATGAACCCTGAATTCTTGGCGATGCTGGAAGATACACTCCGGCGTGGCTTCCGCGCATTGGTGCTGACCAATGCGATGAAGCCCATGATGAACCAGGCGGCGGGCTTGCTGGCGCTGCAAGCAAAATATGGTGCAAGCCTGACGCTCCGCGTTTCACTCGATCACCCGGATTCCAGGGTCCATGATGCCGAGCGCGGCGCGGGCAGTTTTGATCGCACGCTGGAAGGGCTGCGTTTTCTGGCAGAGCACGGCTTTCGGGTGCATATCGCCGGGCGCGCCGGCTTCAGCACCGGCAATGAACCGAAGCTCCGCGCCGATTTCGCGGCACTTTTCGCGGCCAATGGTATTTCGGTGGATGCTACAGATCCCGTCGCGCTGATGCTGTTTCCGGAAATGGATGCGGCAGCGGATGTGCCGGAAATCACCACCGCCTGCTGGGGCATATTGGGCAAATCACCCGATAGCCTGATGTGCGCCTCCGCACGCATGGTGGTGAAACGCAAGGGTGCGGCGCGCCCCGCCGTGCTGGCCTGCACGCTTTTGGCCTATGACCCGCAATTCGAATTGGGCGCGACACTTGCTGAAGCATCCCGCCCCGTTGCGCTGAACCACCCGCATTGCGCCAAGTTTTGCGTGCTTGGTGGGGCGGCGTGCTCCCGCTAATGCGCTGACAATTGACGCGGCGCGCCGGGCAGGCGACCTAAGGGAAGTCCCGAATCGGAGCCCCTGTGTGATGCGCCGCCGCCAACTGATCGCCGCGCCCGCATGAATGCCATGCATGACGCCCCGCGCGAGACCTTGCGGCGCGTCTTCGGCTATGGCGCTTTTCGCGGCCGGCAGGAAGAAGTGATCCGCCATGTCGCGGCTGGTGGCTCGGGGTTGGTCCTGATGCCGACCGGCGGCGGCAAAAGCCTATGCTTTCAGGTGCCCGCACTTTGTCGCCCGGGGATTGGGATTGTCGTCTCCCCTTTGATTGCGCTGATGGAAGACCAGGTGGCCGCGCTCCGCCAACAGGGTGTCGCCGCAAGCGCTTTGCATTCAGAACTGCCGCCGGATGAAGCGCGCGGCGTGCTGCGTGATTTGCACAATGGAACGCTGAAGCTGCTGTATGTCTCGCCCGAGCGGCTGACGCTGGAGACGATGCAGGCGCGGCTTGAAGGCTTGGATATCGCCCTGTTTGCGGTGGATGAGGCGCATTGCGTCAGCCAATGGGGCCATCATTTCCGCCCGGAATATCGCGGCCTTGGCATATTGGGCACGCGCTTTCCGCATGTGCCGCGCGTGGCGCTGACGGCCACGGCTGATCCGCGCACAGTGGAAGATATCCGCCTGCAATTGGGCTTGCAGGAAGCGCCGGTGTTTCGCGCTTCCTTTGACCGGCCCAATATCCTGATCGAAGCCGCGCCGCGTGAGAATGAACGCGGCCAAATCCGCGCCTTGATTCGCGAAGCTGGCGGCACCGGCATTATCTATTGCGGCAGCCGTGCCAAAACCGAAAGCACCGCCGCCTGGCTGCGTGATGATGGCACTGAAGCCATTTCCTTTCACGCCGGCATGGAAGCCAGCGCCAAGCGTGAAGCGCATCGACGCTTTTCGCGCGGTGAGGAAATGGTGATGACGGCGACCATCGCCTTCGGCATGGGCATAGATCGGCCTGATCTGCGCTGGGTCGCGCATCTCGATCTGCCGCGTTCACCTGAAAGCTGGTATCAGGAAATCGGTCGCGCGGGGCGAGATGGGCTGCCAGCGCGCGCCTTGCTGCTTTATGGCGCCGGGGATATTGCGCTGGCCCGCCATCGCATTGCCGAAAGCCCAGCGACTGACGAACAAAAGCGCGTGGAAGGCGCGCGGCTTGAAGCCATGGTCGGCATTGCGGAAGCTGCCACCTGTCGTCGTGCGCTGCTGCTGCGCTGTTTTGGTGAGGAACCGGAACGCGAAGCCTGCGGGCATTGCGATATTTGCTTGCGCCCGCCTCGGCTTTTCGATGGCACCATCGCCGCGCAGAAAATGATCTCCGCTGTGCTGCGCACCGGCCAGCGCTTTGGCGTGATGCATGTGGTGGATGTGTTGCGCGGGCGCCTCACGGATAAGGTCGCGCAATTTTCCCATGACAAGCTGCCGACTTTTGGCGTGGGTAAGGATTTGCCTGATACCGCCTGGCGTGGTGTCGCGCGGCAATTGGTGGGCCGTGGCGCCTTGGATGTGGCCGTGGAAAACCACGGAGAACTTGTGGCCACCGAAGCCGCGCGCCCCATTCTGCGCGGTGAGGATGTGGTGATGCTGCGCGAAGATGTCGTGCAGGCCAGCAAGAAAGCGCCGGCAGCGCGCAAGGGGCCGGATGTGGCGGGCATTGGTTCCGATGACCCGGTGTTTGAAGCGCTACGCGCCTGGCGCCGCGGCATTGCCCAGGCGCAGGCTGTGCCGGCCTATGTGGTCGCGGATGATCGCACTCTGGCGGGCCTTGCCGCGCGGCGCCCAGCAACCACCGAAGAATTGCTGGAAGTGCCGGGGATGGGGCGTTCGCGCGTGGAACGCTATGGCGCCGATATATTGCGCATCATTGGGGAAGCGGGCGCCTGATACGGCGCCACACCACCTTCAGATCGCGCTATTCACCCCAAGGCGCTTCGCTGTGCCGATGATATTCGCCCAGGTATCCTGCGGCAGCGGCACACCATCAGCAAGCCGTTCCGCGCGGCGTGTCGCTTCCGGCTCACCGGGCAGCAGCACTGGCGCTTCAGGATTAGCCGGGCGCGTTTCCGAAACCCAATCCGCATAAATCAGGCCCATGCGTTCAAATTCCGCTTGGGTGCCAAAATGCTTGGGTGAGACGAAAATGGAAAGCATGCCATTGGCGATGCGCGAGCGCTCGGATACCGGGCCGCTGGTGCCGCCTGCCGTCAAGCAGCCCGCCAGCATTTCGCACATGAAGGCCAGGCCCGAGCCCTTGTGTTCACCAAAGGCGCGGATGGCGCCGGTGCCCTTGGAAACATCGCGCGGGCCGACGGCTTCATAGGGGCCGTAGAGCGTGTGCGGATCGGTCGAAAGCCTACCATCCGCTTCAATCAAAGCGCCTTCCGGCAGTGCCTTGCCGCCAGATGACGCGACCAGCACCTTGCCTTCCGCCACCAGCGAGGTGGCGAAATCAAGCAGGATGGGCCGGCCAGGCAAGGGCACGCCGATGGAGACCGGATTGGTCGAAAAGCGCCGCTCAACGCCGCCGAAGGGTGCGACCAGGATCGAGCCCGCGACATTAACGAAATGGATCGAAATCAGCCCGGCTTCCATCGCCTGTTCGGCATAGGCGCCAACGCGGCCGATATGCCCGGCATTGCGAAGAGCCGTGATGCAGACACCGTTCTCGACAGCGCGCTTAATACCAAAAGCCACGGCTTGAGGTGCCACGGTCTGGCCAAAACCCCATTTGCCATCAATCACGGCGAAGGCGCCGCCATCCGTTACCACATCGGCGGTCTGGCCCTTCAACACATAGCCCGCTTCCAGCCATTCCACGTAACGCGGCACGCGCACCACGCCATGGCTGTCATGCCCGGCAAGATTCGCATCCACCAAATGGCTGCTGATGCGCTTGGATTCCGCGCCATCACAGCCGGCGGCTTGAAACACATTCGCGACCAGCGCATCAAGCGCATCAGCCTTGACCATCACGTAAGGGGTGCTGCCCATGAGGGGTACTCCGTAAAAAAGAAAGCGCGCCCACAGCAAAGGCCGGCGCGGTGCGATTACATGGCGGCGATCTTCTTAGCCTGCGGCGCGAGCAGCCGCATATAGGTCGGCGTCACCAGCATTTCGGTGATATTGGCGCGCGCCGGCATGGTGGCGACAAACAGCGCCATGGCCGCCAAATCCTCCGGCTGCAGCAGGCGTTCAATATCTTCCTGCGGCACGGGTTCTGGCCGGTTTTTCAGAATATCGGTCGCGACTTCGCCGGGGCAGATGCAGCAGGAACGGATGTTATGAATGCCGTTTTCCTGATTGATGCTTTGCGACAGCGCCACAAACCCATGCTTCGCCGCCGTATAGCCAGGCCCAGACAGGAAGGAGATATTCTTCCCCGCCATGGAGGCAATCTGGATGATATGCCCGCCGCCGCGCTTCCTCATGCCCGGCAGCACCGCGACCGAGGTGAAGAAGGGCGCAGTCAAATTACCATCTACCAGGCTGCGAATGGCCTCAGGCGTCAATTGATGCAGATAGCGCTTGGGCAGATTGACGCCGGCATTATTCACCAGAATATCCGGCCCACCGATGGAGCTTTCCACCTTAGCGAGCGCGGCGGCGACTTGTTTTTCATCGGTCAAATCAGCCGGTACAATCACCGCACCACCGCCGATCATCTTCGCGGTTTCTTCCAGCGGTTCAACGCGCCGCCCAGTCAGCGCGACCTTCGCCCCTTCGGCTGCGAATGAGATAGCGATCGCGCGGCCAATACCGCTACCCGCCCCGGTGACCCAGGCGGTTTTTCCTTCAAGACGTTTCATCACAGAACCTTATCAGTGGTGGGATCAATCAGATGCATCTGATCCATATGCGCAATCAAGGACAGCGGCGCGCCAACGGCAGCCGGGGTCGCTGGGTCCAGCCTGGCCGAAACTTCCGTGCCATTCAGCTTGAAATGCACCAGCGTTTCCATGCCCATGGGCTCGATCACTTCGGGCTTCAGCGTGACAGGCGCGGTGTTGGATTTATCCGTAAGCTTGTCATCCGTCAGGTGTTCCGGGCGAATGCCAAACAGCACATCCTTGCCAGCATGCGGCTGATAGCGCGCCGTGCGTGCCGCCGGCACATCCAGCACAATATCATGCGGCAAATGCAGGCGGAGCGCGCCAGAAGCTTGTTCCAGCCTGGCGGGAATGAAATTCATCGAAGGGCTGCCGATGAAGCCCGCCACGAATTTTGTCGCCGGATGGTGATACAGCTCCTGCGGCGGCCCGACTTGTTCGATGATGCCGTGATTCATGACCACGACCCGATCAGCCAAGGTCATGGCTTCCACCTGGTCATGCGTCACATAGACGGTGGTGGTATTCACCGTCTGATGCACCTTCTTGATTTCAGTGCGCATTTGCACGCGCAGCTTCGCATCCAGGTTGGAAAGCGGTTCGTCGAACAGGAACACCTTGGGGTCGCGCACAATGGCGCGGCCCATCGCCACGCGCTGGCGCTGCCCACCTGAAAGCGCCTTGGGCTTGCGTTCCAAAAGCGGCGTAATGTCCAGAATGCGCGCGGCTTCGGTCACGCGCCGATCAATTTCCGCCTTGGGGAATTTCCGCAGCATCAGGCCGAAGGCCATATTGTCGTAAACGCTCATATGCGGATAAAGCGCGTAATTCTGGAACACCATGGCAATGTCACGGTCGCGCGGCGGGATGTCATTCACCACCGTGCCCCCAATGGCGATATCGCCCGAGGTGATTTCCTCCAGCCCCGCAATCATGCGGAGCGTGGTGGATTTGCCGCAGCCCGAAGGCCCGACAAGCACCACGAATTCATGATCGTTGATTTCAAGATCAATGCCTTTTACGGCTTGGACGCCGCCTTCATAGGCTTTGACGATTTTGCGAAGCGAAACCTGAGCCATTTTCGATCAACCCTTGGTCGCGCCGGCGGTCAGGCCAGCGATGTAATAATCCATGAGGAAGGCGTAGACGATCACCGGTGGCAGTGCGGCCAGCAAGGCGCCTGCCGTGATCTGCCCCCAGACGAAGACATCCCCGCGCACCAGCTGCGACACAACACCGATGGTAAGCGGCATCTGATCCGGTGTTGTGATGAAGGCCGTTGGATAGACAAAAGCCGCCCAGGAAACTGTGAAGGCGAAGATCGTCGCCGCGATAATGCCAGGCAGCGCCACGGGAATAAAAATCTTCATCAGCATTTGCGGCCAGGTGGCGCCATCAATCAGCGCTGCTTCATCCAACTCCTTGGGGATGGAGGCGAAATAGCCAATCATGATCCAGGTGCAGAAGGGTACCGTCAGCGTCGGATAGACCAGCACCAACCCCCAGATGGAATTGAGTAAGCCAAGCCCACCCACAATTTGATAGAGCGGAATGAACAACAGCGTATCCGGCACCAGATACGTCAGGAATACGCCCGTGGCCAAAACCTGACTGCCCCAGAAGCGCATCCGCGCCAGCGCGAAGGCCGCCAGGATGGAAATCACCATCGTCAGCGCCACAACCACGACGGTCACGATCACGCTATTGATGAAGAAGCCCTGAAACAGTGAATTGGTGATCAGCTCCCAGTAATTATCCAGCGTGGGATTGCGGACAATCCAGGGATTACCCTTCTGATCGGCAATTTCGGCGCTGGTCTTAAGGCTGGTGATCAGCATATAGACCGGCGGCGTCAGCAGAATAATCGCCGAAAAGATCAGCGAAATATACGCCCAGATCAGCGCCCAGCGCCGTTCTGAACGGAGCGATCCCGCCGTGCCATAAAGGCTCGGCATATCGCGATTGGTTGCAGCGGTCGCTGACATTACATCTGCTCCTTATTGCGACGGGTGACGCCACGCAGAACGAAAAAGGCGCAAATGGCAAGGATCGGGAACATGAACAGGCTTACTGCGGCACCGCGTGGAATATTGCCGGAAAGAATCCCGACCTGGAATGCGTAGGACGCAAATACATGCGTCAAATCCCGCGGTCCGCCATTCGTCAACACGCGCACGATATCGTAATTGGCGAAGGTGACGATCAGGCTGAATAGCACGGTAATAGAAATGATATTCGCCATCATCGGCAGCGTCACATAGCGCAGGCGCTGCCAGCTTGTGGCGCCATCAATCGCCGCGGCCTCATAAAGCTGTTCCGGCACAGATTTCAGCGCAGCCAGATACATAATCATGAAGAAGGGCGCGCCATACCAGACATTGACGATGATGATGGAAAGCCGCGCCCACCATTTCTCGCCAAGCCAGGGAACGGCTGGAATACCAACAACCTGAAACAGCCAATTGATGGAAGAATAGGCAGGGTCAAACATCCACCACCAGCCAAGCGTGGAAAGCGCCGGCGGAATAACCCAGGGGATCAGCAGCATGCCGCGCCATTTCCGCTGCCCTTTGCTTGGGATGTGGTGCAGCATATGCGCCAGCCAAAAGCCGACCAGCGCCTTCAGGATCACCGCAGTAATAGCGAAGATGCAGGATTGCCAGGCAACTGCCCAGAAGGTTTCGCTTTCAAGCAGGATTTCAAAATTGCCTAGACCGGTGGGCAGCCATTCACCTTCCATGAAGCCAGTCATGCGGCGATTAAGCGTGGAAAGGTAAATCCCGTAGCCCGCCGGATAGGCAACCAAGCCGATCAGCACCACCAGCAAGGGAGTGGTCATCAGAACGGCAATAGTAGAACGGCGACGCGCCAAGCGTTGCAGGCTGGAACTACGCCCCGAATTGGGCGCAGAGGGCATAATTGGCGCCGTGCTGGCGTCAGCGGCCATGGTCTGAACCTTTCCTGAAATGAAAGACGGGCGGCGCGGTGCCGCCCGTCATGCGCGGTCAGCCGCCGCGGCGGATGGTGTTGAGCTCGCGCTCCACCCAGCCCAGCGCCTGATCCACGGATTCACCGCCCTGCACGATGCGGGCAACGAGCTTGGTATTCAGGCCCTGGTTATACATCTGCACCGCCATCGCGGCCGGCGCGGGCGCCATGGCGATGGAGGTCTTCGCATTGTGGTGCGCGCGCACCGGGTAGTTATAGACAGTACCTACCGGTGGGCCTTCGGTTTCCCAAACCTTGAAATCCGCCATGCTGGCGAAGGGCGGAATGTCATACCCATTAGACCCATTGGTCTGGCGTTCCGCCTGCGCACGATCAGACAGCCATTCCAGGAAAGCCTTGGCCGCGCCCTTGCTGCGGCTGAAATTCCAGATACCCCAGAAATAGGGCAGATAAGCCGCGAAGCTCCCTTCTGGCCCGGCCGGCATCGGCACGGTCCAGCAGTTTTCCGCAACCTGCGGCGCATCGCGCTTTGCCACCGCCCAGGCTGAAGGCGGGTTAAAGATCAGTGCCGAACGGCCGGAAATCAGCGCGCGGTTATTGCCGCCATCATCCCAGGCCCAGACATCATTGGGCAGGAAGCGGCTGATGCGGGCGCACATTTCTACCGCAGCGCGCAGCTTGGCATTATTGCGCACCGTGATGGCGCCCTTATCATCCATCATGAAGGCGCCGTATGAATTGAACAGCGCACCGACCCAATCCACGGCATCGGTGAAGCTGCCCATCGGCAGGCCGAAGGAGAAGCCAGCCCGGTGGCAGGCTTCCGCGGCACGGGCGAAGGTTTCCCAATTCCACTGATCGGCGGTCGCGCCGCGTTCACCACGCGCCGGCCACATGGCGCGGATATCAATGCCGGCATGCTGCTGCAAAAGGTCAAAGCGCACGCAGGAAGGCTTCAACTGCGTGCCGGCCACGGCGGGGATCGCCACCCAAGTGCCTGCAGGCTTGCCCAGATATTCAGCCGCTGAGTTAACCGCGCCATACTTCTGCGTCAGGTTGCGCATCACATCATCCACCGGTTCAAGCATGCGCTGGTGGTTGCTTGGCTCCCAGGCGGGGAAGGACATCAGGTCATAGCCGGTGCGCGATTGGGCCTGGGCATTGATCGTCAACAGAATCTGGTTGCCGTTGGATGTCACGGTATCCATCTGCACATCAACGCGATTGGCCTGGCCCCATTCGGCGCAAAGCTGGCGCATAATCAC
>CALRPR020000047.1:0-27145 GCA_943370125.1 Allobosea thiooxidans | reverse complement strand
GTCCAGGCGCTTTTCCGCAGGAATATCGGCGCGCCCTGCCAGCACCGCAGCAAGGGAAGCGGCGGTTTCGGGATTGTGATCCTCATCCGGGCCAGGCAGTGCCACGATCAACCCGCCCGAGACATAATGGGCCAGCCGGTGCATGTCATAAATCTGCGTCGCCAGCAGCAATTTGCCAATATTGCTGAAGACCGCATCGGGCATCATGGCGCCGGATTCGGCGCGCGAGCCATAAACACTGGCGGCGACACCGCAGGCGAAGAAGCCTTCCACGATCTTGATCAGATCCACCATGGCATCGCGGATATGGCCATGGCGGTCTGTATCCAGGCCGTTCGCTTCAATCATCAAAGCCCCTGCGCCAATCAGCAAATCACCGAAACCGGCGCGTGCGGCAATGCAGGAATGGCGATGATGCGTGGCATAGCTGGTGGTGGTGTAGCCGGCTTCCACATGCTCGCCCGCCATGAACACACGATCCCAGGGCACGAAAACATCATCAAAAACAACAACGCCGGTGGCTTGGCCGTATTTGGCGCTGAATTTCGCGGCTGCTTCACCGGGCCGCCCCGCCGGGCGCGCGACAATCATCACGCCTGGCGCATCGGCGGGCACCGCGCAATGCAGCGCGAACTCGGCATCTTCCGCCGTCATGGTGCGGCAGGCCATGACCAGGAATTCATGGACATAAGGCGCGCCGGTCACAATCGCCTTGGTGCCACGAATGACGATGCCATCCGCGCGGCGTTCCTTGATATGCACATGCACATCGCGATTGGCTTGCTGCCCAGGCCGCGCGTAACGGTCGCCCTTCGCATCCGTCATCGCGATCCCCAGCGTCAGGTCGCGCGCCTGCACATCATCCAAATAGGCCAGAAAGCGCTGATGCCTTTCACCGCCATGCACCGCATCGGCAAGCTTGGTGCCCTGATGCAGCGCGTTCAGCGCATCATGCGCCAAATAGCGTTGCGCGCAGCCGGATTCACGGCAGACCAGGCGCACTGCTTCCAGCTTCGCCAGCAAATCATCGCGGCTGCCATTCACATGCAGCATGCGATTGGCAAGGCGACCACTGCCTTCCTGCGTGGCCGTCATCAGCCCGGCATATTCGGCGCGATGCGCGAAATCATAGGTCACACCAATGGCATTGATGCCCGGCGCCAGCAGGGGTTCATCCGCAACACTCGCTACCTGGCGGCCATTCACGAATACGCGCGGCTTTAGCGCCCGGAGCGATTCCCGATAATCAGCGGTAGTCATCAGCATGGCAGGGCTTCCCAAACTCAGTTGACGATGAAAATCTAACACTGTTAGAATTCTGCCGTCAATGACCCGACCGGACAAAAACGCCGCCAAGCGCGACCATATCCTTGCCGCCGCCAAGGCACTTTTCGCCGAAGCGGGGCTTGAGGGCGCCAGCCTTCGCGCCATCGCCGCCCGCGCCGGCTACACGCCCGCCGCGCTTTACTTCCATTTCCCCTCGCGTGAGGCGATTTACGCCGAAGTGCTGCGCGACAGCTTGGCGCGCTTGCAGGTGGCGGTGGAAGGGGGCGCGGCGCAGGATGGGTTTCGCGGTGCAGCGCTGGCCTTGTTTGATTTCTATGCTGCGCATCCGCAGGAATTGGCGCTGGGCTTTTACCTAGGCGGGGGCGGCCTTGCGCCACGCGGGCTGGGGCAGGGGCTTGATCCTGGGTTGAATGCTGCTCTGCTGGCTGCACTCGCACCCATGCGCGCCTTGGGTGGGCAGGACGTGGCAACCGAAGCTTTCGCGCTCGCGGTAGGTTTGCTGGTGATGTCGGAAACACGCCGCATCCGGCTGTTTGGGCTTTCCGCGCGCGCGCTGATGGAAAGCCACTTGGCCAGGCTGCTGCAAAACCCGGGCTGAATGGCTTGTCCTGCCATCGCCGCTGCGCGATGCTGAAATACGGGAAAAGGGAATACGCCGATGAATCAAATGACGCTGGTGGCCTTTCTGCAAGCGCAGAATTGCTCAAACTATGTCGGATCTTGGCGCCACCCCGCGACCATGCAGGATTACCTGCGTCCCGAATACTATCAGCGCATCGCCCGCACGCTGGAAGCCGGTTGCTTTCATATGGCGTTTTTCGATGACCGCCTCGCCATGCCCGATATCCTCGGCCATGACCATGCGGAAGCGGTGCGCAATGGCATTCGCGTGGTGAAGCTTGATCTGATTTCGATCCTGACAGCGATGGGGCTCGCCACCTCAAAGCTTGGTCTCGGCGGCACCTATTCCACCACCTATTACGAACCCTTCCATGTGGCGCGGGTTTTCGCCACGCTTGATCACATGCTGGGCGGGCGCGCGGCCTGGAATGTGGTGACATCGCTGAATGACAGTGAAGCGCACAATATGGGCGCGGATGATCATCTGGAACATGATCTGCGCTATGACCGCGCTGATGAATTCCTGGAAGTTGTGCTGTCGCATTGGGATTCCTGGGGCGATGATGCGATCATCCAGGATCGCGAAAGCGGCGTCTTCGCCGACGCCGCCAAGGTTCGGCGGCTGGACCATAAGGGCAAATGGTTCAAAAGCCGCGGTCCCTTCACTGTGCCGCGCACCCCTCAGGGCCGACCCGTTCTGATCCAGGCCGGCCAAAGCGGCCGCGGCAAAAGCTTTGCTGCACGCTGGGGTGATTTGGTTTTCGTGATCTACCCAAATATGGAAGTCGCGAAGCGCGGCTATAGCGGCTTCAAGGAACAAGTCGCCGCATCTGGCCGAGACCCCGCCACAGTGCGCATCTGCCCCGCCGTTTATTGCATTGTCGGTGAAACCGAAGCGGCGGCTGAGGAAAAACGTGCCTTGATTGATGGCTTGGCCAGGCCGGTTGATGGGCTTTCTTTGCTGTCTGAAGCGCTTAATTATGATTTCGCGTCAAAAGGCTTGGATGATGCCTTCACCGATGATGAATTGGCCGGCATCAAGGGTCTGCAAGCCTTGCGTGACCGCGTGGTTGCTTCCAGCGGCAAGCGTAACCCGACCTTGCGCGATTTCGTGGAAATCACCGGGCGCGGCACCATTCGTGAATTCCCTATATTTTGTGGGACGCCCAAGCGGGTCGCGGATGAAATGCAGGCGTGGTTGGAAGGTGGCGCCTGCGATGGCTTCGTGCTGGCCGCAACGCATATGCCCGGCACCTATGAGGAATTTGTACGCCTGGTTGTGCCGGAATTGCAGCGCCGTGGTGTCTTTCGCAAGGAATTCACCGGCACGACGCTCCGCGAAAATCTTGGCCTGCCGCGCGCTGCACCCTTTGATTGGCAAAGATGAGTAATCTACATCCCCAACACATGCTTCATGCCGTAAAGTGCAGGTGTGCGGCCATGCACCCAAAGCGCCGCGCGCACCGCGCCGGTGGCATAGACGCGCCGATCAAAACTACGATGCGTCAGGCTGATATGTTCTGAGGTAGCAGCAAAAAGCAGCGTGTGTTCACCCACAACCTGCCCGCCGCGCAAAGCCGCGAAGCCAATCGTGCCGGTGCCGCGCGGGCCGCAATGGCCATCGCGCCCGCTTTCAATGCCGGCTTCTTCCATGGTGGTGCCGCGCCCGGCTGCCACGGCGCGGCCCAAAGCGACTGCCGTGCCGGATGGCGCATCCACCTTTTGGCGGTGATGCATCTCAACAATCTCGGCATCATATTGCGTACCGGGGAGCGCGGCCGCCATGCGTTCCGCAATCGCCAAAAACAGATTGACCCCCGGCGCGAAATTCGCGGCATAGACAATCGGCGCGCGCTTGCCAGCTTCCGCCACCGCTGCTTCTGCCGCAGCGGAAAGCCCTGAACTGCCGAGAATAAAACCCTTGCCGTAGGCGGCGGCAGCGGTGGCATGGGCAGGTGCTGTATCCGCATGGGTGAAATCAATCACCACATCGGACGCTGCGAAAAGTGAGGCTATATCAGGAAAGCTTTGCAAGCCAGCCGGTGCAGGCTTGCCGCCGGTGTGCAACGTGCCGCCCACACAGACCGCACCAGCGGCGGCGACTTCCTCAATCAAAAGATGGCCCATGCGCCCGGCCATGCCGGCGATACCGATGCGAATGCTCATGGCGTTTCTCCCGTCATTTCCAATATTGTCAGCGCCAAGACTAGCCGCTGTCTAGACTTAGTGTTTGTCCGGCTCACCTTAGTTCAGCGCACAAACACTAAATCTTTAGTTTGACCGCATTTTCCGAGCCGCCAAGTTTTCCACTTGGCTTGAAAATGCTCAGTCCGACCGCGGATGCGCCTTGCGCCAGGTCTCCAGCAGCGCCGCCGCATCCACCGCCGTATAGCGCTGCGTCGTCGAAAGGCTGGCATGGCCGAGCAATTCCTGAATCGCACGCAAATCAGCGCCGCCGCCCAGCAAATGCGTGGCAAAGGAATGGCGCAGCGCATGCGGGCTCGCATGTTCTGGCAGCCCGGCAAGCCTGCGAAAATCGCGTAGCCTTTTTTGTGCCACCGCCGGATCAAGCCGCCCACCACGCGCGCCGATGAACAAGGGCTCATCTGCCGCGCCACCGCCACGTTCGGCCAGATAGGCCGCCATGGCATCTCGGATCACCGGCAGTATCGGCACCAGCCTTTCCTTATTGCCTTTGCCAACTACGCGAAGCGCAGCCTCCGAACCCTGCCGTGGTGCATCGGCTAAATTCAGCGCCAAAGCCTCCCCCAATCTCAGTCCTGCGCCGTAAAGCAGCGTGAACAAGGCGCGGTCGCGTGCCGCTTGCAGGCGCGGGTTTTCATGCCGGCCAAGCGCATAGACATCGGGGATTTCTTCCGCCGCGGCGCGCGCTTCCTTGACACTGAGTGCACGCGGCAAAGGCACTTTGGCACGCGGCGCGCGCAGCCCCGCAAGTGCCACAGGCGCCATGCCCTGATGGCGCTGCAAATAACGCAGGAAACTCCGTACAGCGGCAAGCTTGCGTGCGCGGGTGGCGCCCACATCGCCTTCCATGGCGCGGGCCGACAGAAAGGCGCGCAAGTCTGCGTGCCGCAGCGTGCCGAGCGCGGCCAGATCAGGCTCCGCCCCCAAATGCCCAGTCAGAAAGCCAAGGAATTGCGCCACGTCGCGCCCATAGGCTTCGATGCTATGCGCACTCGCGCGGCGTTCCTGGGCGAACCAGCCAAGCCAGGCGGAGGCAGCCTCGGCGCCAGTCATGCTACCTTGAAATCGCCGCCGCCACGGCGCGGCCCAGGAACACAAGGGGTTCAGTGCCATGCCGCGCCGGCAGGGCATGCGCGTCCCGCGCGCCAAGTGCAAGCAGCATCAGCGGTTGCTGCGCCACCACCACGCGTATCAGCGCATCGCGCGCAATCAAACCCGCCGCTTCGCCATGTAGCGCTTCCGCATCTTCTGGCTTGTCGCGCACCAGCACATCGCGCCCGCGCCCGAGCAATTTCTCCACCATGCCGCGCGGCAAGGGCCGTTGTTCCGGGCGCATCCAAAGCTGGCCGGGATTATCCGGTGGCTCCACACAAAGCGTGCAGCTCTCAAGCCCCAGCAGATTGGGCCATTCCTGCGCCACGGTCTCCGGCGCATCATCTGAACGCATCAGCGCCAGTACCGCCAGGCGCACCCGCGATACCAAACCAAGCCCCGCCCGTTCCGCATCCAAAGCCACGCGCAATTCCGCATCCAGCGCGGCAGCGCGTTCGCGTTCCGCGCCCAGCATTGCCGCCATGTGGTCGGTCAGCCCATCGCCATGCACGCGGCGCGGCGGTGCCAGCACCCGGTAAAGCTCTGGCCGCGCCGCCAAAAATCCAGGATTGGCGCGCAAGAAAGCCTCCACCTCCTCAGCCGAGGGCCCGTTTGGGGCCTTCCCGTCTGAGGGCGGGTTGCTCACAGGATGCTTTGTCCTGTCTTTTTCCAATCGGCCAGAAACGCCTCCAGGCCGCGATCAGTGAGCGGATGCTTCAGCAATTGGCGGATGACGGCGGGCGGCAGCGTCGCCACATGCGCGCCAAGCTTGGCACTTTCCACCAGATGGATGGGGTGGCGGATGGAAGCCACCAAAACCTCGGTGCGGAGGGTGGGGTAATTGCGGTATATCTGCACAATGTCCGCAATCAACCGCATGCCATCGGTCGCGATATCATCAAGCCGCCCGACAAAGGGGGAAATGAAGGCCGCGCCCGCCTTGGCGGCCAGCAGCGCCTGGGCTGCGGAAAAGCAGAGCGTGACATTCACCAAGGTGCCTTCGGCGGCAAGCGTGCGGCAAGCGATCAGCCCGGCTTCCGTCAGCGGGACCTTGACCGCAACATTGGTTGCGATGGCGCGCAGGAAACGCCCTTCGGCCAGCATGCCGGCGGCGTCCGTCGCGGTCACTTCGGCGCTGACGGGGCCAGGCGTGATGGCGCAGATTTCCGCAATCACCTGCTTCATGTCGCGGCCGGATTTCGCGATGAGTGATGGATTGGTGGTCACACCATCCACCATGCCCAATTCGGCAAGGGCGCGAATTTCGGCAACTTCGGCGGTATCAACGAAAAACTTCATGAATTCCAATCCTGCATGGCGAAAGACGAGGCTTTGGCGGGGAATGGCGCCACACGCAGCAAAGCGCAAGCCTTCCCGCCACGAATGGGCTAAACCTTAGCTCATGCCGGCCCCTTCGCGAAAGCAGTCCCTTTTGCCTGAAACAATTTCTTCAAACACTGCCAAGCGCTTGCGCGTATTGCTGCCGCTACCACTCGCCGACGCCTATGATTACCGGGCGGAGGGTGACGCGCCGCCGCCTGGCAGTTTCGTCGCCGTGCCGCTCGGTGGGCGGCAGGTGCTTGGCGTGGTGTGGGATGAGGCACCCGAGTCGTCCCTGCCAGAGCATCGGCTGCGCCCCATCGCTGCCGTGCTGGAAGCGCCCCCCATGCCGGAAAAGCTGCGCCGCTTCGTGGATTGGGTGGCGGCCTATACGCTTTCCCCGCGCGGCGCGGTGCTGCGCATGGCGATGAGCGTGCCTGCTGCCCTGGAGGCACAGCCCCATCGCGCCGGCTGGTGCCGTGCTGATCCTTTGCCCGAAGCGCCGCGCCTGACGCCCGCGCGCCAGCGTGTGCTGGCCGCGCTGCCGGTGGGTGATGTGCGCGCCCCCGATGATCTGGCGCGGGACGCCGGCGTGGCACCCGCCGTGCTGCGCGGTATGGCCGATGCCGGCCTACTGATCCCCGGCCTGCTGCCGCCGCTTGAAGAATTCCACCTACCCGATCTGGCCCGCCCCGGCCCGGTGCTGGACTCTGACCAGGCCGAGGCCGCCGCGCTGCTTCGCGCTGCCGTAGCGCGTGTGGCTTACGGCACCACACTCCTTTCTGGCGTGACCGGTTCCGGCAAGACCGAGGTCTATTTCGAAGCCATTGCCGCGGCACTTCAGGCCGGGCGGCAGGCTTTGGTGCTGCTCCCTGAAATCGCGCTATCGGCGCAATGGCTGGATCGCTTCCGCGCGCGCTTTGGCACCGACCCAGCACTTTGGCATTCTGAGCTTTCGCCCCGCACGCGGCGCATCACCTGGCGCGCGGTGGCCGAAGGTCGCGCAACAGTACTGGTCGGCGCGCGTTCGGCGCTGTTCCTGCCCTTTCCCGATCTCGGCCTGATTGTGGTGGATGAGGAACATGAAACCGCCTTCAAGCAGGAAGAAGGCGTGATCTATCACGCGCGCGATATGGCCGTGGTGCGGGCGCGCTTGTCCGATGCCGCCTGTGTGTTGGTAAGCGCCACGCCCTCACTTGAAACCCTCACCAATGCCCGTGCCGGGCGATACGCTGAATGTCATTTGGCGGCGCGTCACGGTGGCGCGGTGATGCCGGAGATTGGCCTGATTGACCTCAGGCGCGAAAGCCCGCCGCGCGGACGCTTCCTGAGTCCGGCTCTGGTGGCCGCCGTCGCTGAAACCCTGAAGCGCGGCGAACAGGCCATGCTGTTTCTGAACCGGCGCGGCTATGCGCCACTCACGCTCTGCCGCGCCTGTGGTCATCGGCTGCGTTGCCCGAATTGCACCGCCTGGCTGGTGGAACACCGCGCCGCGCGGCGGCTGCAATGTCACCATTGCGGCCATGTCGAAGCGCCGCCCGGCCATTGCCCAAGCTGCGCTGCACCACATAGCACGGTGCCGATCGGCCCGGGGGTGGAGCGCGTGCTGGAAGAAGCCGCATTGCTTTTCCCTGAAGCGCGCCGCTTAGTCATGGCATCCGATACGCTGCCCGGCCCCGCCGCCGCTTCTGCCGCCGCCGAGGCGATTGAAAAGCGCGAGGTTGATTTGATCATCGGCACACAAATCGTCGCCAAGGGCTGGCATTTTCCCTATCTGACGCTGGTTGGCGTGGTGGATGCTGATCTGGGCTTGGCCGGCGGTGATCTGCGTGCTGCCGAGCGTACGGTGCAATTGCTGCATCAGGTAGCCGGCCGCGCTGGGCGCGCGGAACGCCCCGGGCGCGTTTTGCTGCAAAGCTTCTCGCCCGAACATCCGGTGATGCAGGCGCTGGTTTCCGGCGAATATGAAGCCTTCATGGCCGCCGAGGCGGAGGCACGGCGGCCCGGTCATTGGCCCCCCTTCGGCCGGCTGGCCGCGCTGATCGTGAGCTCCCCGGATGAAAAGGCTGCGGACCGAATCGCGCGGGATTTGGGTCGCGCGGCGCCGATGGGGGAGGGGATGGAGGTTCTTGGTCCAGCGCCCGCGCCACTCGCCTTGCTGCGTGGGCGGCATCGGCGGCGGCTTTTGCTCAAGGCGCGGCGCGATATTGGTGTGCAGCGTCTATTGGCCGAATGGCTATCGAAGGTGGATGTACCCGGCAATGTCCGGGTGCAGGTGGATGTGGACCCGGTGGGGTTCCTGTAGGGCAGGCGGCCCGCGCCGCCCGTAAGCCTCAATCGTCGCGATGCACCCGTTCCATGCGTTCATGCCGCTCCTGCGCTTCGATCGTCATGGTGGCGATGGGGCGGGCTTCCAGGCGACGGAGCGAAATCGGCTCTCCGCTTTCCTCACAATAGCCATAGGTGCCGTGTTCGATTCTCTCCAGCGCCTGATCAATCTTATTGATCAATTTGCGCGACCGATCCCGGGTACGAAGTTCAAGTGCCCGGTCTGTTTCAACCGAAGCGCGATCCGCGAGATCCGCCTCAGTAATGCCACCTTCGGAAAGGGAGGAAAGCGTCTCACCCGCTTCCCGTACAAGGTCCTGCCGCCATCTGAGAAGCTTCTGTCTGAAATATTCCAGCTGAAGCGCATTCATGAATTCCTCGGAAGCCGAGGGACGGTAATCGTGCGGCAATGTCACCAACATATCTTCTTCTTTCCTCGCCTTGCACAACCGGAGAGGTGATTTCTTTACTGAAACCTGTCTCGCCGGACTGACAGGCTTCTATACTGGCTTGCCCGGGGGCGCCAGGGGGCGTTTCAAGACAAATATCTGACAAAAGCCGATTTCAGCTTTCCAGGCCGCGCCGGGCCAATTCCAGCCGGGCGCGCAGCGCAATCGCCTCAACCGCCTCAGCCAGGCCCGGATCGGCGGGTTTTTCACCCTCGGTCAGCCGGGCAAGTTCCTGTAGCCGGGCGGGATCGGCGCGGCCTGCGAGCAATTCCAACTGAAGGGCCTTCAATTCCTTGAGCATATCCTCACCACGGCGGAAGGCGCGGGCATTGCGTTCCTTGGTCGGACCTAATTCCTGGACAGCCAAAAGTCCCATGGCGGTGGCCGCTGAAACCCCCGTGCTGGCATTGGCTTCGCGCGCTTCCTCAGCGCCGCCGCTGACACGAAAGCCGCCTGAGGTGCCGCGCGTTGACCGCGCCCCCGGCACATTGGTGCCGCCCGTCACGCCCCGAATAACGACCATCTGACCTCCTGTTCTGCCCTGTCCCGGCAGGCTCAGCCGGGACCCGGCAGGTTTTGCCGCCACGACTCGGCGAAAATACCGCCAAACCCTGGCACGGGCCTTGCGCTGAACCCGGGCAGACCGCCGCCCGTGATCGGGGTGGCTGCCGGAGACAGACCTTGAACCGTATAGCGCAAGCGCTCGCAAAAATCTTTACCGCCCTGGCCTTGGCGGCGTGTTTCCTTGCGCCGCCCGCCGCAGCCCAAATCCGCATCAAGGATATAGTGGATATGGAGGGCGTGCGCGACAATCAGCTTGTCGGCTACGGCCTGGTCATTGGCCTGAATGGCACCGGTGATCGCCTGAGAAGTGCGGTCTTTACCCGCCAATCCCTGGTCGGGATGCTGGAGCGCCTTGGCGTCAATACGCGCGATTTTGAACGCCAATTGGATACCAAGAATGTTGCCGCTGTGATGGTGACGGCGAATTTACCCGCCTTCGCCCGGCCTGGTAGCCGGATTGACGTGGCGGTCTCCGCCCTTGGCGATGCCACCAACCTGACCGGTGGCACCCTGTTGGTGACCCCGCTGCTTGGCGCGGATGGGGAAGTCTATGCCGTGGCGCAAGGAGCGCTGGCAACCGGCGCAATTGCCGCGCGCGGTGCCGCGGGTTCCGTGACGCGTGGCGTGCCCACCGCGGGGCGTATTTCCAACGGCGCCATTGTGGAACGCGAAGTGCCCTTCACGCTCACCAACCGCGACCGTGTGCGCCTGGCGCTGCGCAACCCTGACCTGACAACGGCACGGCGCATTGCGGCTGCCATAAATGGGGCGTCGCGCGGCAATGTGGCGACAGTAACCGACCCGCGCACTGTTTCCGTGGCGCTCAATGGTCGCGACCCTGTTGCCTTCCTGACCGATATCGAAAGGCTCCGCGTTGAACCCGATCAGATCGCCCGCGTGGTCATTGATGAAGCGACCGGCACGATTGTCATGGGTGACGCGGTGCGCGTTTCCACGGTGGCCATCGCGCAGGGCAATCTGACCATTCGCATCACCGAAACGCCTCAAGTCAGCCAGCCCAATGCCTTCGCCCCAGGGGAAACCGTCGTGGTGCCGCGCACGGGGATCGAAATTGAAGACCAAGCGGATCGTCGCATGGGCATTCTGCCCCAGAATGTGACCCTTCAGGAATTGGTGCGCGGTTTGAACAGCCTGGGTGTTGGCCCGCGTGACCTGATTTCCATTCTGCAAGCCATCAAGGCCGCTGGCGCCTTGCAAGCCGATCTGGAGCTCCGCTGATGTTGGACGCCACCAATCTTGTCGCCCCGCAGCAGCGCGCCATTCGCCAGCCGCAGGCGGGCGCCTTGTCTGAAGCCGCCATGCGCAAATCCGCGAAGGATTTCGAAGCACAGGCGCTGGGGTTCTTGCTGCAGCCGATGTTCGCCACTGTGGATATGTCCAAATCCTCCTTCGGTGGCGGCGCGGCCGAGGCGCAATGGCGCCCGATGCTGGTTGAAGCCTTCGCGGCATCCGCCGTGCGGGCTGGCGGTGTTGGGATTGCCGATTCTGTTTATCGCGAATTGCTCCGCCAAAACGGTGCACAAACCCCCAATATGGGAGAGACCCAATCATGATGGATGCGCTACTGATTGCCGGCAAAAGGCTGGCTGATGCTCTGCGTGCGGAGAATGAGGCGCTGGCGAAGCTTGATCTTTCGCGTGCTGCCAAGCTTGCGGAAAGCAAGATTGCCGCGACCGATGCCTTCGCCCAGGCCTATGCGGCCCAGGCTAAGCATGGCGCGCGCCCCGATGGTGCGATGCGCGAAGAAGCGCAGATGCTGACCAAGCAACTGGAAAATCTGGGCAGCGAGAACCGCAAATTGTTGGAGCGTGCGATTTCCTTGCAGTCGCGCGTGATTGAAACCATCGCGACGGCCGCGCTGCCGCGTGTCGCCAATCCGGGCTATGGGCCGCGCGGTTATCAGACCCCGCCGCGCCAGACGCCGGCCTTGGCTGTAGCGGCGCGCGCATAAAAAAGACGCCCGGCGGTTATGCCGGGCGTTTTCATTGATTTCTAACACGGCGCTGGGGTTTCGCCCTGGCGCCTGCAGCTTTGGCCTGATCAGCGGCAGGCCGTGACCATGATTTCCACCAAATGGCGCGGATCGGCCATATTGGCTTCGACGCAAGCGCGCGCCGGGGCGCCGCCGGCCGGCAGCCAGGCAGTCCAAAGCTCATTCATCGCGCCGCGATCGCGGATGTCCTTCAGCCAAATCTGGGCGGACAGCATGCGGGTCTTGTCCGTGCCATTGGCTTCCAGCGCGGCATCAATCTTGGCGATCACTTCGGCCGTTTGGCCCTTGATGTCCTTGGAAAGATCATCAGCCGTGAGCCCCGCAAGGAACACGAAATTATGATATTCGACTGAGGATGAAAGGATCTGGTTAGATCCCTGACGATTGATCTTGCTCATATCCGGCCTTTCAGAAAGGGTGGTCAGCGCCAAGCGCTGAGAGGGTTACTAGAACAGAAAGCGCAGGGCGTGAAATCCGCCTGTCACGCAACCCGATAGGTGCTACCCGAAGCCGCCGCGCCGATCATGGCCTCAAACACCGCAACACCATGGATCGCTTCTTCAACCGGAAGGGGATAGGCCGGGCCACCCGTCATGGCGGCAGCAAAAGCTGCAAGTTCAGCATGTTCGATATCGGTCTTTGGGAATTCCTTGACCCAAGCCTCACCCTCTCGCGGGGTGAACCTAAGCTTCTCATGCCCGTTCAATTCCAGCGCCGCATCTGTGCCATACAGCGCCACGCGCCAGACCCTTGGCGCATAAGCCAAGGTCGCGAAGCCACCCGTGGCGCCGGAGGCGAAGGAAAACAGCCCCGCTGTCGTGTCATCCATGCCATTGGTCAAAGCCCGCGCAAGGGAGCGCACGGTCACCTCAGCAATCGGGCCGGCCAGATTGATCATCATGTCAATCATGTGAATGCCCATGCCGCCCATGCCGCCGAGCGGGCTTTCATGGCGGTCCGTGCGCCACATGCCAGGCTGATATGAAATTGCGCCCGGCCCGCTGAACTGGCCTTCAACATGCAGCAAGGTACCAAGCGCTCCGGCGGCGATCAGCTTTTTCATCTCGGCCACCGCCGGCAGGAAGCGCCGATTATGGCCAAGCGCCATCACCACGCCAGCTTGCCGACAGGCAGCAACAGAGGCCTCCGCACTTGCCTTCGTCATGGTGAAGGGTTTTTCGACAAAAACATGCTTGCCCGCGCGTGCGGCCGCAATCACCTGATCCGCATGCATCTGGTGTGGGGAGGCAATCACCACCGCCTTCACGCGCGGCTCCGACAGGATGGCTGCGAGGTCAGGCAGGATTTTCACCCCCTGGCGCGCGGCCCATTCGGCAGCGCGTTCCGGCCGGCCTGTGCTGCCGGCAATGAAGCGAATACCGGCATCATTCCGGTTCTGCACACTATCAACCAGGGTCTGGCCCCAGCGCCCCATGCCCACAATGGCCGCTTCAATCATTCTCGTACCTCATTCAGGTTCAACGTTTTGCGGGATCGCTCGCCCCATCGCCTTCCAGCACCCGCGCCATGGCGGGCAGGCGCTTGATCCCCCAGGCAATGGCTATGGCCGAAAGCAGCACGGCGGCAAGGGTTGGCAGGGTCATGCCGAAGACCTCTCCAGCGGCGCCCAGCAGCAGGGCGCCAAGGGCTGGAAAGGCGCGCACAATCAGGCCCCAAAGGCTTAGTACCCGCCCGCGCATGGCGGGGTCTGACGCCGATTGCGCGAGCGTCTGCGCGCAAATCCCATGCACGGACATGGCCGCGCCCATAATGGCAGCGCAGAGCACGCCAAAGGGAAACCAGCTGGTCGCGATAAACCCAACCATGGCAAGCGAGATCGCCGCTGGTGCAAAAACCGCAAGCTTGGTGGTCCCATGCATCTTGCCGCGAGCAGAGACAAAGATACCAGACAACAAGGCGCCAACGCCGAATGCCGCTGTCAGCACCGCAAGCGCTTCCGCCCCCAGGCCGAATTGCCGTTCCACATAGGGCGGCAGGATTTCCGGCAGGCTGCGCAGTAGAAGTGCGACAATCGCCGCATAGGTCAGAATTGGGCCCAGGCCTGGATGCCCCGCGACATAGCGCAGCCCATCCCGCATATCGCCCCATAGGGATTTGGTTTTGGCGTGTCCCTGCCGTTCCTCGGCGGAGACCTTGAGCAAGGGCGTGGTGGCGGTTGCGATGAAATACGCGACCGCATTTGCCGCGATGGCCGGCCAAACCCCCGCCACGGCAATCAGCGGCCCGGCCAGCGCCGGCCCTACAAACCGCGCCACATTGAAGCAAAGCGAATTGAGCCCCACCGCTGCCGTAAGATCATTGCGCGGGACCAATCCGGGCATCAGGGATTGCCGCGCCGGCTGCGCGAAGGAAGATGCGATACCGTTCAGCACCTCAAGCAGCAGCAATGTGTAGATATCAAGCTTATCAAGCGCCACCAGCAGCGCGATCACGGCGGCCATGACGCCGATCATCGCCTGGCTCCAGAAGGTAAGCTTCAGGCGATCCGTGCGGTCCGCAATGGCACCCGCAATGGGGCTGACCACCACCGCCGGCGCCAAATCGCAAAACGCCACCATGCCGACCCAGAAGGCGCTACCGGTCAATTCCCAGGCGAACCAGGAAATGGCGATGCGATGCATCCAAAGCCCTGTCCAGGAAATCAGGGAGGCAGTGAAGAAAACCTTGGCGTTACGATGGGAAAGTGCGCGCGTCAGAACCGAAAGGGATGCCATGCGCGCGGGCCGCCTTCAGCGCCGCGCGCGGATGTTCTGAGGGCGTTGGTTACCCGGATCAACCGGCGGCTGGCCGGTTCCCGCATTGCGGATACATTCGCGGATCAGCTCATCGCGCAAGGTTTGTTGCCGGAAGCTATCGGAACGAAGCCGCGCGGTTGGCACATCATTCGTCATGTCGCTGTCACCGAAATTTGAATCTGCCCGCATCAACTGACCGCGCTCGCGGAAATTGACGACACGTTCGGCTTCCTGCGTGCAGATGCGCTGCAATTCAGGGGTGGCGCCGGCCACCGCACCGCGCGGGGAAGGGGGTGCTTCATGTGGCGCGCAGGCCGCGATGACGAGCAACAAGGGCAAAAGGCGAATCATGAATGGGCTCCCGCAGGGATAATCCGGGACAATAGCGCGGTAAGTGCAGCCTCGTCGAACCGGCCGGCCGGATCAAGCGGCACGCTGGCGGCGGCGCGCAGCAGGGCAGGGTGCAATTCCGCCCCGGTAGCGCGCAGCGCAAAAAAACCCTTGAGGCGCGCGATCCGTCCCATGGCTTCGATCAACGCCAGCAGCCTCAGGCAAATCGCGAGGCCCTGAGGGGTCGCAAGCCCATGGCGCGCATCCACCGCTTCTGCCCAGCAGGCGGCATCGGCATCGGCCAACAGCAATTCCATCGCCTCCCCATCCGGGCGGCGGAATATAAGGCGGCGCGGGCTGCCCCAGATCTCCGCCCCTGCGGCACCGCGCGCCGCTTCCCAGGCGCCCAGCAGATCGCGTGCGGTGACGGCCGGCGTTTCCTCGGGCGGGAAGGGGATGGCGTAGGTCAGCGCCCCATCCGGGGTCGGGATGATCCTGATTGAGCTCGTCATGCGCCCCCTTTCTGGACCGGCTGGGCGCGCCGCGCCAGAGAAGAAGTGCGCAGCCCCGCTTGACGCGCGCCATGGGCGCGGCACTCTGGCATCCATGACCGAGATCGCAGACCTGACCGCCTCCGAAGCTGCGCGGCGCATCGCCGCTGGCTCCCTGACCGCCTCTGCCCTTGCCGAGGCTTGCCTTGCCCGCATCACTGAGCGTGAGCCTGAGGTACGCGCCTTCGCCTGGCTCGATCCCGCCCTGGTGCGGCGCGGGGCGGCTGCCCTGGATAAGGGCGGGCCGCCGGCGCCGCTTAAGGGCATTCCTTTTGGCGTGAAGGATGTGCTGGATACCGCCGATATGCCATCCCAATATGGCTCGCCCATTTGGGCCGGGCATCGGCCGCGGAGTGATTCGGCAGCCGTGGCCATGGCGCGGGCGGCGGGGGCGCTGATTATCGGCAAGACCATCACGACGGAATTCGCCACGCGCCATCCGGGCGCCACTACCAACCCGGCCAATAAGCACCATACGCCGGGCGGGTCTTCATCCGGTTCGGCAGCCGGCGTGGCGGCGGGGTTCTTTCCGCTGTCTTTCGGCACGCAAACCGGCGGCAGCATCATCCGCCCCGCGGCATTTTGCGGCATTGTCGGCTTCAAGCCGAGCTTTGGTGCCATCCATCGCGGTGGCATGAAGGTCATGAGCGAAAGCCATGACACGATCGGCGTGATGGCGCGGAGTGTGGCCGATTGCGCGCTTTCCATGGGCGCGATGACGGGGCGCGATTACGGCAAGCCCGAGGAAAAACTGCCCCGTGCGCCGCGCCTGGCTTTCACCCTTGGCCCGCCTGCTGCCAAGGCAGCGCCCGAGACTTTGGCGCTGATGGAACGTGCCATCGCGGCTTGCCGCAAGGCGGGCGCTGAGGTGGTGGAAATCACCCTGCCGGATGTGATGACGGAAGCCTTTGACGCGCATGAATATGTGACGAATATGGAAAGCGTGCAGTCACTCGGCTGGGAATTGGAGGCAGCGCGGGCGCAGCTTTCCGATGTCATCAAGGAAAAGCTGGATTGGGCGAAGCGTTTCCCAACCGCGCAGCTTGATGCCTGCAAGCTGGTGCAAGCCAAGGCGCGCGCGGCGCTGCCGGGTGCCCTTGAAGGTTTTGATGCCGTGATTACGGCTTCTGCCGCCGGGGAAGCGCCGGCGGGGATTGGCTGGACGGGTGATCCTTCCTTCAATTCGCTCTGGACTCTGCTGCACGGGCCCTGCGTGACGGTGCCGGCGGGGGCGGGGCCGAAGGGCTTGCCGCTTGGTGTGCAAATCGCGGGGCGCATCGGGGAAGATGCGAAGGTGCTGGCGATTGGGGAGTGGGTGAGCCAGGCGCTGTGAAGCGCCTGGTCGCAACACCTTTACTGCGGCTGAATCCCGGCCGCGCGCACAACCGTCGCCCAGCGATCCACCTCGGCGCGCACTAGCCGCGATAGTGCTTCCGGCCCCATCTGGTCCGCCGCTGCGGGGATGGAGCCCAGATCCTCGATCCGTTTGCGGATGGCAGGGTCATTCAGTGCAGCGCGCAAAGCCTCATCCAGCTTCTGCACCACGGGCGCAGGCGTGCCGCGCGGCGCGAAAATCGCGTTCCAGCCTTGGAAGATATAATCGGGCACCCCGGCTTCCGGCGCGGATGGCACGCCCGGCGCATTCGGGTTGCGTGTGGTGGCGCCCGTCAGCAGCCCGCGCATGGTGCCGGATTGGATTTGCGGCACGGCGGCGGGGGCCAGCAAGCAGGCGCTATCCACTTGCTGAGCCACAATATCATTCAAAGCGGGGCCTTCGCCGCGATAGGGGATTTCATTCATCCGCGCGCCGGTCAAATGCGTGAACAGCGAACAGGCCAAATGATTGGTGGAACCAATTCCCGCATTGGCATTGGAAACCTGGCCCGGATTGGCCCGGACTCGCGCCAGGAATTCCTGCATGTTCTGCGCAGGGAAGCCGTTGCGCACCACGAAAAACAGCGGCGTGCCGGCAATTAGGCCAATGGGCTGCAATTCGCGCGGATCATATTGGATGGAACGATAAATCGAAGGTGCGGCTGAATGGCTGCCAAGGCTGCCCACCGTCAGCGTATAGCCATCCGGTGCCGCTTGCGCGCCGCGCGCCCCGCCAATGGTGCCGCCAGCGCCCGAGACATTTTCCACCGTGACGCGCTGGTTGAGCGTCTTCATCATGTGGTCCGCCACAATGCGCGCCAGCACATCGGTGGCACCCCCTGGGGCGAAGACCACAAGCATGTTGATGGGGCGATTGGGGAAATCCTGCGCGGCGGCGGGCTGCGCCAGGCCAAGAAGTAGCGCGGCAAGGGCCGCCAAAAGACGCTTCATGATGTTTCCTCCCGTTGGGCACTCTGGCGAGTTTGTCCCGTTCTGCCCCGAACATGGAAGCTTCTCCGCGCCCCCGCCGTCAAGCGCCACCCCTTGCGCCGCTGCGGCTGGCGTTTCAGGGTCTCCCCCAGCCAGACCACAGGAGAACCCCATGCTGCCGCCGCGCGAGAAAATGACCATTTGCTTCGCCCATGTCGCCTATCGCTTTGCCGATCGCTTTGCGCTGCGCGGCGCCGGGATTGATTTCTTTGAAGTGCGCAATCGGGATGATCTGGATGCGCGGATTGCGGGCGCCGATGTGCTGGTCTGTTCCGGGCTTTGGCGGAATGATTTGCCGAAGCTCTCGCCCCGCTTGCGCTTTGTGCAATCCGCCAGTGCCGGCACGGATCAATATGACCGCGATGTGCTGCGCGCGGCGGGTATTCGGCTGGCCAGTGCCCAGGGCTGCAATGCCAATGCGGTCAGCGAACACGCTATTTCGCAGATTTTGGCTATCCTCCGTCGCATTCCGGAAGCGCGCGACAATCAGGCCAAACGCTTCTGGCGCGGCATGATGGGCGATTTCACGAAGCGCGAGGATGAAGCGGGCGGCAAGACGGTGATTGTGGTGGGCACGGGCCGCATTGGCGGGCGCATTGCCCGCATCTGCAAGGCGCTTGATATGCATGTGATTGGCGTGCGCCGTGATGCCCAAGCGGGGGCGAATGGCGCGGATGAGGTGCATTCCTTCACGAACCTGCCCGCGCTTTTGCCGCGCGCGGATTTCGTCGTGCTGGCCTGCCCGCTGACGGATGAAACGCGTGGCCTGATTGGCGCTTCCGCGCTTGCCGCCATGAAGCCCACCGCGCATCTGGTGAATGTCGCGCGCGGGCGTGTGGTTGATGAACCAGCGCTGATTGAAGCCTTGCAGGCCGGGCGCATTGCCGGTGCCGCGCTGGATGTGACGGTGGATGAACCCCTGCCGGAAGCAAGCCCGCTTTGGACCATGCCCAATGTGCTGATCACGCCACATACGGGGGGCGAGACGCATAAATACGAAGACAATGTGCTGGATATGATGATGGAAAACCTGAACCGACAATGGCGTGGTGAAACCGCCTTGTTCAATCAAATCGTTTGAGGTGCGTGATGCAGAGCCGTGAAGGCGCGATAGCCCGCGCCGCAACCTTTTTCGATGATGGCAGCTACAAGAAATTGCTGACCGATCTGGTCGCCATCCCGTCCACCGCGCAGGAACCAGGCCATGAGGCTGATTTGCGCCATTATTTGGAAGGCGCGATTGGGCCTTGGCTGGAAAGGCTGGGCTTTGCCGTCACCATCCATCCCAATCCGCTGGAAGGCTTTGGCCCGATTTTGACGGGGGTACGGATTGAAGATGCGGCGAAGCCCACCGTGCTGCTCTATGGCCATGGTGACACGGTGCGCGGCCTGGATGAACAATGGCGCCCAGGGCTGAAGCCTTGGGAATTATACGAAGAAGATGGCCGTTGGTATGGCCGTGGTTCCGCCGATAATAAGGGCCAGCACGCGCTGAACATCGCAGCGCTTGAAGCGGTGCTGGCCGAACGCGGTGGCCGGCTTGGCTTCAATGTGAAGATCATTCTGGAAATGGCGGAAGAACGCGGATCTCGCGGCTTGCGTGAATTCGTCGCCGCCAATCGCGACATGCTTGCCGCTGATGTGCTGATCGCGTCAGACGGGCCGCGTTGTGAGCCCGAAGTGCCCACCATCGCCACCGGCACGCGTGGGATTTTCCAGTTTGACCTGGTGCTGAAGCTGCGCCAGGGGGGCGTGCATTCCGGCCATTGGGGCGGGCTGACCACGGACCCCGCCATTCGGCTCAGCCACGCGATTGGCGCCATTATTGATCCGCGCGGCAAAATCCTGGTGCGTGATTGGCTGCCGCAAAATGGCGTGCCGGCGGAAGTGCGTGGCGTGCTGGATGGCTGCCCGGTGGGCGGCGGCGAAGGTGCTGCCACCATTGACGCCGATTGGGGCGAGCCCGGCCTGACACCGGCTGAGAAAATCTATGGCTGGAACAGCTTCATCGTGCTCGCCATGCTCTCCGGCAAGCCGGATGCGCCGGTGAATGCGGTGGCGCCTGATGCGCGCGCCACCTGCCATATCCGTTATACGGTGGATACCGACCCGAACAGTTTTGAGGCTTCACTCCGCCACCATCTGAATGAACAGGGTTTTGGCGATATTGTGATCGAGAACGCCGGCGTGCGCATGGCGGCTTCCCGCACGCCGCCCAATCACCCCTGGGTGCGTTGGGCGCAGGAAAGCATGCAGAAAACGCTGGGCAAGCGCGTGCAGATCATCCCGAATTCATCGGGCGGGCTGCCCGGGGATGTGTTTGTGGACCATATCGGCGTGCCGCTGGTCTGGGTGCCGCATTCCTACAATGGCTGCAAACAACATGGCCCGGATGAGCATTTCCTGATCGCGCCCGCGCGGGAGGGGATTTTGGCCTTCACCGGCATGTGGTGGGATTTGGGGCAGGGGGGCACTCCCTGATCCCGGTTACCTTTCTTCACGCGCGCTCTGCGCTGGCGCAATGCGGCTGTTACAGAAGGGGCGCATAAGTCCCTTCACGGCACATTGCCGTTTGCAGGAGTTTGCAATGAATTCAAGAACCTCTCGGACCCTTTTACTGGCTTCCGTATTTGCCCTTGGCTCGGTGGGGCTCGCTGGCGCGCAGCCCGCACCAGGCCCCGGCCCGCAGGGCGCGACCCCCCATCACATGCACCAGATGCATCACGGCCAGCGTGGCGAAGGCATGGGAATGATGGGCTTCGCTATTGGTGAGGCTTTTGCACGTGCTGACGCCAATAATGACGGCAAGGTCACCCGTGAAGAAGCCACTGTCTGGCTTGCCGCGCGTTTCGCGGAAATTGATGCCAATAAGGATGGCGGCCTGACGCTTGAGGAAACCCGCGCTTTCTACACCGCCCGCCGTGGCGAAGGTCGTGGCCCGCCTGAGGGCATGCGGGAGCGCATGGAAACCCACCAATCGGCGCGCTTCCGCTTCATTGATGCGGACCTGGATGGCAAAATCACGCTGCCAGAGCTTCGCGTGATGGCGGATGCCATGTTCCGTTCCATGGATGCGGATGGCGATGGTGCGTTGGCACGTACCGAAGTGCAGCGCCGTGGCCGGCGTGGCGATGGCCCGCGCGCCCAGCAGCCCGCGCCGACGCAGCCTGCACCGACGCAGCCTGCACCGCGGTAACTTTGTCGCAAAGGATGGCGCTTCCTGAACGGAAGCGTCATCCTTGCTTCGCGGCGATCTTTGCCGCTATTGCCAAAATACGTTCCGCTTTCTGCACAATCGGGTAATCCACAAAGCGCCCATCCACCTGGATGGAGGCAAGCCCGCCAGCCTCAGCTTCCGCGAAGGCTTCAACCATGCGCCGTGCGCGGGCGATTTCCGCTTCGGGTGGTGAATAGGCGGCATTGGCGGGCGCGATCTGATCCGGGTGGATACATAGCCTGCCCTGAAAACCCAGCACCGCACCGCGCGCACAAGATGCCTCGAACGCCGCGGTTTCGCGCAATTCGATGAAGACCGTATCAATCGGCGGCTCAAGCCCTGCCGCGCGGGAGGCAAGCACGCATTCGCTCCGCGCTGGCGTCAATTCATCCTCATGTAAGGTCCAGGTGATGCCAAGATCGGTGGTGTAATCCCCCGCACCAAAGGCAAGGCGGCGGACGCGCCCGGAAGGCAAAGCCGCCGCAGCGCGCGCCAGATCGCGGAGTGCCACCAGCCCGCGCGCGGTCTCAACAATAGGCATCAGGTCAATGCCGCCGGCGGGCAGGCCGCGTTCGGCTTCCATATTGCCGATCATCCAATCCACTGCCAGCAATTGGCCGGCATCTTCCAGCTTGGGCAGCACAATGCCATCCAGCCTGGCGCCGATCACGGCATGCAAATCACCAAAGCAGAATGGCGTATCAAAGGCATTCACGCGCACATAGGCGCGGCATTGGCGCGGGTTTTCCAAAGCCGCCCGCACCGCGCCGCGCGCCGCCGGCTTGGCGGCGATGGCCACAGCGTCCTCCAAATCCAGAATGGCGGCATCGGCGCCCACCTGAAGCACTTTTTCCGCTCGGCGCGGATGGTCCCCCGGGGCGAAAAGAAAACTGCGATTGGGACCGGGTGCGTTCATTTCATGCTGTCCTTTGCGTGATCTATCCTGCCAGATCATGCCGTGATCTGAGAGACGCGCATTATGCACCGCACCGCATCTTCTGTCTTCGCGCCTCCCCCCCCTTTTCCGCCCGCCACAAAGCCTGCAAGCTGGCTGCAAGACAGGAGAAACCTCATGCAAAAAATCGAACTCGGCCGTTCCGGCATTTTTGTCCCGCCCGTGGTTTTCGGCTGCAATGTTTTTGGCTGGACCGTTGATAAGGCGCAATCCTTCCGAATTTTGGATGAGCTGGTGGAACGCGGGCTCAATGCGCTCGATACCGCGGATGTCTATGCCTATTGGGTGCCGGGCAATAAGGGCGGTGAATCTGAAACCATCATGGGCGAATGGCTGAAGGCGCGTGGGCGCCGCCATGATGTGCTGATCCTGTCCAAGGCAGGCATGGAAATGCCTGGCATCGGCAAGGGGCTTTCGCCTTCATACCTGGCCAGCGCCATTGAAGCATCACTGAAGCGCCTGGGGACGGATGTGATTGATCTTTACCAAAGCCACCGCGATGATGAGAGCGTGCCGCAGGAAGAAACGCTCGCCGCCTTCGACAAGATGATCAAGGCGGGCAAGGTGCGCGCTATTGGCGCTTCCAATTTCTCTGCTGCGCGCTTCAAGGAAGCGCTGGAAATCAGCACGAAGCATGGCCTGCCGCGCTATCAGACCATGCAGCCGCATTACAATTTGCTGGAACGCGGTATTGAAGCGGATATGCTGCCGCTTTGCGCCGCCGAGGGTGTTGGCGTCATTCCCTATTACTCGCTCGCTTCCGGCTTTCTGTCCGGCAAGTATCGGGCCGAGGCTGACCTCGGCAAAAGCCTGCGTGGTACGCGTGGCGCCGGGAAATACCTCAATGAAAAAGGGCTGAAGGTGCTGGCGGCTTTGGACAAGGTGGCGGCGCGCATGGGTGCCACGCCTGCTCAAGTGGCGCTCGCCTGGTTCAAGGGTCGCCCGGGGCTGGCAGCGCCGATTGCGAGTGCCACGACCTCGGCGCAATTGGCGGATCTGGCGAAGGCAGCGGCGCTGACGCTGGATGCGGCTTCGGTTGCGGAATTGGATGCAGCCAGCGCGTGAGTCTACTGCGACAAAGCTTTTTTGCAGTTCGTAACTTCGTGGATGGCCGCGGCTCAGAAAATGCGACCAAAGACATAAGCGGCCCTCTCGGCGCAGGAGCAACCCATGGATCCTACACAATGGCCTCAACCTTTGGACGGCACGGTTACGCCACGCTTTGCTGGGCCAGTCACCTTCATGCGGTTGCCACAGATTGAGGATGCCTCAATCCTGGATATTGCTCTGTTGGGGATCCCTTTTGACCTCGGCACCACTAATCGGCCAGGTGCGCGCCACGGCCCGCGCGATATTCGCCATATGTCGTCCATCATCCGACGTGTGCATCCCGTGACACGCATTGAACCCTGTCGCCTATGCCGCATTGCTGATGCGGGCGATACACCCACCAACCCGGCGGATCTGATGCAGTCCCTCAGCATGATTGAGGATCGGGTCGCGGAGATTCGTGGCAAAGGGGCTTGGACACTCGCGCTTGGTGGTGATCATTTGGTGTCGCTCCCTATTCTTCGTGGTATCGCCAAGGCGCAGCCGGGTTTGGGTCCGCTTGGCATGGTGCATTTTGATGCGCATTCGGACACGAATGACACCTATTTCGGCGGCATGCGCTATACCCATGGCACACCCTTTCGGCGCGCCATTGAGGAAGGATTGCTTGATCCAAAGCGCATTGTCCAAATCGGTATTCGCGGTTCCCTATTCGATCCCGAGGATATGAATTGGGCCGTTCAGGCAGGCGTCAGAATCATCAAAATCGAGGAGTTCGAGGCGTTAGGGGTGGAGGCCACCATCGCCGAGGCAAGACGCGTGGTGGGTGAAGGTCCAAGCTACCTTACCTTCGATGTGGATAGCCTTGATCCGGCCTTTGCGCCGGGCACAGGAACACCCGAAATTGGCGGCCTGACGCCGCGAGAGGCCCAACGCCTATTGCGCGGCCTGCGCGGCCTTCAGATTATCGGTGCCGATGTGGTGGAAGTGGCGCCACCCTTTGACCAAAGCGGCGGGACTGCACTGATCGGCGCCAATATGATGTTCGAGATTTTGTGCTTGATGGCGGAAAGCCGGGCAGGCGGACGCTGAGTGAGGCATAAGAATTGCTCCGCTCAGTTCAACATTTTTGGAGATATTCCTGTCATGCGACTTTCTTGTGTAGCCTTCCTGCTGGCGCTACTGACGTTCAGCCTGGCGCATGCACAAACCGCGATAACCATTGTCGTGAACTTTGCCGCCGGTGGTAGCGCTGATCGTATGGCACGCTTGATTGCCCCAGAGATGGCGGAGGTTCTTGGGACCCAAGTGGTCGTCAAAAACTCAACCGGTGCTGCGGGGGCTATTGGTGCCGCTGAAGTTGCGCGTGCCAGAGCAGATGGGAATACGCTGCTCCTGAGCACAACCGGCCCCATGGCAGTTCAGCCTTTTTTCCGGGCAGATCTGCCTTACCGCGTGGCAGATTTCGCCCCCATTTGCTTGCTTGGCGATGCGCCTGTGATGATGATGGCGGCCCCAGTAAGCGGTCTTAAGACGGTGCAGGATGTTGTTGAACGCGCCCGCCAGACCGGTGGGGGCTTCAATTACGGGTCCGCTGGTCCAGGATCCCTGCCGCATATTGTCATGGCTGCCCTGGCCCAAATGACCAATCTACCCATGACGCATATCCCCTTCCGCGGCAGTTCCGAGGCAATTATTGCGCTTCTCCGGAATGATATCTCAATCTATGCCGATCTGCCGGGACCGCTGCGGGCGAATAATCTCGTTGGTGTTGGCGTCATGGCCGAAAAACGCACGAGCGAGTTCCCGGAAACGCCAACGTTACGGGAACAGGGTTTTGATCTGGTCTATTCGATTTGGGCTGGGCTTTACGCACCTACGGGCACACCTCAGGCTACTTTGGCGCGGGCAGAGAGTGCCTGTGAACGCGCCTTGCGGGTTCCGGCCGTGGTGGAGGGCTTCGCACGTTTATCAACGCCTATCACCTTCAAAGGTCAAAGTGACTTTGCCGCCATGCAGCAGGCGGAATTGGAAAAATTCCGGTCAATTGTTCAGGCGGCGGGGCTTAAGCCGGGGGATTAGAGCATTTTCAAGCCAAGTGGATACACTTGGCTTGCACAGGCGTTAGCCGTGCATGACACCCGCTAAGTTGAGGTGGCGATGACAGATACCTATTTCACCTCAATGAGCGCTGGAAGATTCCAGCGCCCATCCAGGGCCTCGGCCTTCGGGCCATAGAAGCGCCCTACGAAAAAGAACGGGCCTTTTGGCGCCGGCAGCCAGTTGGATTCCTTGCCAGGCCCAGGGCTTTCTGCCTGCATGTAGATTTCAAGCGAGCCATCAGCGCCTTTCACAAGGCCCGCCGTACGATCACCAATCGAATAGCGGTTAAGCGGATTATCCACCAAAAACCGCTGCGGCAAATTATACATGGTGATGGACCAGAATTCCGTCACGGGCGGAAGTTGGCCTGGCTCAAAGCGTAATATCCAGCGTCGATTGCCATCCAGAACCTTGCCATCACTGTCGGTCTGTTGGCTGCCATAGACAGCCTCTTCCTTCGTATTGCCATAGATGCCGAGCATGGCGCCGAAATTGCGCTTTGTGATGTAGCCATCAGCCAATTCTTCACGCGTGCCGAACATCGCCCGTGAATCCTTTTGCTGAACGGCGGCTTCGCGCAGTGTCTTGGCTGCTTCGGCGCTGCCCGCTTCTATCGCTGCCTGGATTTCTGGCGAAAGCGTATTCTCATTAAAAGGTCTGCCCGCACCAATGCCAATACGCGCAAAGCGGGCGAACATTTCTTGTTCTGAATCCTGTATCGGCATGAAGGGCAGAAGCGCATTCAGATAGGAAATGAACTCAATCCCCTCGCCCTTCGCGGCATCCCATACCGGCCAGTCAATGGCAGGCGCGGCAGCAGGTGCGGCTGTGCCTGTGAATTGCGACAGCGGCGTAAGCTTATAGCCCGCCTGCACCGCCTGAAGTGCTGCGACATCGTCGGGGCCAAAGAGTTGCGTGCGCGTCAGCGTCCCCACGAATTCGGTTTCAGCCACGAAAACCTTGGTGATCCCGGCGGGTACAGTACCCTTCCAGCGCGGGCCCACGAATAGATAATGTCCCGCATCCCGCCCCGTGGCCCGCACGCCGGTATAGGCGAAGTTATGCGTGTACAGATCAAACCATTGGTTTACGTAATAGCGCGGCGCCGGTACCGCTGGCAGAGACAGCACCATAGGTTCCGCGCGCAAATCCAACCAGGCCCAGGAATAAGGCGTATCATTATTGGGTGTGACAATATCCGTATCTGTGGGCGTGGCGGAACGCGCATAATGCCGGAATTGATTGAACCCGCCGACATAGCCACCGAACGCCTTATTCTGCGTCTGATTATACATGGTCTGGTAGCCCTGCAGCGGTGCATAGGCATAGGCCCAAGCCTCACGCGCGATGGCCTTGGCTTCATCGGGCGTGATGGCAGTGTTGCCCCATGATGGCCTGATGGTCAGTGCGATGGATGTCGAAAGCGCCAAGGCTGACAAGCCGCGGCGGTTGATGGAAGTTGACATGTCAGCCTCTCCTGGTTTCGTTTCGGGTTGCGCGGCGGCTTATCTCACCAACTCGATATCATTCAGCTGCCAGCTTTTGTCGAAATAGGCTTCTGTTGCGGCGTAAAAGCGGAAATAGGGAAACCAACCCTTGCCCGGGTTTGTCCTGATCCAATTCGCCGCATTGGCCGGCCTTTCCGGCCCGAAATAGACATCCACTGAACCATCCGCATTCTTGACCAAATCAGGATTGCGTGAGGAAAGATCAGCAGCGCCCTGCGCGGTCACCAGGGGGCCGCGCGTGACATTATCATAAAGCGTGATGGACCAGAATTGCCGCACCGGCGGATTAGGCTCAACTCGCAAGCGATAGGTCTTGCCGCCATCAAGCCAATTGCCATCCCGATCCTTGGAGGTTTCAAGATACACCTGACCAAAGCCAACGACGCGGCCCTGCATGCCAACCGACATGCCAATGGCTTCATAGAAGCAGG
>CALRPR020000046.1:0-27842 GCA_943370125.1 Allobosea thiooxidans | reverse complement strand
TGCGCTGGATCGCTCAGCACGACTCAATCGTGGCACTGGTCCTGCGCGCGTTGGCACCACCCAGGCTGGCGTGAATGGGCTCTACGACATGGGCGCGAATGCTTGGGAATGGGTTGATACTGCGCTTGGCAGTGAACGCATCACGCGCGGTGGTTCCTGGTGGTACGGTGCCTCACAAATGCATCGCGAGCACCGGGCCAGTAAGCCTCCGGCAACTGCTGTGGTCTATATTGGCTTTCGTTGTGCGCAGGATCGGGGGTCCTGATCAGATGACATTGCGGTCCCGCCTTTCCCTGGCGCTTGCGGTTCTCGGCATTGTGGCTTCGCCAGCACCCGCCGCCGAAAAGGTCTAGAACGCGCTGGCCTGGCCCGCCTGGCGGAATGGTAGACGCAGCGGACTTAAAATCCGTAGCTCGCAAGGGTGTGGGGGTTCAAGTCCCCCGGTGGGCAGGCATTCATCTCAGTGGATAACATGGCCCTGGCTTTCCCCATCTTGCCTGAGATTCGTATTTCCGTTCCTATATAGCATCAAAATAGGCCCTGCATAAGGCTGCTATGCGCATGTAGCGCTGCCGGGTCGGTACTTGTCCGCCACGGTGTTAATGGCACAGCTTCTCCCCGTCAGATGTCAGTCGCAGCCAGCGGAGAATGCGACTGAAGCTCGATTGGGCCAGGAGAAACCAGAATTACTGCCGCTGATTTCAAGGCAACATGGCGCCCGGTCTGATCCCTTGACGCCCCGCACCATGTCAGTGCTGCGGCCTTGCGCGGCATCGCCCAAGGCGCGGGGGTTTCACCCCCGCTTCAGCACCGCCGCGGCATCCACCGCGAAATAGGTCAGCACCCCCGCCGCCCCTGCGCGCTTGAAGGCAAGCAGGCTTTCCATCATGGCGCGTTCGCGATCGATCCAGCCATTTTGCGCGGCACCCGCGATCATGGCGTATTCACCACTCACCTGATAGGCAAAAGTGGGCACGCCGAAGCGTTCATGCACGCGCCGCACAATATCCAGATAGGGCATTCCCGGCTTGACCATGACCATATCGGCACCCTCGGCCAGGTCCATCGCCACTTCGCGCATCGCCTCATCCGTATTGGCGGGGTCCATCTGATAGGTTTTCTTGTCGCCCTTGAGCGATGAACCAGACCCCACCGCATCACGGAACGGCCCATAAAAGGCAGAAGCATATTTCGCCGCATAAGACATGATGCGCGTATGAATAAAACCCCGCGCATCCAGCGCGGCGCGAATGGCGGCCACGCGTCCATCCATCATGTCGGACGGCGCAATCACATCAATACCGGCTTCCGCCTGATTGACGGCCTGCGCGGTCAGGATTGCGAGCGTATCGTCATTCGCAACATAACCATCGCGGATCACGCCATCATGCCCATGATCGGTATAGGGGTCGAGTGCCACATCACCCACCAGCCCAAGCTCCGGAAACTTCGTCTTCAGCAACCGCGATGCGCGGCACATCAAATTATTCGGATTGGTGGATTCCGTGCCTTCGGCATCCTTGATCTCAGTTGGCGTCATCGGGAATAGCGCCACCGCTGGCACGCCAAGCTTCACGGCGGGTGCGACATGTTCTTCCAGCTTATCAATGGTCACGCGCACCACGCCCGGCATGGAAGCAACCGGCATGATGGTATTCGTGCCTTCCATGATGAAGATTGGCCAGATCAGATCGCCAACACTCAGCACATTTTCCGCGACCAGCTTGCGCGTAAAAGCGTCATAGCGATTGCGGCGCATGCGAATGGCGGGGAAGCCGCCAAGCGCGGGTGCGGCAGGGCCAAGGCCGAGTTCTTGCGCCATCCGGCGACGATCCGCGTTCATGCCTGTGCCACCTTCAGCGCCTGATCAAGGTCCGCCAGAATGTCATCAATATGCTCAATGCCGATGGATAGCCGGACGTAACCAGGCGTCACGCCAGATGCAGCCTGTTCGCTTTCATCCAATTGACTATGCGTCGTGGTGGCGGGATGGATCGCAAGGCTTCGCGCATCACCGATATTGGCCACGTGGTAGAACATTTTCAGCGCCTCAATAAAGTGTTGCCCGGCTTCCTTGCCGCCCTTGAGCTCAATCCCCATCAGGCTGCCATGCCCGCCGCGCAAATAGGCGTCCGCACGGCGGCGGCTTTCGCCTTCCATCAGGGATGGATGGATCACCCGCGTCACCGAAGGATGCTGCGCCAGGAAGGCAGCGGCGCGCGTTGCATTGGCGCAATGGCGTTCAATGCGCAGCGGCAGGGTTTCCATACCTTGCAGGAACAGGAAGGCATTCATCGGCGACATGGGCGCGCCCAGATCGCGCAGCAGGCAGGTGCGCATGCGGATGATATACGCAATCGGACCAAGCGGCTTCACCGCCTGGGTCCAGACCGCGCCATGATAAGACGGATCGGGCTTGTTCAGCGTAGGGAAGCGATCACCATGCGCTTCCCAATCGAAGTTACCGCCATCCACCACCACACCGCCAATGCTGTTGCCATGCCCACCAATCCATTTGGTGGTGGAATGCATGACAATCGCGGCACCATGTTCCAGCGGGCGGCAGATGATCGGCGCTGCGGTATTGTCCATGATCAGCGGAATGCCGAGCTTCCGGCCAATGGCGGCCACTTCCGCAATCGGGAAGACTTGCAGCTTCGGGTTGGGAAGCGTCTCGGCATAATAGGCGCGGGTGCGCGCATCTGTGGCACGCGCGAAGCCTTCCGGGTCGGCGGGGTCCACGAAGCGCACTTCAATGCCGAATTGCTTCAGCGTATTGGCGAAAAGATTCCAGGTGCCGCCGTAAAGATCAGTGGAGGAGACAATGTTGTCCCCCGCTTCGCACAAATTCATCACCGCGAAGGTGGTCGCTGCCTGGCCGGAACCCACCGCCAGCCCCGCGACACCGCCTTCCAAAGCCGCGACGCGCTTTTCCAGCACATCCACGGTTGGGTTCATGATGCGGGTATAGATATTGCCAAGCTCGGCCAGCCCAAACAGCCGCGCCGCATGGCCGGTATCCTGGAATTGGAAAGACGTCGTCTGATGGATCGGCACCGCGACCGAACCGGTTGTCGGGTCCGCACGCCAGCCGGCATGCAGCACCAGGGTTTCAGGATTGGTCCAATTCGGTGCCGACATCGCATTCTCCCATCCCGGTTGGCGTCAGGCGCACGGGAAGACTTGTTTAGGCCGCATTTTGACCGCGACAGGCCGAAACCTGCCACGCCATCGCCGGTTGCGAAAGGGTTTTCCGCACAAGACAATGACATTGCCTGGCGCCGGCGCGCGGCACCGCGCCCCTTTCCCCTGAAGCACGAAGCAGAGCATTATTTCGCTTGGGCCTGCCCGGCCCTTAATCGGGTGGCGTCAGGCTCAGGCGCTTGATGGCAATGCCGCGCAAAGGCGGCGCGCGATGGCCCTGCTGCGGCGGGCTATGCAAATGCGGCACGCGGATCACCAAACTGGTCGGCCCCTCATCGGCGCGCGGCAGGATGGGGCCTGCGATCAAGTTCTTTCCCGGGCCGCGCCGCAGCAGGGGGTAAAGCTCACCATCCACAATCAGCGCCAGCGCATCCAAATTGGCCGGGTGGCCGAAATCCGCCAATTCCAGCCAGGCGCGCAGCGGGTAGCGACGATCAACCAAAATGGTCATTGCCGCTTCCGCCCCGGGGCCGGTCCAGCGAAAGGTGCCCTCGGGCCCTTCCTCGGGCGCGTGGAACTGCCCAGCTTCGGGTAGGTAAGTGGCAGCGTCGAAGACAAAGCGCTCAGGCAGCGCCGTTTCAGCGGATTGGCTCATGTCATCTATTTAAGCGGCGATGCGGGAAAGAAGCCAGAGAAGCCTACCCCAAGCTTTCCCGCTGGCACCGCTCGGCGTAGGTTTTGGCGATCAGCAGGAGCCAACCCGCATGCCCCCCATCACTCGCCGCGCCAGCCTTGCCCTTTTCGCCGCCGGGCTTGCCGCCCCTGCGCTGGCCCAGGCGCCCGCCTTCCCCAGCCGGCCGATCCGGATTTTCGTGCCCTTCGCCGCCGGCGGCACCACCGACATCCTGGCCCGTGCCCTCGGCGAAAGGCTGTCCGTGGCGCTTGGCCAGCCGGTCGTGATTGACAATCGCGGCGGCGCCGGCGGCACCGTGGCCGGTGAGGCCTTTGCGCGGTCTGAGCCCGATGGCCATTCGCTGCTGGTCGCCACCGCTTCGCTTATTTGCATCAACAAGGCGCTTTATCCGCGCTTGGCCTTTGATCCGGATGCGGATTTCCTGCCAATGGCCATGCTGGCGCAGCAGCCCAATGTGCTGGTGGTCAATCCGCGTGCCCTGCCCTTCACCGATCTGCCGGCGCTGATCGCCCATATCCGCGCCAGGCCCGGGCAGGTGGCCTTTGGGTCTTCCGGCACCGGGTCACAGCTGCATCTGACCGGTGAGATGTTCCGCGCCGCCATTGGCGCGGAGATGACCCATGTCCCTTATCGCGGCAGCGCGCCGGCCATGACCGATTTGGTCGCGGGTAATGTGCCGATGATGTTTGATGGCCTCGGCACGGCGCTCCCGCAAATCCGTGGTGGTGCCATCCGGGCGCTTGGCGTGGCTTCCGCCGCGCCAAATGCCGCGCTGCCGGGGGTGCCGCCCATTGGCAGCGTGCTGCCCGGCTTTCTTTCCGTGAATTGGACCGGGCTTTTCGCGCTACGTGGCACGCCGGATGCGGTGCTGGCACGGATCGAGGCTGAGACCGCCAAAGCCCTCGCCAGCCCCGAAATGGCGCGGCTTTTCACCGAACGCGCCTTTGACCCCATGCCCATCCCGCGCGCCGAATTGCCTGGCTTTGTCGCCGGCGAAAGCCAGCGCTGGCGCGAAGCGGTGCGCCAATCCGGCGCCAAGGCGGAATAGGCCAAAGCCTGCTGCATGGGCCGGCTTTCCCCAAATGTGGCGCTGCTTTTGGCGCTCGCGTTACTGACCGGGCTCAGCCAGTTTCATCGCAGCGCGCTTGGCGTGATTGCGCCGGAATTGAGTGCCGATCTGGCGCTTTCACCGGCCATGCTGGGCGCGGCCAATGGCATGTTCTTCGGCGCGCTTTTGATCATGCAGCTTCCCGTCGGCATTGCGCTGGATCGGCTCGGCCCGCGGCTGGTGGTGGCAGCGCTAAGCGCCATCGCTGTGCTTGGCCTGGTGCTGCAAGGCCTTGCCACGGATGGCACCACACTGCTTGTCGCACGTGCGCTGATCGGCATTGGCTGCGCCGCTTCCTTCATGTCCGCGGTGGTGCTCTGCGCGCGTTGGTATGGCGGGGGAGAGATGACCCTCGTGCTCTCGCGAGTTTTTGCCCTCTCGCAGATGGGGATTTTGCTGGCGGGCGCACCGCTTGCCTGGTTGGCCGGCTGGCTTGGGTGGCGAGAAGCCTTTTTGGTTTCAGCCCTGCTGACGGGGCTGGCCGCGCTGGCTTGGTGGCAGCTGGTACAGGATGATCCGCCGGATAAGGCTGCCCACACACGCAAGCCAGAAAGCCTGATGGAAGCCTTGCGCGGCCAGTTTTCCATCTGGCGCCTGCCCGGCCTTTCGCGGGTGCTGGCCTTGCATCTGGTCGCCTATGCCGCCGCCGCCACGGTGATCGGGCTTTGGGCCGGACCTTATTTCGCCGATGTGCATGGGCTGAATGCGAATGAACGCGGGCTTGCCTTGGCAGCGATGGGCCTTGCCATGCCGATTGGGCTTTTGCTGGTGGGTCCGCTGGAGCGGCGCTTCTTCCCCCGAAGCGCCATGATCAGCGCGGGCGCGGCACTTTCCGCGGCCATGCTGGTGATTCTCGCGGTCTGGCCAGCACCGCCCTTGCCCGTGGCGCTTGGCTTATTGGTGGGGTTGGTGCTGTTTTCGAGCTATCCGGTGCTGCTGGTGACAGAAGCGCGCATGCTTTTCCCGGACCATCTGGTCGGGCGCGGCGCAAGCACGGTGAATATGGCGCAGGTTCTGGGGTCTTCTCTGCTGCCTTTGTTGGTGGGTCTCGTGATCGGTTTCTTTCCCATGGCGGAATTCGCGCGGCCTGAGGCCGCCTATCGCGCCGGTTTCGCTGTATTGGCGGGCAGCCTGCTACTGGGGCTGGCGGGCTGGCTTTTGCTGCCACGCGCCAAACCATGACCGCACGGCCCGATTTCAGCCTGGAAGCGGCCCTTGGTGGCCGGGTCGCCGGGGTGGATGAGGCGGGGCGCGGCCCCCTCGCCGGGCCAGTGCTGGCCGCTGCCTTGGTGTTTCTTGCCCCACCGCCAGACAGCCTTGCCGCGCTTTTGCAGGATTCCAAAAAGCTCAAGGAAGCGGCGCGCGATGCCGCCTTTGTGGCGCTGCGTGAAGCCCAAGCGCAGGGGCTGGTTGAAATCGGCGTCGGCGCGGCCTCAGCGACCGAGATCGGACGGGTCAATATCCTGCGTGCCACGCATCTGGCCATGCGCCGCGCGGTGGCGAAGCTGCCCCGCACCCCGGATCACGCGCTGGTGGATGGCAATCAGCCGCCGCCTTTGGCCTGCCCGGTGCGCTGCATCGTCGGCGGCGATGGGCTCAGCTTTTCCATCGCTGGTGCCTCGATCATCGCCAAGGTGCTGCGGGATCGGGCCATGCGGCTTCTTGACCCGCGCTGGCCGGCTTACGGCTTTGCGCGCCATGCCGGCTACCCAACCGCGGCGCATCGGGAAGCGCTGGCAAGGCTCGGCCCCTCCCCCCATCATCGGCGCGGTTTTGGCCCAGTTGACCAGGCCGTTTTGAAACTGACTTGACCGGGCGACTCGGGCGCGCGATTCTTGCCGGAGTCATAAGGGATTTCACGGTGGGAACGCAGCTGGAGCTGCTCTTGGACCAGGTTCTGGTCGGGGATTCAATTGCCATGCTGCGCCGCCTGCCGCCGGCGAGTGTGCATGCGATTTTTGCTGACCCACCCTATAATCTTCAGCTTAAGGGCGAATTGCGCCGGCCCGATGAAAGCATTGTGGATGGCGTGGATGACGCCTGGGACCGCTTCCCCGATCTGGCCACCTATGACGCCTTTACCCGCGCTTGGCTGACCGAATGCCGGCGCGTTTTGCGCAAAGACGGCACGATTTGGGTGATGGGCGCCTATCATAATGTGTTCCGCCTGGGGGTGGCGCTGCAGGACCTTGGCTTTTGGATCCTGAATGATGTGATCTGGCGCAAGGCCAATCCCATGCCGAATTTCCGAGGCCGGCGCTTCACCAATGCGCATGAAACCCTGATCTGGGCGGCGCATGGGCAGGAATCCAAATACCGATTCAACTACGCCGCCATGAAGACCCTGAATGATGATGTGCAGATGCGGAGCGACTGGTTCATCCCGCTTTGTACGGGCGGTGAACGGCTGCGCGACGAAAATGGCGACAAGCTGCACCCAACGCAAAAGCCCGAAGCGCTGCTGCATCGCGTGATCCTATCCTGCACCCAGCCCGGAGAGGTCGTGCTGGACCCCTTCCTTGGTTCCGGCACCACGGCGGCTGTTGCCAAACGCCTGGGCCGGCGCTTCATCGGCATTGAACGGGAAGAACGCTACGCCCGCGGCGCGCGCGCCCGTTTGGCGGCGGTGGAGCCAATGCCGGAATCAGCCGCGCTTGCGCTGCCATCGCGGCGCGAACAGCCGCGCATTCCCTTCGGCACGCTGGTGGAACGCGGGATGGTGCCGGCGGGCAGTGTGCTGACCGATGCGCGCCGCCGCTGGCGGGCGGAAGTGGGCGCCGATGGCACGCTTCGTTGCGGCAAGGCGGCAGGGTCCATTCACCAGGTGGGGGCGGCGGTGCAGGAAGTGCCTTCCTGCAATGGCTGGCTGTTCTGGCATATGGAAAACAAGGCGGGGGGGCTGCGCGTCCTGGATGAATTACGCGCGGAGATCGCAGGGGCATAAGGCCCTCTGAGTGCGCGTTTCGCCCCGCTAGCCGGCCCGGCATGCGCCAAAAAGCCCAAAAATCAAGCAAATTGCGCCAGCAAGGCCGAAAGCGCCTGAATTTCGGGCAAACGGCGTCTGACAACGCAACTAAACTGAATGGCGAAAACCTGCCCTTCTTGTAATTTTAATGCCACCGGGCAATCTCCACCGCCAAGCGAGACGGGCTTCGTCCGCTGGGAGACGTGGGAGACACAAATGAAATTCAAAATGCTCGCCGCAGCCGCGGCGGCCTTCTTGACGTTTGGCGTGGGTGAAGCCCTTGCCGGGCGCGACCTGGACCAGATTCGCCAGCGCGGCACGCTCCGCTGCGGCGTGCAGGGTCCTTCCAACCCAGGCTTTGGGGTGCCGGATAGCCAGGGCCGCTGGGGTGGCTTCAATGTGGAAGTTTGCCGCGCTATCGCGATCACCATCTTGAATGACGCGACCAAGGTGGAATTCGTCCCCGTCACCACGCAAAGCCGCTTCCCCGCGCTTTCCGCCGGTGAAGTGGATGTGCTGTCCAACAACACGACCTGGACGCTGACGCGCGATACCAACGTGAACCGCTTCAACTTCCCGGCCATCACCTTCTATGACGGTCAGGCCATCATGGTGCCGCGCCGCCTGAACGTGACCAGCGCGCGTCAGTTGAACGGCGCCACGGTTTGCGTGCAGCCGGGCACCACCACGGAACTCAACATCTCCGATTTCTTCCGCGCCAATAATCTGCGCTTCACCCCGGTGGTGATCGCCGATCTGGATGAAATCCGCCGCGCCTATGATAGCGGCCGCTGCGATGTTTTCACCAACGACTTCGCTGCCCTTGCCGCCCAGCGCACCCTGCTGACGCGCCCGGCCGATCACGTGATCCTGCCTGAGCGTCTGTCCAAGGAACCGCTGGGCGTCACCATCCGCCAGGGTGATGAGGAACTGTCCAATATCGTTGCCTGGACCACCTTTGCCCTGATTGATGCCGAAGAAATGGGCATCACCCAGGCCAATGTGGAACAGATCGCCACCACCGCTACCAATCCGGTGATCCGTCGTCTGCTGGGCGTTGAAGGGAATATGGGCGAAAGCCTGGGCGCCGCCCGTCCTGACTATGTGCGCACCATCATCCGCACCTTCGGCAATTACGGCGAGATTTTTGAGCGTCACCTCGGCACCAATACGCCGCTGGGCCTCGAGCGTGGGATGAACAATATCTGGACCCGTGGCGGCCTGCTTTATGCGCCGCCGGCGCGCTGATCTTTCGGCGTAACAACAGGCCGCGCGCTGTCATGGCGCGCGGCCATTTTGCGGGGTGGCGGGCGAAGCACCTGGCCCCAACTTTTTCCTGCCTTATGTCGCCTACGGAACCCGCTGCATGAGTTCTTCCACTTCCACACCACCTTCGCGCGGTTTCATCCCCTCGGCAGGGTCGCGCCGGGGTTTGCTGATCCAGGCGGGGCTGCTTTTCGCGGTGGTCTTCCTGGGCTGGTGGTTCTGGTCCAATGCGCAGACGAATATGGCCGCGCGCGGCCTTCAATTCGGCTTTGGTTTTCTTGATCGTTCAGCCGGCATCCCAATTGGTGAACACCTCATCCCCTATGCGCCGGCCGATACCTATCGCCGGGCGCTGACGGTTGGGCTGTTGAATACGCTGCGTGTCGCCATTGTCGGCATCGCGCTGTGCACCGTGTTTGGTATTCTGTTGGGCCTTGCGCGGCTTTCTTCCAACCCGCTGCTGCGCGGCCTGGTGGGTGGCTATATTGAGGTTATTCGCAATACGCCGCTCGTGCTCCAGCTTGTCTTTTGGCATGCGGTGTTGTTGCAACTTCCCTCCGTGCGCCAGGCGCTCAATCCGCTGCCGGGCGTGTTTCTGTCCCAGCGCGGCATGAAGATTCCGGGGTTGATGGCCGATACCGCGCTGCTGGTCTTTCTGCTGGCCGCGCTGATTGGCGCCATTGGCTGGTGGATGCTGCTGAGGCGCGAACGCGCACGTCAGATCGCGACCGGGGATCGGCGTTCCACTCTGCTACCGGGTCTTGCCATTTTGATCGGCCTGCCTGGCTTGGCGCTGGCGGTTGGCTTTGTGCCGATTGTGGAATGGCCGGAATTGGCCGGCTTCAATTTCGAAGGCGGGCTTGCGTTATCGCCGGAATTCTTCGCGTTGCTGATTGGGCTTGTGGTCTATACCTCGGCCTTCATTGCCGAGATTGTGCGTTCAGGCATTCAAAGCGTCCATAAGGGGCAATGGGAAGCCGCGCGCGCCTTGGGCCTGGCGCCCGGGCGTGTCATGCGCCTTGTCATCCTGCCACAGGCGCTGCGCGTCATCATTCCCCCGCTGACTTCGCAATATCTGAACCTGACGAAGAATTCCTCGCTCGCCATCGTCATCGGCTATCCGGATTTGGTGAGTATCGCCAATACCTCAATCAATCAGACGGGTCAGGCGATTGAGGTGATTTCGATTTTCATGGCGGTGTATCTGATCATAAGCCTGATCACCTCGGCATTGATGAATTGGTACAATGCCAAAGTCGCCCTGTTGAAGGAGCGTTGATCCGATGCAGGCGACAACCACCACAGCGCAAGCCGCGCCGCGCGGGCCGAGCTTTCCAGAACGGGTGCAGGCTTTCCTGAAGGCCTGCTTTGCCGGGCCGCTCAATACGCTGATCACGCTGGCCTGTTTGGCCGTGCTGTATTTCGCGGTGCCGCCTTTCTGGTCCTGGGCGGTGACCAATGCGACCTGGGATGGCAATGCGCAGGCTTGTCGGGCTGCCGGCGGTGCTTGCTGGGCTTTTGTGCGAGAGAAATTCTGGTTCTCCATCTTTGGCCTTTACCCGTTTGAGGAACGCTGGCGCCCTGCGACCATGATCGTGATCCTGGTTGCCATGGTGCTGCTTTCCACCATCCGGCGCTTCTGGGGGCGATGGCTTTTACTAGGCTGGGCGATTGCCGCGCCGGCCATGTGGCTGCTGATGCAGGGGGGCGTGTTCGGGCTTTCTTTTGTACAGACGCGCCAATGGGGTGGCCTCAGCATCACCGGTATCATCGCGGTCTATGGCGTGGCACTCGGTTATCCGTTGGCGATCCTACTGGCACTTGGCCGGCGTAGTGAATTGAAGCTGGTGCGCTGGTTTTCTACCGCCGTCATTGAATGCGTGCGCGGCGTGCCGCTGATTTCGCTGCTATTCATGGCGGCGATCATGCTGCCGCTATTCATGCCGCAAGGTGTGACCATTGATCGGCTGATGCGCGTGCTGGTGGCCTATACGCTGTTCACCGCGGCTTACATGGCGGAAGTTGTGCGCGGCGGGCTGCAAGCCATGCCGCGCGGGCAATATGAAGCGGCTGATGCGATTGGGCTGAGCTTCTGGCAGAAGATGCGTCTGATCATTCTGCCGCAGGCGCTGACGATCACCATTCCCTCTCAGGTCAATACCTTCATTGGCCTGTTCAAGGATACGACCTTGGTGGTGGTGATTGGCGTGTTTGATTTCTTCACCACGCTACGCGCCGCTTTGGGTGATCCGAATTGGCTCGGCTTCCCGACCGAGGCCTATCTTTTCGCGGCCTTCGTCTATTTCGTGCTTTGCTTCGCCATGAGCCGTTATTCGCAATCGCTGGAGAAATCGCTGAGGCCAGAATCGCGGTAGGCGGTTCAGGCGCGCGCTTTCTCCAGCGCCATCAATACCACTTCCGGCGTCGCCGGCAGGTCAAGCTGCGTGATGCCCGTTGCGTTGCACAGCGCATTCCAAACGGCGGTCGCCAGCATCAGCGGCGGCTCACCCACGCCTTTTGATCGGAAAATCGTCTCCGCCCGCGCTGGCGCATTGGCGAGCAAGCGCAGGCGGAAATCTGGTGGCGCATCGCGGCTGCCTGGGATCTTGTAGGTGGAGGGTCCCAGTGTGCGCTGCCGCCCTTCCTTGTCCCAATAAAGGCTTTCCGTGGTGAGCCAGCCGAGCCCTTGCACGAAGCCGCCTTCAATCTGCCCGCGGTCAATCGTGGGGTTCAGTGAACGCCCGCAATCCTGCACCAGATCCGCGCGCAACACGCGGTGTTCTCCGGTCAGCGTATCCACCACCACTTCCACCACCGCCGCGCCGTAGGAGAAGTAGAAGAAGGGCTCCCCCCGCATGGATTTCGCATCCCAATGAATGTCAGGCGTGCGATAAAACCCTGTGGCAGAAAGCGAAATGCGCTGCACCCAGCAGCGATGCGCCAGATCACCAAAGCCCATGGCGCGATTGTCACCGGGCTTTGCGACGAAGACGCGGCCTTCGCCAAAGCCAATCGCTTCCACCGGCACTTCCCAAAGCCGCGCGGCTTCAGCGGCCATGCGTTCCCGGATAGCGCTTGCAGCCAGATGCGCGGCCCAGCCATTCAAATCAGAACCGGTGGATGCGGCGGTGGGTGCGGTATTCGGCACCTCTGCCGTGCTGGTGGGTGTGATGCGAATGCGCGCCATCGGCACACCAAAAGCATCCGCCACCACTTGCGCGATTTTGATATTGAGCCCCTGGCCCATCTCCGTCCCGCCGTGATTGAGCCGGATGGACCCATCCGCATAAACATGCACCAAGGCGCCGGCCTGGTTCAGATGCATCAGGCCAAAGGAAATGCCAAAGGCCAGCACAAAACTTCCAAGCCCACGACGCAAAAACGGATGGGATGCATTGAAGGCCGCGATTTCCGCGCGCCGCGCTGCCCAGCCGGCATCTTCCATGGTTTCGGCATAAACGCGGCGGATCAAATCACCTTCAAGCGCCTGGCCATAAGGCGCCTTGGTGCCGTTTGCGCCGCCCGCGAAATTGCGCGCGCGCACCGCCTCCATTTCCTGCCCCGTTGCGGCAGCGACACCGCGCAGCACATCATCCATCAGCAGCACGCCTTGCGGGCCGCCAAAACCGCGAAAGGCCGTGTGGCTCACCATATTGGTGCGCAGCGAAAGCGCGCGCAGCTTTACCGCCGGCACGTCATAGCAATTCAGCGCATGCGTCAGCGCGCGAAACACCACGCCGCCGGTCAGATCAAGACTATGCCCGCCATCGGCGGCCAGCATCGCCTCCAGCCCCGTGATGCGTCCGGTTGCGTCAAAGCCCGCGCGCCAGCGATACAAGAAGGGATGGCGCTTGCCGGTGGCCGCCATATCCGCCTTGCGGGATAGTCTTAGTTTTACCGGCCGCCCGGTGATGCGCGCGGCGAGCGCCGCCGCTGCTGCCACCCAGGATGCATTGCTTTCCTTGCCACCAAAGCCGCCGCCCATGCGCCGGCAGCGCACGGTGATGCGGTTGAAATCACAACCCACCACGCGCGCGGCAATATGCTGCACCTCGGTCGGGTGCTGGGTGGAGGAGGTGATGGCGATATCCCCATCCTCGCCCGGCCAGGCGATGGCAATCTGGCCTTCCAGATAGAAATGTTCCTGCCCGCCGGCGCGAAATTCGCCTGAAGCCTGCATGGGCGCCGCAGCAATGGCGCCCGCCGCATCGCCCTGGGTGATTTCCTGCGGCGGCAGCAAATACGCCTCTGCCGCCAGCGCATCCTCAATGGAAAGAATCGCAGGCAGCGCCTCGATCTCTGGCTTCAGCGTGGCAAGGGCCGCCAGTGCCGCATCGCGCGTTTCACCCACCACCAGCGCAATGGGTTGGCCGTGATGGCGCAGCTCGCCATCGGCGAAAAGTGGCTCCACTTCCCGGCCCGAGGGCGAAATATCATTAGCGCCCAGCACATCCCGTGCCGTCAGCACCGCCACAACACCCGGCATGGCGCGCGCCGCCGCGACATCCATAGCCCCAAGCCGCCCATGCGCAACGGGCGAGAGAAGCAGCGCGCCATGCAGCAGCCCCGGCACTTCCGGCACATCATCCGCGAAAGGTGCGCGGCCCGTCACATGACCAAGCGCGGAATCATGGGCCAATGCCGCACCCTGGCTGAGCGACGCATTCATGGCGCGATGAACCGCGGCGCATGCGGCGTTGGCAGCGCCATGATTTCCGCCGCCGCATCAGGCCTCGCTTCACGCCAGTAAAGCCGCAGCATGAGATTGCGCGCCGCCACGCGGCGATACTCCGCTGTACCGCGCAAATCATCCATGGGTGTGATGGCGCGCGCCAAAGCATCCCCCGCTGCGCGCGCTTGCGCTTCGGTGAAGGCCGCGCCTTCCAGCACCGCTTCGGCTTCATGCGCCCGCGCTGCCATCGGCCCGCAGCCGCCATGGGCGATGCGCGCGCGGGTGATCATATGACCATCGCGTTCCAGCAGCACCGAAAGGCCAATGGCGCTGATATCCTGATCATGCCGGCGCGAAAGCTTCTCGGCGGCGAAAATCGCGCCCGGTTTTGGTCGGGGGATGAACACCCGCGCAATCACTTCCTCCGCCCCCAACGCATTGCGCCGATAGCCGAGCAGGAAATCCTCAACCGCCACATCCCGCGCGCCATCAGGCCCGGCGAGTGTCACCCGCGCGCCGAGCGCCAGCAAAGGGGGCAACGCATCACCAATCGGGCTCGCAGTGCCGAGGTTCCCACCAAGCGTGCCGAGCGCGCGGATTTGGCGTGACCCCAGCCGGCGCAGCAGCCCGGCAAAAGCCGCGAAATCCGCATCGCCCGCCATCAGATCAAGCAGCGCGGCATAGGGTTCCGCCGCACCCACCGAAAGCCCCTCAGGCCCCGCAGTCATGCCACGCAATTCCGCAACATCGCGCAGGCAAATAATGGAGCCAGGATTCTCCCGATGTTCCGAAAAGCGCAGGCCGAGATCGGTCCCGCCCGCCAAAATCCACGCCCCCGGGTGTTCGCGCCGGAGCCTCAGTGTTTCATCCAGGCTGCGCGGCAGGAAAAAGCGATGCTCGGGCGGGCCAAAGGCGGTGACATCAGTCGCGGGGCATAACGGCGCGGCATCCTCCGCCACCGGCAAGGCCGCCGTCGCATCCAAAATCGGCCGATAGCCGGTGCAGCGGCAGAGGTTCCCGGCCAAAGCCTCATGCGCATCACCCCCCATGCGCGCATGGGCGTAAAGCGACATGACAATACCCGGCGTGCAAAAGCCGCATTGCGTGGCCTCAGCCGCCAGCATCGCCACTTGCACGGGATGCGGCGCGCCATCGGGCGCTGAAAGCCCCTCAACACTCCGCAGCGCCATGCCATGCGCCTGACCCAGCGTCATCAGGCAGGCATTGACGGGGGCGCGGGCGCCATCCGGCGCCTCAATCACCACAGTACAGGCGCCGCAATCGCCCTCCGCACAGCCCTCCTTGGTGCCGGTCAGCCCCGCAGGGCCGCGCAGCCAATCCAGCAAGGTCATGGCCGGGGGCGTTTCCGCGGGCAGGCGCCGCAATTCGCCATTCAGGGTGAAGGTGATGAACATGAAACTTAATTTAGGGTGGATTGGGGCGAGTTAAAACCGGGGCGCCGCCCGCGTAACCCACTTCTGGGTAAGCTGCGGGCGAATGCCTGCGGCGCGCCTAGGGTTAGTGTGGTTGCTGCGCGCAAAACTGAGACTTATCTCCCTGGACCCAGCCAGTACCGGGTAAAATGACTGCGGAGGCGGGGTGGGAGGACCCCATAGGTATAATTTTCTTTTTTCTCCAACCCGGCTAGGAGACAGCATCTCCTACTTCCAAACATTGGATTCATCAGCGTCATGGAACTAATCCTTTGCGGTCAAAGGGTCGTTGTCGACGAGGCCCATAAGGCGTTTTGGGAGGTTTTCCGTGCCGGAAAATGGGAAGAAGCTACGCTTGACACCTTCGACCGGCACCTTGACCGCAGCACCGTGTTTCTCGATATTGGGGCATGGATCGGTCCAACCGCGCTCTACGCGGCGGCTCGCGCCAAGCGCGTCATTGCGATTGAGGCGGATCCGGTTGCCGCCGGTTTGCTCCGGAAGAACGTCGCCCTAAACCCCCTACTCGCTGAGCGGATCGAGATTATCGAACGCGCCGTTTCCCCGGAAAGCGGGACCCTTCGCATGGGTTCAAAAGGCAGCAAAGGGGATTCGATGTCGAGTATTTTCTTCAGCGGAAAAGAAAATAGTTGGGAAACAAAAACAATTACTCCTGCCGAGATCAGCACGAAACTCGGGGAGGACGAGCCGGTCTTTCTCAAAATGGATATCGAGGGAGCAGAATATCATGTGCTGCCTGCGATCACGCCATTACTCGAGCGCAGGGACATAGCTGCGCTGATTGCGTTTCATCCGACCTTTCTGCCCGGCAATAAGGCGCTACGCTGGCTGAAATCACTTTTTCTGACGCAGAAAGCCTTCAAGCATTTTGCTGGCTTCGCGGTCTTTCAAGTCAGTAAAGAGGGAATCCGCAGCCCTACGTGGCTGAATTTTTTGCATCGCCTCGGTGTAGCCTTCTTCCCAGCGGACGATACCTACTTGTTTCTCCGCAACAAGTCGTAGCGTCCCCCCGTGAAAAGGTCGCCCGCGGCCACCCTGGCGGGGGTCAGGGCGCAGAGCCCGATTTTACGAAGGGCTACTCCCCTTCTTCCAGCCTTTCGATATCCTCATCCGAAAAGCCGAAATGATGGCCGATTTCGTGGATCAGGACGTTCCGCACCAAGCGGAACAGATCCTCCCCGGTTTCGATCCATTCCAGCAGGATGGGTTCTCGGAACAGTAGGATGCGGTCCGGTTCTTCCTGCACCATGCCGTTGCTTTTTTCGGTAAGCGGCACGCCAAGATAAAGCCCGGTCAATTCATACGGGTTTTCGATGCCGAGTTCGCGGAGCATCTCCTCCTCCGCGATGTCATCCACCAGGATGGCGACGCCCTTCAGCAAATCGCGCATCGGCTTCGGGATGGCGGCAAGCGCATCTTCGGCCAATTCGACCAGGTCTTCGGGGCTGGGTGGGGTGGTAAAGCGCATGGCTCCCTCATGCGCGCTGGGCTGGAATGGGGTCAAGTAAGGCTGCCCAGAAAAGGGCATGACATATCAGTATTGCTGCGCCCAGAGCATGTCCGCCGCGCTGCCGCGAAAGGGGCGCGCGCTTTACAGGATGAAATCCGCCGCCAAAAGCGTCGAAACACCCTGAATCGCGATTTCCATATCGGCCCGGGCATCGCCATTCACATCGGCCTGGAGAACCCCGCCCGCAAAGCGAAGCTGACCGGCAATGCGGCCAAAGCTCGCGTCGCCGATGAAAGCGAAGGCTTGGTTGCCGGAAAGCCGCGTATTTGCGTCAATCGTGGCCAGATCAACCCGATCCCCCTCTGCCCGGCTGAAAGCGGTGATCAGGTCCCTACTGGTCCCAACCACGCTATCGGCAAGCGCTGTGAAGCGGAATAAATCCGCCCCGGTGCCGCCGGTCATCACGTCGCGCCCTGCGCCGCTGATCAGCAAGTCATTCCCGGCACCGCCATCAAGTGTGTCATTGCCCGTCAGGCCCGATAGCGTGTCATTACCGCCGAAGCCCAGAAGTAGATCATTGCCCGCAAACCCGCTCAGGCTGTCATTGCCGCCTGCGCCATTCAAAGTATCGTTACGTGATGTGCCATTCAGCACTCGGTCCGCCTCAACGGCGGTCATCATCAGGCTATAGCTGCCAGTGGAAGCTTCAAAGCCTTGCGCGCTCAAGTAATAAGTGCCGCTTGTTGTCGCCGTAAAGGAAAGCCGGGAATTCATGCCCGCCCCATCATCATTGAAGGCCAATTGCTGGCCAGTTGCGTTCAGCAAACGCAGGTAGGAATCAAGTGACGAACCCGCGCCGGCATCCATCGCGAAGCTGTACCGCCAACCGGCGCTCAGGGTCACGCGGAACCAATCCTGATCCCCGCCAAAATCAATGCTGGAAGCCTGCGATGCGCTCACGGTAAGCGACGTTGCGGTTGCGGCATTCCCCGCAATCACATCCATCGGCGTGGGCAGAGTGGGTGAGGTATCCATCAAAGCGCCGATATCAAGCCGCCCCCCTGTCGCCACCAGGCTGCCAAGTGATGGGGTTGCCGCTGCGCTGCTCAGCAATGCAGCGCGAATTTCCGCCGCACTCGCATTCGGGTGCTCCGCCGCATAAAGCGCTACCGCGCCGGTCACATGCGGTGCCGCCATGGAGGTACCGCTATAGGTGCCATAGCGCCCACCAGGCAGGGTGGAATGAATGGATGATCCTGGCGCGGCGATATCCACCGTCGTCGCCCCGTAATTGGAAAAGGACGACAAGCCGCCTGTATTCGTGAGCGACGCGACGGATACCACCGCCTCATACCCGGCAATCGCGGTTGTCGTGTAATTGGCGGGATAAGTCGCCTGCACATCATTGTTAAGGGCTGAATTGCCCGCCGCGGCGATGAACAGAATATCCTTTTGCGCCGCGCGCCCGATCGCTTCGTTCAATTGTGCGGAATAACCGCCACCGCCCCAGGAATTATTGGTGGCGATGAAATCTTCAATGCCACTCGCGCGCGTGGCGGCATCAGTGAAGTAGTTCACCGCATTGATTGCCCCGCTGGAAGCACCAGAACCGCTGGCGGAAAGAAATTTCAGCGCCACCATCTGGATGTTCCAATTCACCCCGGCAACGCCAACACCATTGCCGCCGATGCCGCCAATCGTGCCGCCAACATGCGTGCCATGGCCATTATCATCATGGGGATCATTGTCATTATTGACGAAATCCCAACCGATTAGATCATCAGTATAGCCATTGCCATCCTCATCGGCGCGGTTTTCCCAGCGCGAATCACTCAAAAGATCGCCGGCATCAATACGGCCATTGCGGTTGTAATCCATCACATAGGAAGCATTTGCCGCACCGTTCAGATCGCGGAAAGTGATCAGGCCATCCGTATCAATGTCATTAAGCCGGGCACGGAACGTCGTTGGGATTTCGCGCTGATTGAGCCAGATATTCAGGTAAAGATCGGGGTGAGTGTAATCAATGCCCGTATCAATCACGCCTATCACACTCGTCATGGCACCGGTGTCGCCATCCGCCCAGGCTTCATTGGCTTGGCTGCCATAGGCATTCCGGATTGGGCCGGTATCACCCAGCATTCCCCAGAGTGTGCCGCCGGTATAGCCGGGATCATTGCTCGCCACGGCAATATGAATCTCGGCTTCTTCCATCGCGGGGGCGGCATCCGGGACCACCACAAAACCTACTTCGGCAATAACCGCCCCCACCCCCACCGCATTGCGTGAAGCCGTGGTGATGGGCGCCAGCGCGGTGATGTCGGCAATGGCGATGGGCGCCAGCCACATGCCATCGCGCGCATCGCCATCATCAGCTTGAGTGAGCGCCTGCTCCTGCCAGCTTGCGGCGAAACGGCGAGGCATCACGGCGGTGGAAAAGCTCATTAACCCAAACTCCATCGAATTAGGGTTGAAGCTATGGCCGAACCGTTAAAGGAAACATTAAGCGCAGCGGCTGGAAAAGCTTGTCGCCCTGTTTTGCTGCTGGCCTTCCATCGCCAAACCGGACGGCGAAGCACCTTTGACCGGTTTTTGTCGCAATCGCGCCACAGAGGACTTATATGTAATCTCAACGATTCGCAGCTACGGAACCGATGACCAACTTCATCCGCCAAATACCCGAAGGCGACGACCGAGAGCGTCTGATGTGCCCTGATTGCGGGCATGTCGCCTATGAAAACCCGAAAGTGGTGGTGGGCAGCGTGATCTCGGAGGGTGAGCATATCCTGCTCTGCCGCCGCGCCATTGAACCGCGTGCGGGTTTCTGGACGATCCCCGCCGGCTATATGGAATTGGGTGAGACGGTCGAAGAAGGTGCGGCGCGCGAAGCCTGGGAAGAAGCCCGGGTGCGCATCACGCTTGATGGCGTGCTCGCGGTCTATTCCATCGCGCGCATCGGTCAGGTGCAAGTCATTTTTCGCGCCCGCTTCGCTGAACCGGGCTTCGCTGCCGGGCCGGAAAGCCTGGAAGTGGCTTCATTTCATTGGTCTGACATCCCCTGGGATGAACTCGCCTTCCCTTCCGTCCATTGGGCGCTGAAGGCGTGGCGCGAAACCGCCCATGGTACGCTGCCCGCCGCCGTCCTGAACCCCGCCGAAGACCCGCGCGGCGTGCATCGCCTGCCGGTGGCTGGCTGATGTTGGGCCGACGCGCGCTGCTTACTGGCCTGTTGCTCACTCTCGGCGCTGGGTCGGCGTTGGCGCAGAATGCCGCGCCGGCGGCACCCCGCCCCGCCGCGCCACCGCGCCGCCCTTCCCCCGAGCAGCGCCGCCAGCGCCGTGTTGCAGAGAAAACCGTCACCGCACCCGAACCTGCCGGTCAGCCGGCGCCCATTCCCAATCGCGATATCGAAGCCCCGCGTGGCTTCAATGAAGCGCCGCGCGCCCGGCTCAGCCCAACAGTGATAGACCCCGCGCCCGCCCAGCCGCATCTTGGCGGTTCAGGCTTCGCCATGCAGGCGCAGGAGGACAAGCTGCTGCAAAAACCGATGCCAGGCGCGCGGTTAAGCGTACCCTTCTAAAGTTTAGCCGACCTCCTCCGGGCTTTGCAGCCTGAGCGCCAGCGCATGCAGCCCGGTCGAAAACTCCCCCGCCAAAGCCTCATGCACCGCACGAGACCGCGCCACGCGCGACATCCCGGCAAAACCGGCCGAGACCATACGCACGGAATAATGCGTCTCACCCCCCGGGCTGGCGCCGGCATGGCCGGCATGGCTGGCACTGTCATCAGTGATTTCAAGAAAGGCTGGCTGGAAGCGCGCTTCCAAGCTTAGCCGCATACGGTCTGCGCGTTGGGTCATGATGTGTTTTTCCGCGCTTGTGACTTTTTTGCCAAGCCCTGATCTGCCTTGCGGCTTTGCGCCCCCGCCCCCATAACCGCCCGATGTTCGCGCGAAAACGACGCAAGGCCTATGCCCCGGATGACGCAGCGCCCCCTGGGCGGCTTTGCGATGCGCCGGATTGCGCCGAAGCCGGGCAATATCGCGCCCCCCGCGACCGTTCCTTGCGCGAATTCCATTGGTTCTGCCTGGATCATGTCCGCGCCTACAACGCCAGTTGGGATTTCTATAAGGGCATGGGCCCGGATGAGATCGAAGCGTGTCTCCGCGCCGATACTTCCTGGCAGCGCCCCACTTGGCCGCTTGGGCGGGTTGGCAGTTCTGGCCGCTTTGACCCCGAAATCCTGCGCGACCCGCTGGGTGTGCTGGGCGCCGAAGCCCCCACCCCCCGCCGCCAGCCGCCGGAAAGCGCCGTCCCCCCGGAACTCCGCGCCGCTTTGGACCTTTTGGGCCTGAAATGGCCGCTGGATTCAGTGGAATTGCGCGCCCGCTACAAGGATTTGGCCAAGCAGCACCACCCCGATGCCACCGGCGGGGATAAGCAGGCAGAGGAGCGTTTGAAAGATATCAACCGCGCCTATAGCCTGCTGCGCCACCGCCTGGCCAAACAACCTGCCACGGCTGGGTAGCCGGATTTGCATTACGCGCCTAAGCTGTCCCTTTCTCTTTGCACGGAACCTGATCAGCGATGAACCAAATCGCCCCCATTGCCGATATCAAACCGACTTCGGCGATCTCTGCCCCGGATACCACCGTCAAGGCACGCGATGCCTTCGGTGTAGATATTGACATGGATGTGCCCGCCTTTTCGGTGCGCACAGAACATGTGCCGGAAATTGACTCCAGCTACCGCTTCGACAAGGAAACCACGCTGGCCATCATTGCGGGCTTTGCCTTCAATCGCCGCGTGATGATCCAGGGCTATCACGGCACCGGGAAATCCACCCATATCGAACAGGTTGCGGCTCGGCTGAACTGGCCTTGCATTCGCGTCAATCTGGATAGCCACATCAGCCGTATTGACCTGATCGGCAAGGACGCGATCGTGCTGAAGGATGGCCAGCAGGTCACGGAATTCCGCGAAGGCATTCTGCCCTGGGCTTTGCAACACCCCTGCGCTTTGGTGTTCGACGAATATGATGCCGGCCGCCCGGATGTGATGTTCGTGATCCAGCGCGTGCTGGAAGTGGAAGGCAAGCTGACGCTGCTCGATCAAAGCCGCGTCATTCGCCCCAACCCGTATTTCCGGCTTTTCTCCACCGCGAATACGGTCGGGCTTGGTGATACCACCGGGCTTTACCACGGCACGCAGCAGATCAATCAGGGCCAGATGGACCGCTGGAACATCGTGGCTACCCTGAATTACCTGCCGCATAAGCAGGAAACGGAAATCGTGCTGGCGAAGCTTGGCGCCGAAGGCGATGCCAAGATGAAGAAGCAGGTGGAAGCCATGGTGGCTTTGGCGGATTTGACGCGCGCCGGCTTCATCGCAGGCGATATCAGCACTGTCATGTCGCCGCGCACCGTCATCACTTGGGCCGACAATGCCAAGATTTTTGGTGATATCGGCTTCGCCTTCCGCCTTTCCTTTTTGAATAAGTGTGATGAGGCGGAACGCAGCACGGTGGCTGAATACTACCAGCGCTGCTTCAATGAGGAATTGCCCTCAGGCTCCTTGCTCCGCAAGGCGGGCTGAATCCAGTAACGGCGGCGTCAGCCCCTGGCGCCGCCATTGCATGCCAGAGAGAGTTACATGAGCGGCAAGCAGGATCTGACGCGGCAGGAAGAATTCAAGCGCGCCACCGCGGGTGTGCTGCGTGCCATGGCGCATGCCGATGCGGAAGTGCAGGTGGCTTTCCAGCCCGGGCCTTCCGGCGTTGCGGGCAAGCGCGTGCGCCTGCCGCTTCCAACCCGCGCTTTGCCGGCCAATGAAATGGCCAAGCTGCGTGGTGCGGCGGATGCTGCCGCGCTCAAGCTTCGCCATCATGATGAAGCGCTCCATGCCAGCCGAATCCCAACGCGGCGTGAAGCCAAGGAAGTGTTCGACGCGCTCGAACAGGTGCGCGTGGAGGCCGTGGGGTCCCAGCATATGGCCGGCGTTGCGGCGAATTTGCGCGCCAAGCTGATCGAAGAATGCGAAGCCGAAGGCTATGATCGCATGACGCGCAAGGACCAGATGCCGCTGCCGGCAGCCTTGGGCTTGATTGCGCGTGAACGCCTGACCGGTGAAGCCGCGCCAGAAGCCGCGCATCGCGTGCTTGATTTGTGGCGCGATACGATTGGCGATGATGCCGAAAAGGCCCTTGCCGAAATGGCGACCACCGCCGAAGACCAAGGCGCCTTCGCCCGCGCGGCGCGGAAGCTGCTGACCGCACTCGACCTTGCTGAGGCCGAGATGGAAGCGGAAAGCGAACAGCAGGACGAAGAAGGCGAAGAAGGCGGCGAAAGCACGCCCCAGCAGGATCAATCCGGCGAAGGGCAAAGCCAATCCGACCAGGAAGATGAAATGCTCGGCGCCCAACCCGAGCAGATGCAGGGCGAAGCTTCGGACGAAGAGGCAGAGGAATCCGAAGAAGATGGCGCCGCAGCCGATGGCGATGACAAGCCAGGTGGCCCGCAGCAGCGCCGCGACGTGCCGCAGGTGGATGACACCACGCGCTACCACGCCTTCACCACGCAATTCGATGAAGTGGTGGCCGCGGATGATCTTTGCGATGCGGATGAACTGACGCGGCTGCGCCAACAGCTTGACCAGCAGCTTTCCCATTTGCAGGGCGTGGTTTCCAAACTTGCCAATCGGCTTCAGCGGCGCTTGCTTGCGCAACAGCAGCGCGCCTGGGATTTCGATCTGGAAGAAGGCATTCTGGATGTCGCGCGGCTGGCGCGCATTGTCGCCAATCCGACCCATTCGCTCTCCTATAAGCGCGAACGTGAAACAGATTTCCGCGACACGGTGGTGACACTGCTGATTGATAATTCAGGGTCCATGCGCGGGCGCCCGATCACCGTTGCTGCCATGTGCAGCGATATCCTGGCGCGCACACTGGAACGCTGCGCGGTCAAAACCGAAATCCTTGGTTTTACAACGCGCGCCTGGAAGGGCGGGCAAAGCCGCGAACGCTGGGTGGCGGAAGGCAAGGCGCGTAATCCGGGCCGGCTGAATGATCTGCGCCACGTGATCTACAAGCCCGCCGATGCGCCCTGGCGGCGCGCGCGCAAAAACCTCGGCCTCATGCTGCGCGAAGGTCTGCTCAAGGAAAACATTGATGGTGAGGCTTTGGAATGGGCCTATAAGCGCCTGCTTGCGCGGCCTGAACATCGCCGCATCCTGATGGTGATTTCCGATGGCGCGCCGGTGGATGACAGCACGCTTTCCGTCAATCCGGGAAATTACCTGGAACGGCATTTGCGGAAAGTGATTGGCGAGATTGAAAGCCGCAATGCGGTGGAATTGGTCGCCATTGGCATCGGCCATGATGTCACGCGCTATTACCGCCGCGCCGTGACCATTGTGGATGCTGAAGAACTGGGCGGCACCATGATGAAGAAGCTCGCCGAATTGTTCGATGAAGATGCGGCGGAAGCCTGGCAGCGGAGCGCGGCTGAACGCTCTGCCATGGTGGCCTGACGCAGCAAAACGCTATGGCGCAGGAACCCCGTGTTTCGCGCCGTGCTTTCCTCGCCGCGCTCGGCGCGACAAGCGCTGCATCGGCCAAGGCACAGAATGCGGCGCAGCCATTCGCGCTGCCCGATCTTCCCGGCCCTTTGCGCCCCTTGGGCGGCTTGGTGTTGGCGCCCGATATGCTTGGCGGCGGCGGGTTTTCCGGGGTGCATCTGGCGCCGGATTTGACGCTGACCCTGATCAGTGATCGCGGCCATTGGGCTGAAGCGCGGCTGGTGCTGGATGGCCTGACGCCCATCGGCCTGCATCCGCTCCGCCACGGGCCTTTGCGCGATGAAGCGGGCAAACCCATCCAGCGCGGCTTCAATGCCGATGCTGAGGCGCTGGCCCGGCTACCCGATGGCACCTGGCTGGTTGCGTTTGAACGCCGCCACCGCATCCGCGCCTATCGCCGGCTGGATGGGCCGGGCGCCTATGTCGCACCGCCACCGGGGCTGGAGAACGCGCCATCCAATGGCGGGCTGGAAAGCCTGGCCGTGCTGCCCGATGGCCGGCTTTTCGCCATTGCGGAGACCTTCACCCCGCCGGATCGGCCTGAATTGCGCTATGCTTGGCTAGGGGTGCCTGGTCGCTGGATGCCGCTTTATTGGCAACCCGCGCCTGGCTTTCAACCAACCGATGCCGCGATCCTGCCCGATGGCCGCGCGCTGGTTCTGGAACGGCGCTTTAGCCTGCTCGGCGGTTTCAGCGCCCGGCTGGTGATGACCGCGCCCGATGCGCTGCGCTCAGCGCGCGAAGGTGCAGTGCTGCGTGGCGAGACAATCCTGATGCTGGATGACGCGCCACTGCCGTCCGAGAATTGGGAGGCTGTGGCGGTCACGCGCCTTGGTGATCAGACGCTGGTGGCGCTGATTTCGGATGATAATGAAAGCATCTTGCAGCGCAGCCTTTTGTTGTTGTTCGCGTGGCGCGGCTGATGGTGGCGTGATCCATGGAAAACGGATCACGCCATCGAACGCGCCCTAACCTTGTAACCTGATCCCGGAATCCCGGATCACCCGCGCCCATTTGGCGATGTCATCGGCAATCCTGGCGCGCATCTGCTCACGATCGCCATCCACAATATCAAGGCCAAGCCCGGTAAAGCGCTGGCGCATGGCGGGGTCCGCCAGAATGGCCCGCGATGTCGCCTGCACGCGATCCAGGATGGGCTGAGGCGTGCCTGCCGGCGCCATGGTGCCGAACCAGGAACTTGCTTCAAAACCTGGGAAGCCTTGCTCAACCAGCGTTGGTATTTCCAGCGCATTGGCTGAACGCTGGAGCGTGGTGATGCCAAGCCCGCGCAATTGGCCATCGCGCACCATGGGAAGCACGGCGCCGATATTCTGAATGCCAAGCTGGACACTGCCATTCAGCACATCGGCCATATTCGCGCCGCGATAGGGGATGTGTTCCATCTTGATGCCGGCCTGGCTGCAGAACATCTCGCCAGCAGCATGCTGCGGCGTACCGACGCCCGGCGTGCCATAGGATACCTTGCCGGGATTGGCGCGCGCGTAAGCAATCAATTCCTGGATCGTGCGCGGCGGAAAATCGCGGTTCGATACAAAAAGCGATGGCATGGCGAAGGCAAGATGAATTGGCGCCAGATCCTTCACGGGATCAAAAGGTAGGCGCTGCAGGTTTGGCAGAAGCGTCAAGGCCGCGCTTGCCGCCCACATCAGCGTATAGCCATCAGGCGCCGCTTTCGCGACGCGATCCACACCAATGGCGCCTGAATTGCCCGCGACGTTTTCCACCACCACCGGCTGGCCCCAGGCTTCGCTGAATCTTTGCGCGAAAAGCCGGCCCGTTACATCCGTGGCGCTACCGGCGGTGAAGCCTACAACCAGGCGCACCGGGCGATCCGGCCAGGCCGTTTGTGCAAAGGTGCCGGTGGCAGTGCCGGAACCAATCAAAGCCGCGCCGCCCATCATCAGGCGACGCCGCGAAAGCGATGCTGTCATGAATTTCCTCCCCGGTTTTTATTGCCGCGCCGAAGGCCTCAGCCCTCAGCGCGTTCAGGGGAGCGTAACGCGGTAAATCGCGCGCCGTCCATGCGAAAGATGGCCCGACAGGTGCCCCGCTTCAGGCGGGAACCTGCCGCACCATATCGCGCTTGCCGGCTGCCGCACCCGCCGCCCAGGCGGGCACGATTGGCCGAGGCTTTTCAAACCAAAAGCATGTTTCCTCGACACCGCGCGATGGGCACCAGATGCGCCCTTCCCCCATTGGGTCAAAGCCCAATAGGCGAATAACCGCGAGCGAAGCCGCATTATCCGGCTGCACCGCCGCGCGCAGGCAATCAATATCCATATGCTTGAAGGCGAGTTCCACCGCGACCGGGCCGGCTTCGCGCATCAACCCTTGGCCCTGGTACTGCTCCCCAAGCCAATAAGTGGTCAGGGCCACCCGTTCATTGCCGGGCGGGCAGATCAGGCTGACCCAGCCGCATATCGCGCCATCGGATTTCCGTTCCAGTGCCAGCGGCAGGGACCGCCTTTCGGACGCCGCACCTCGGGCCGCCACGATTTTCTCTTCCGCCATGGGGGAGGAGAAGGGCACGGGCCATGAGGCCAATCGCTTGCTGATCGCTTCCGTCATCATCTCCGCAATGGCCGGGGCATCGCGACCTTCGACGCAGCGCAACCGAAGGCGAGGCGTTTCTGCTACGGGAGCAGTTGGGAGAAAAACAACCATAAGATGTATATAGACCGTGGAAATCTATTTGGCTAGAAAATTTTTTAACCTTTCCACAGCTTTTCCGCGAGGTTGATCAAACATCCTCGAAAGGGAGAACTTCCCATGATGTACGCGGGCGCGACGATGGGAGAATTCCAGAAACCCCGCCAAACCATTGCGACGCCCGAAGCCGGATTCCCCAGACCCGCCAAAGCCCAAGGCTTGAAAACCAGCGAATTCAACTGTGCGGCCGGCGATGATGGCGCTGCCCCGGGCCAGGGCCGAAATCTGATTTTCTTCCTTTGAATCGGCCCCAAACAAATAAATCGCAAGCGATGCTGGGCGAGCCACAACCCAGGCGAGTGCTTGTTCCAATGAAGCCTCTTCGCGCAAGAGTAGTATCGGGCCGAAGATTTCCTCATGGCAGATCGCTGCTTCGGGCGCGGCTTCGGCCAGCCGCAGCGCCATGCGCCGGCCTGGGCCGTCTTCGGCCAGGGGGGTTAGGCTAGCGCCCGCCATCAACCGCTGCAGCCGCGCATATTGGGCGGCATTGATCACGCCCGTGTCCGGCAGGCTGATGCCGCTCCCGCAGCAGGCATCAATAAAGGCCTGCTTGCTATGCCCGACCAGCAGCACCGTATCGGGCGCCACACAGGTCTGCCCCGCATTGAAGGCCTTGCCCGCCAGAATATCGCGTGCGGCGCGCTTCAAATCCGCCCCCGGCAGCACCAAGACCGGGCATTTGCCCCCGAGTTCCAGCGTTAGAGGCGTCAGGTTAGGCGCAGCAGCAGCCATGATCTTGCGCCCCGTCGCGGTGCTGCCGGTAAAAACCAGATGGTCCCAAGGCT
>CALRPR020000045.1:0-28032 GCA_943370125.1 Allobosea thiooxidans | reverse complement strand
CTTTTCCTCGGCAGTATAGCGCCGACGGCGCTGAATGCCGGTGATGATTTCAACACGCTCAACAGGCTTCGACATAGGCGTATGCCTAGGCTTACACCTAGGCCCTCACGGTTGCGCCAGGTGTCCGGTCGAATTGGGGGCTGGTCCAGGCTCAGCGGAGAGCGCCTGCCTGGTACCCGCCGTACCACCCGCGCCGCCGCGATTATCCACGATCACCTTCTGGCCCAGGGCATTGGCAAAGCCTTCTGCAACAATCCGGCCCATCCGGTCAGAAAGCCCGCCGGCCAGGAAGGCAATGACAAACGGATCGACCGATTAGGCCAAGCGGATTGAACAAGTGCAGGGGCCGCGAGAAGAGTAAACGAGCCAGAGTCCGACATACGACGCGTAATCACGTGAGCCTTCTTGGTTCCAGCTATCTGTGCATGATCAGCCTCGTCTGTTCCGAGGCAAGACGCCGCAGAACCTAGCCCAAGGCAAAGAATCGCGCGGCGCAAAGGAAAGCAAAACTACCTGCGTATCCAACATGGAAGATAAATACAGACGCCTTGGCCCGTTGAATGGCATCCAGGCAGGGCAGCTAACAAGCCATCAGTAATCTAAAGCCCCAAGGTTAGGTCAGCGCCCGGCTGCCTTGGCTTCACCGGCCAATCGCCGCGCTCGCCGGTGAGTGTCATTAGCCCCGATACGGCCTGAACCATTGTGTCATAGTCCTTGCGCTTGGGCCTATGCAGGACATCATGACCAAGCGCGGCTGTCATCACCGCCGCCCGGCTGTTCCATTTTGATCACTCACGTGCCGAATTCGGCAAGGATCGTCAAAAAAACGGCAGGCCCTGCAGCGGGGGAATGGTCATGGTTCAGCGCACATACCGCCAACGGAAACGATCACCATTCGATTCCACCCGCCCGACCGAAGGATTGGGAAAATGGATCGGCAGCAATTTGGTATCCGTATCGGCGACACTAGCCAGGAAGCGCGTGCGGCTATCCGCGGCCTCAATCGGGTCCCAGCAGAACATGGTGGACCAGGAAGGCCGGTGGATTTGCAGCGCGTGATGCATCAGATCGCCCGTGATCACGGCATGCTGGCCTCGGCTTTTGATATGCACGCAGCAATGGCAAGGCGTGTGGCCAGGGGTTGGTTCGATGGTGATGCAATCATCCAGGCTGAAATCATCATCCACCAGCAGCGCCTGCCCCGCCGCCACCACGGGTTCGCAATTCATGGTGAAGACAGAACCGCCGCCGCCCGGACGGGTTTCGCCAGCCTTGGTTGAAGCCTCCCACGCTGCATATTCGCGTTTGTGGAAAACATATTTGGCGCGCGGAAAGGTGGGCACCCAGCGGCCATCCCGCAGCACGGTATTCCAGCCGGAATGGTCAATATGCAGATGGGTGCACATGACGTAATCAATATCGTCAAAGGAAAGCCCTTCCGCCTTCAGGCCATCAAGCCAGGGTTGCTTCGGGAAATCCATCGGCGCGGGATAGCCCTTGTCTTCACCCGTGCAGGTATCCACCAGAATCGTATGGCGCGGCGTGCGCACCACATAGGTTTGATAGGTAATCACCATCTTGCCGGAAGCGACATCGTAGGTTTCGGGCTCCAGCTCCCGCAATGTCGCTTCAATCTGTTCGGCCGGCGCATTGGGGAACATCTGCCCCGGGGCGCGCCAGGGGCCATCGCGTTCAATGATGCTGGTGATGGTGACATCGCCAATGGTGAGTTTGCGCATGGGTTTCCTGCCTGGTTGGGTTATGGAGGAAGGCTAGAACAGTAAGCGGGGGTTTGGGAAATGCCCCCCTATTCAGCCGCGCCCGCCCCGCCCATCATGGGGACCAAAGCCAAGAGGGAAACATCACATGGCCGTTGTTGAAACCGAAACCCACGGGCAGGTGCTTGTTGTACGCATGAACAGGCCGGAGCGGCTGAATGCGCTGAACCATGAAATGCGCCTGGAATTGGCCCGCATCTGGACCGCGTTTCGTACCGACCCGAAGCTTGAAGTCGCGATCCTGACCGGCACCGGGCGTGGTTTTTGCGCCGGCGAGGATATGAAGGAATCGCTCGCCGATAAAAGCCCCGGCGGGCGGCGGATTGAAATGGAAGACCCCTTCAATGCCGGCACTTTGGAAAAGCCCGTCATCGCGGCGGTGAATGGCTTTGCCATGGGCGGCGGCTTCATGCTGGTGGAGCGCACCGATTTGCGCGTGGCCGCCAATACCGCGATTTTCGAAGTGTCTGAGGCAAAGCGCTGGCTGCTGGGTGGCTATAATCACGGCCATCTCGCCAATCTCGCCTATCCCATTGCGATGGAAATGGCGCTTGGCTTTCGCTTCACCGCTGAACGTTTTTATCAGCTTGGCTTCGTCAATCGTCTGGTGGAACCGGAAGCGCTGATGGCAACGGCGCTTGAGATGGCCCGCCATATGCTGACGCTGCCGCCCGCCGCGCGGGTCAATACCATCCATATGATGCGCCGCATGCGCCCAGCGCCAACGCAAGCCCAACAGCGCCTGGCCGCCAAGCTGCATGAGCATGGCGACAAGAGCGACCTGCTGGAAAGCCGCGCCGCCTTCGCCGAAAAACGCGCGCCGAATTTCAAAGGCTGGCTTGATCCGGCGGATCTCTACCGCATGCCGGAGATCGAGCAGGACTAGTTTGGTCGTATTTTCCGAGTCGCTAAGTGATGCTCACTTGGCTTGAAAATACTCCTAACCCAAAAACTCCCGCACTTCCCGCGCCGCATCGGCCAAGCCCATGCGGCGCAGCAGCACACCGGAAGGCAGCCCCGCCAGCAGCCGCGATGGGCAGGACCGATCGAGCATCACGAAAACGCCCTTATCATCGGCGCGCCTGATCAAGCGACCAAAAGCCTGGCGCAGCCGATGGCGCGTGATGCGGTCATCATATTCCTTCGGCCTGCCTTCGGATAAATGCAGGCGGCGTTCGCGATGCAGAATGCTCGGCCTCGGCCAGGGCACACGGTCAAACACCAGTAAGCGCAAGGAACGTCCCGGCACATCCACGCCATCGCGCATGGCATCCGTGCCAAGCAGACATGAATTTTCCTCGGCACGGAAAACATCCACCAAAGTCGCGTTATCCATCGCATCAATATGCTGCGCGTAAAGCGGCAGGCCGGCTTCTTCCAGCGCAGGTGCGATGCGCGCATGCACATCGCGCAAGCGGCGAATGGCAGTAAAAAGCCCAAGCGCACCGCCGCCCGATGCCAGGAACAATTCCCGCATCGCGCCGGCGATTTGTGCGGTGTTTTCCCGCGCCACATCCGTCACCACAATGCAGCGCGTGCGCGCAGCGTAGTCAAAAGGTGAGGCGACAGCAGCGCGGATCGCGGGCAGCGGCAAATGCGCGGCACCAGTGCGGCCTTCTGCCTCGCGCCAGGCGGCTTCGGGGTCGTCTTCCTCAGCATCTGCCGCATCGCGCAAGGTCGCTGAGGTGATCAGCACGCCATGCGCGGGGGCTGCGACCTGCATGGCGAAGGGGATGGTCGGATCAAGCCAATGGCGATGCATGCCCGCATCCGAATCCTGCCCGCCGCGCCTTTCAATCGAAAGCCAATCCACCATATCTGGCCGAGCGCCGGGCGTGGGTTCGTCACCACCCATGCGCGCAAGCATGGCGCGCCAGGCGCTAAGTGGCATCAGCACGCGGCGTTCAAGGGAACCGCAAATCGCCTCAATACGCAGCCGGTCATTGGCTTCGATTTCGGCGGCTTCATCTTCCATGCGCGCGAGCAGCTTTTCGCGCAAATGCCGCACAGGCGCTTCCAGGCGTTGCAGGGCACGCTCAAGCGCGCTGGCGATTTCCGCCATATCCGCGTTCAGCGGGAAAAGATCACATTCCGCATCGTAAAGCCCGGCTTCCTCAGCGGCGGCATTACGCGCGCGCACTTGCCGGCGCACGGCGCGCAAAAACGCCTCAGCCGGATTGGCGGGCGCGCCCACCAAATCAAGCGCGCCTTCATCAGTCAACCGGCCAGACCAACCGCCAGCGGGCAAGGCGCGCGCCGCTTGCAAGGCAGCTTCCAAAGGCGCCTGCAATTCCGGCTTTTCGCCAACTAATTCTTCCAGGCGACGCTTCAACCCGCGCGCACGGGACCGCCCGCCTTCCGCGCCCAAAATCCATCGGCGAAGTTCCGCCATCTCAGCGCCGGTCAGATCGGCGGAGAAAGCGCTATCGGCGGCGTCGAATAGGTGGTGGCCTTCATCAAACACCAGGCGCAACGCGCGACCATCCTCACCACCACCGAGTGCAGCTTGGATCATCACCAGCGCATGATTGGCAATCACAATCGAAGCGCCGCGCGCGCGGCGGATGGAATGTTCGACGAAGCATTTGCGATAATGCGGGCAGGCGGCGTGGATGCATTCGCCGCGCCGATCAGCAAGCGGCATGATTGTGTTGGTGCCGAATAATTCCGAAAGCCAGCCTGGAAAATCGCCGCCCAGCAAATCGCCATCGCGCGTCGCTGCCGCCCAGCGCGCCACCAGGCCAAGCGCCACGCCCTGCCCCGGCATGGCGGAAAAGCCCAGCGCATCTTCAAGGTTCAACAGGCAAAGGTAATTTTCCCTCCCCTTGCGCAGCACCACACGGCGGCGGCGTTCTTCAGGGTCGGGAAAAAGCCGTGCGGTTTCTTGATCAATCTGGCGTTGCAGATTGCGCGTGAAAGTGGAAATCCAAACCGGCGCGCCATTGCGTTCCGCCCAAAGACTGGCCGGCGCCACATAGCCGAGTGTCTTGCCCGTGCCTGTGCCGGCCTCTGCCAGCACCAGCGCCGGCGCGCCCTGATCTTCCCGCGGCGCAAAAGCCGCTGCGGCGGCGGATGCGTAATCCGCCTGTTGCGGGCGTTGCTCCGCCCCCTCACCCAATATCTGCGCGAGCCTCGCCCGCGCCTCATTTGGTTCAATCCCGAAGGAAGATGGAGGATTGGCGGGCGCCGCTTCTTCCCATTCCGGCAGGCGGCGCCAGACGCGCAAACCCTCCATGCCCGAACGCGCGGCGGGGGCACCGAGTGCGGCCAGAACGGAACGCGCCCAGGGCCAGCCGGCCTCACCCATGCGCGCGGCAAGGCTTGCAGCATCGCGATTGATCGGCGCGACGCGATCATCGGCCAGACGCCGGAGCAATTCGGTCGCGATATCGGGCAATAACGCGACGGCGGCTTCATCATCGCGCGGCGCAGGCAAGCCAAGCGCCAGGGCAAGGCCGCGCGGTGTCGGCGCGCAGGATGCGGCGGGCAGCGCAAAGGCGAAAAGTTCCAGCAGGTCATGCGCCGGGGCAATGCCCGGCACGCCAAGCCGCCGGGCTGTCGCGGGCGCATGCACCAGCATTGGCGCGGACTCGGCAAGCCGTGTTGCTGCGCTGCGTGCTGGCAGGGTTTCGATGCTGCCATCGGTATCCAGCACCACCGCACGCCCCTGCCCCGCCACCAAAGCGGGCACATCCGGCAATAGCAAACGCGGCGCGACGGGCGCTTCAGCCATGCGGTTCAGGCGAAAGGGCGCGCAGCCCTTGCCTCACGCTGCGCGCAGCCTTTCGGCGATTTGCACGGCGTTTAGCGCGGCACCCTTCAGCAACTGATCACCGCACAGGAAGAAATCGAGCCCCCGGTCGCCAAAGACAGGATTGGCGCGGATGCGCCCAACTTCCACATCATCCTGACCCGTCGCGGTCAGCGGCATGGGGTAAAGCCCCGCTTCAGGGTCATCCACCACCTTCACGCCCGCCGCCTTGCGTAGCACTTCGCGCGCCGCTTCCGGCGTGACAGGCCGTTCGGTTTCAATCGTCACCGCTTCAGCATGCACACGGAAGGTCGGGATACGCACGGCAGTGCAGGAAATTGGCAAATCCGGCATGCCCATGATCTTCCGGCTTTCCCAAACCACCTTCATTTCTTCGCGCGTATAGCCATTGGGCTGGAAGCTATCGACCTGCGGAATCACGTTGAAGGGCAGAGGATGGCGGAACACCTCATGCCCGGCCTTCACCCCATCCACCAGCACGCGGCGGGTTTCGCGTTCCAGCTCCGCCATGCCTTCCACCCCGGCGCCAGAGGCCGCCTGATAGGTGGAAACAATCACGCGCTTCAGGCCGAAAGCCTGGCGCAGTGGCTCCAGCGCCACCACCAGGATGGCCGTGGTGCAATTGGGGTTGGCGATCAGCTTGGCTTGGCCGATGGCCCCTGCGTTCACTTCTGGCACCACCAGCGGTACATCATCCTGCAAGCGAAACGCCGAGGAATTATCCACCACATGCACGCCCGCCGCCACCATCGCCGGCGCATGGGCCTTGGCGAAATCACCGGAGACCGCGAGCAGCGCCAGATCAAGGTCACGCATGGCGGCATCGCTGAAGGGCTCAATCTCGGCCTCACCCAGCGGGGTTTTGATCTTGGTGCCGGCGCTGCGGGCAGAGGCAAACAGCCTGAGCGAGGTCATCGGGAAGGCCCGACGCCCCAGAACATCCACCAATTCGCGGCCCACCGCACCGGAGGCCCCAATTACGCCGACACGCATTGCAATTTTCCTGTGGTAAAGATTGGAAGTGGGCCGTTTAACGCAGAAAGCACAAAGATGGAACAGGCTGAAAGGGGCGGGCCTCGCCACCCGCGCGCCGCCTGCCTATAAGCAGCCATCCCAACGCTTAAGGATAGTCACCGCCAATGTCCGCCGCCGCTGATCTTTCTGCCGTGAAGGCCTGGCCCTTTGAGGAGGCGCGCAAGGTCGTGACCCGCCTGGCCGCGTCCGGCAAGAAATCGGCGCTGTTTGAAACCGGCTATGGCCCTTCCGGCCTGCCGCATATCGGCACCTTTGGCGAAGTGGCGCGCACAAGCTGGATCAGGCATGCCTTCACGCAGCTCACGGGCCTTCCTTCGCGCCTGATCGCCTTCAGCGATGACATGGATGGGCTGCGCAAGGTGCCGGATAATGTGCCGAATAAGGAAATGCTGGCCACGCATATCGGCCGGCCGGTCACGGCCATTCCTGATCCCTTCGGCACGCATGAAAGCTTCGGGCACCATAATAACGCGCGGCTGCGCGCCTTTTTGGATGCTTTCGGCTTTGATTATGAATTCGCATCGTCGTCCGATTACTACCGTTCGGGCAAGTTTGATGCAGCCTTGCTCCGCATGGCGGAAAACCACGCCAAGGTGCTGGAAGTGATCCTGCCGACACTCGGGCCGGATCGCCGCGCCACCTATTCGCCCTTCCTGCCCATTCACCCGAAAACCGGTGTGGTGATGCAGGTGCCCATGGAAGAAGTGCGCCCGGATCAGGACATGCTGGTTTGGCGTGATCCCGATAGTGGGGAGCGTTTTGGCACGCGCATCACGGGCGGGCATTGCAAGGCGCAATGGAAGGCGGATTGGGCGTTGCGCTGGTATGCGCTTGGCGTAGATTACGAAATGTCGGGCAAGGATTTGATTGATAGCGTCCGGCTGTCTTCCGCGATTTGCCGCGTACTGGGTGGCACGCCGCCTGAGGGCTTTACCTATGAGCATTTCCTGGATGAGCAGGGGCAGAAGATTTCCAAATCCAAGGGCAATGGCCTGACGATTGAAGAATGGCTGCGCTATGCGCCGCCGGAAAGCCTTTCACTTTTCATGTTTAACCAGCCGCAGCGTGCGAAGCGGCTTTACTTCGACCAAATCCCCCGCGCCGTGGATGAATATCTGCAACACCGTACGCGGCTTCGCACCGTGCCGGACGCCGCCAACCCGGCTTGGCATATCCATCGCGGCGCCGCGCCAAATGACCCGGAGCCACCGGTTTCCTTCACCATGTTGCTGAACCTGGCGAGTGTGGTGAATGCGGATGATCCTGATTTGCTTTGGGGCTTCCTGGCCCGCTATGCGCCGGGCGCTACACCGGCAACACAGCCTTTGCTTGGCAAGTTGGTCACCTATGCGGTGGCCTATTACCGCGATTTCGTCGCACCCACGAAGCGCTTCCGCAACCCGAGCGCGGCAGAGCGGGAAGCGCTGACGGCGCTGATGGTGGCTTTGCGTGATCGCGCGGCGGATCTGGAAGCGATGCCGGCGGAAGACCGCGCCAAGGCTGCGCAAGATCTGGTGTTCGATGCAGGGCGGCGAGAGCCCTTTCTGGAAGCGAACAAGGATGGGCGGATGGGTGTTTCCCGCGCCTGGTTCAATGCGCTTTATCAGGTGCTGCTCGGGCAGGAAGAAGGCCCGCGCTTTGGCGGCTTCATAGCGCTTTATGGCGTGGCGGGCACGATTGGCCTTATTGAGACCGCGCTGGCGCGGGCGGAGAGCCCCAGCGCGTGAAGCCGCAGGGCGCCATGTCCCTGTTGAAACGCTTCGGCCCGACCTGTTTCGGGCTGATCCTGCTATTGGGCGCACTTTACGTGGTGCAGCGCGAATTCCGCGGGCTATCCTGGCAGGATATCCAAACCGCGCTGCATGCCACTCCACCTGCCGCACTTTGGTTGGCGGCTGGCTGCACACTTGGCGCTTATCTGCTGCTTTCAGCCTATGACAGGCTGGGGTCCATCTATGCCGGGCATCCGGTTTCCTGGCGGCGGTCTCTACTGGCTTCCTTCTGCGCCTATTCGCTCGCGAATAACATCGGCTTTGCGACAGTGTCCGGGGCTGCGGTGCGCTATCGCTTCTATGCCAGTTGGGGCTTGGCGCCGGTTGCCATTGCAAAGGTGATTGCCATTACCTCCCTCACTTTCGGGCTGGGGGGGTTTGCCATTGCAGGGCTGGTGCTGGTGCTGGAACCTGACCTTCTGACTTTTCTGGGGCCGGGCGCGCCGCGCTGGATTTTGCCGCTGCTTGGGTTTTTCTGCTGGGCAATTGTGATCACCTATGTGGTGCTGGCGCGCTTCGTGCCGCATATCCGGCTTTTCGGGCATCAGATTGACCTGCCCGGCTTTCGCATCGCGCTTGCCCAAGTGGCGCTGGCGACCACGGATGTCGCCGTCACGGCAATGATTTTCTACGCCCTGCTGCCACCGGCGGAAGGGCTCGGCTTCCTGCATTTTCTGGGCATTTACATCGCCGCCTATATGGCGGGGCTGGCGGCCAATGTGCCGGGCGGCATTGGCGTTTTTGATGGCGCTATTCTGTTTGCGCTGGCGGGCTTCATGCCCACCCCCGTGGTGGTTGGCGCGCTGCTGCTATTCCGACTGTTCTATTACATCATCCCGCTTTTCCTGGCCGGTGCGCTGTTTGCGGGCTTCGAGGTCAGCCAACGCCGCAAGCTGGTGGGGCGGTTGGCGCCGGATCGTGGCATTGCGGTTTCTTTTGAAGTGCCGGCGCTGGCGGGCCTTACTGGCCTTGCCGCTTTGGTGCTGATTTTCATCGGCGCTTTGCCGCCCAAGCCAAGCCTGCTCGGCCCCGTGCCGGATTTCCTGGAAGACGCCGCGAGCCATTTTGCCGCCTCCGTCGTTGGCTCCCTACTGCTTGCCGCTGCTTATGGGCTGGTGCGGCGGCTGACTATTGCCTGGTGGGGCTCACTTTTTCTGCTGCTGAATGGCGCGCTGATCCTGGTGCTGCGTGGGGAACCACTTTGGCTGATCGCGGCTTTTCTGCTGGTGCCGCTGTTGCTGACCACGGCGCGTGGCGCGTTTTATCGCCATGCGCGACTGATCGGGGAGGCTGTTTCGGCCGATGGGGTCGGCGCACTCGCCGCCGGGGCGATTTGCGGGCTAACGCTTGCGACGGTCGCCTATCAGAGCAACCTCGCCGACCGATCCTGGTGGGGGGTGGTGCTGGCGGCGGATGCGCCGGATTCGCTCCGCTTCACCGTGGCGCTGGCCGCGCTGCTGCTGCTGGTCGCGGCGTTTCGGCTGCTGCTGCCGGCGCGCCCGCCTATGCTGGCCTATACGGAAGCGGCACGGGAAAGACTTCTGGCCCTGGGTGCCATGGCGCCTGCGCTTTCGGCCGCCGATGGCGCGGTATTTGGCGAAGCGGGTCGCGCGGGCTTCGCCTTTCTGAAGCGGGATGGGGTTTGGCTGGCGCTGGGCGATCCGGCGGGCGAGGCGAGGGACAGGGTTTCCGCCATTTGGCGCTTCCGCGACCTGTGCGAAGCAGCGCAAGTGGACCCCGCCTTTTGGCGTGTTGGGCCTGAATTATTGCGCATTTACAGTGATATCGGCCTGACAGCGCTGCCCTTGGACGCGGATGGGGTGGCGCCGCGCTATCTGGTCTGCCGAGCTGAGCGTGATCTGGAAAGTCTGCGCCCACTGCTACCCCATGGCGGAGAGGGCAGTGACGCCCGCTGAACCCCTTGCCAGCCCCGGCTTGCCACGCCATTGCAGGCGCGTTTCAAAGCGAAGGAGAACACCATGCGCATCGCCATGATCGGGGCCGGCTATGTCGGCTTGGTATCCGGCGCCTGCTTCGCCGAATTCGGCGTGGATGTGACGGTGATGGATGTTGATCCCGCCAAGATCGCCGCGCTGCATGAAGGGCGCATGCCAATCTATGAACCGGGGCTGGATAAGCTGGTGGCGGAAAATGTCGCTGCCGGCCGGCTTGGCTTCACCACCGATCTGCAAACGGCCATCACCGGGGCGGATGCCGTTTTTCTCGCGGTTGGCACGCCAACCAGGCGCGGCGATGGCCATGCTGATCTTTCCTATGTTTATGCCGCAGCCGAGGAAGTGGCGCGCGCGGCGACCTGCCCCCTGGTGCTGGTGACAAAATCCACCGTGCCGGTTGGCACCGGGCGGGAAGTGCGCGCCATTGTCCAGCGCGTGCGGCCAGATCTTGCCATCAGCGTTGCCTCCAACCCTGAATTCCTGCGTGAAGGCAGCGCGATTGGCGATTTCATGCGCCCGGATCGCGTGGTCATTGGGGTTGAGGATGATCAGGGGCTCGCCGTCCTGAAGCGGCTCTATCGCCCGCTCTATCTTATTGAAACGCCAGTACTGGCCACCAGCTTAGAGACGGCGGAGCTGATCAAATACGCCGCCAATGCCTTCCTGGCGACCAAGATCACCTTCATCAATGAAATCGCCGATCTTTGTGAAAAAGTTGGCGCCGATGTGCATGATGTGGCGCGCGGCATGGGCCTTGATGGGCGGATTGGGCGTAAATTCCTCCATCCCGGTCCGGGCTATGGCGGTTCCTGCTTCCCCAAGGATACGCTGGCCTTGGCCCATACCGCGCAGGATGCCGGCGCGCCCTTGCGGCTGGTGGAAGCAACTATTGCGGTGAATGAGGCGCGCAAGCCGCAAATGGCCGATCGCATCCTGGCCGCCCTTGGCCCGAACCCTGCGGGCAAGGTCGTGGCGGTGCTGGGGCTGACCTTCAAGCCCGAAACCGATGACATGCGCGATGCGCCATCCCTTGCCATCCTGCCCAAGCTGGCGGCGGCGGGGGTGGTGCTCCGCGCCTTTGATCCGCAGTCTGGCCATGCGCGCCAAGTGCTGCCCCAGGCAGTGCATTATGCCGAAAGCCCGATGGATGCGGCGGCGGGGGCGGATGCGCTGGTGGTGCTGACGGAATGGAATGAATTCCGGGCGCTCGCGCCGGATCGCCTGAAATCCGCCATGAAGGGCAGTATTGTGCTGGACCTTCGCAATATATGGGAGCCTGCGGCGATGCGCGCTGCCGGCTTCACTTATTCATCCATTGGCCGACCCTGAGAGATTTCATCATGACCGGATTCAATCATCGCTTCGACCCAACCGTGCTCCGCGAATATGATATTCGCGGCATTGTCGGCAAAACCCTGAACCCGGAAGATGCCTTCGCGATTGGCCGCTGCTTTGGCAGCATTGTCAGCCGCACTGGCGGCAAGCGGGTTGCCGTTGGCTATGATGGCCGCCTGCATTCGCCTGAGATGGAAGCTCAGCTTGTGGCGGGCTTGCGCGCCTGCGGCTTGGAAGTGGTGCGCATTGGGCTTTGCGCGACGCCGATGCTCTATTACGCGGCCTATGCCTTGGAAGCCGATGGTGCGGCGATGGTGACCGGCAGCCATAACCCGCCCGATTACAATGGCTTCAAGATGATGATCGGCAAGAAGCCTTTCTATGGCGCGCAGATTCAGGAAATTGGCCGTATGGCGAAGGCCGGCGATGTGGTGCCGGAAGCCGTGGGCAGCGACCGCGCCGTGGATATCGCAACCCGCTATGCGGATCGCGTGCTTCAGGATTGGGATGGCGGGGATCGTGCGCTGAAAGTGGTGTGGGACCCGGGCAATGGCTCGGCCGGGCCAATCGCAAAAGTGCTGGCCGCGCGACTGCCGGGGCATCACATGTTGATCAATGCGGATGTGGATGGGCGCTTCCCGAACCATCATCCGGACCCGACAGTGCCTAAGAATCTGGAACAATTAATCGCGGCCGTGGCGCGCGAAGGCGCTGATCTTGGCATTGCCTTTGACGGCGATGGGGATCGCATCGGTATTGTTGATGATGAAGGCCATGTGCTGTTTGGCGATCAATTGATGATCGTGCTGGCGCGCGATGTGCTGAAAGCCAAGCCCGGGGCGACCATCATCGCGGATGTGAAGGCATCTCAGGTGCTGTTCGATGAAATCGCCAAGGCGGGCGGGAAGCCCTTGATGTGGAAGACCGGGCATTCGTTGATCAAGGCGAAAATGGCGGAAACGGGCAGCCCGCTGGCGGGTGAAATGTCGGGCCATATCTTCTTCGCCGATAAATGGTACGGCTTTGATGACGCGCCCTATTCCGCTGTGCGGCTGCTTGGCATTGTGGCGCGGCTTTCCGGCCCACTTTCCGAACTGCGCGCCGCGCTGCCGCAGGTGATCAATACGCCGGAACTTCGGTTTGATTGCACCGAGGAGCGCAAGTTTGAAGTGGTGCGCGAAGTGAAGGAACGCCTGGCCGCTGCGGGCGCCAAGGTGCAGGATGTGGATGGCGTGCGTGTGCTGACCGATGATGGCTGGTGGCTGCTGCGCGCGTCCAATACTCAGGCCGTGCTGGTGGCCCGGGTGGAAGCTTCCAGCGAGGCAGGGCTTGAACGCCTCAAGGCCGATCTGGCGCATCAGATCACCGCGAGTGGTCTGGCGGTGCCGGATTTCTCCGGCGCCAATGCGGGGCATTGAGGCAAGGCGCCACTTCGGGTTACGGTTCCTTCAACTTCAACAAGGGAAGGAACCGGGGATGAAACTAAATCGTCGTGATGTCTTGATTGCGGGCGCTGTTCTGGCAGCGCCGGCCACTGTCCGCGCGCAGGATTTTCCCACGCGGCCCATTCGCATCATTGTGCCCTTCCCCGCCGGCGGAACCACGGATTTGCTTGCGCGGCTTTTCGCGCAGCGCCTAACCGAAACAATGGGTCAATCTGTTGTGGTGGAAAATCGCGGCGGTGGCGGTGGTTCGATTGGTGCTGATGTTGTCGCGAAGGCAGCGCCTGATGGCTATACGCTGCTGATGCACAATATCACTTTCCCGACCACCACGGCGGCGATGACCCTCGCGGGGCGTCCGCCGCACGACATTGAACGGGATTTCGCGCCGCTGTCGCTCGGCGCCAATGTGCCGCTGGTGATCCTGGCCAATCCTTCAGTGCCCGTCACGGATTTGCGGGGCTTTGTTGCCTGGGCCAAGGCGCAAAGCTCGTCGCCCTTTTATGGCTCCACCGGGCCTGGTTCCTTCATGAATATGGTGGGGGAAGTGCTGAAACGCGACGCCGGCATTGCGATGGAACATGTGCCCTTCCGCGGCGCCGCGCCGATGATCCAGGAATTGATTGCGGGGCGGGTGCAATTCGGCGGGGATCAGATTTCCACCTGCTTCGGCCATGTGCGGGCCGGTGCCTTGAAGGGCCTTGCCACCACGGCTTCCAAGCGCGCCAAAGTGCTGCCCGATGTGCCGACCGTGCGCGAACAAGGTTTTGCATCGCTGGAATTGGAAGGCTGGAATGGCTTCTTCGCCCCGGCGCGCACGCCAGCGCCCATCATGGCGCGGCTGCAACGCGAAATCGCCGCAGCAGCCGCACAGCCTGATTTCATCCGCCGCTGCGATGAGGTTGGTGCGGAAGCCGTGGGGTCTGATTCCGACAGCTTCGGCGCCATGGTTCGTGCCCAGGCCGCGAAAATCCGCGATCTGGTGGCGAGTGTGCAGTTGAAGCCAGAGTGAGAATACCGATGACCGAAGCCCCTGAATCCAGCCTGATTGCCACACGCGAAGGCACGGCCGGTACCATTCTGATGAACCGGCCCAAGGCGCTGAATGCGCTCAATCAGGAAATGATCCGGGGCTTCGCGGCCGCCGTTGCAGATTGGCAGCGTGATGCTTCCGTAAAGCTTGCGCTGTTGGAGGGCGCGGGCGGGCGGGCCTTTTGCGCGGGTGGCGATGTGCGCGCGGTGCGTGCTTCGGCGGTGGCGGGTGATCGCGCGGCGGTGGAGGCGTTTTTCTCGGAAGAATATGCCGTGAATGCCGGCATTGCGGATTTCGGCAAGCCCTGGGTCAGCCTGATTGATGGCGTTTGCATGGGCGGCGGCATCGGCGTTTCGGTGCATGGCTCACACCGCATCGTCACCAACCACGCCATGTTTGCGATGCCTGAGACCGCGATTGCGCTGTTTCCGGATGTCGGCACTTCCTTCGCGCTGCCGCGCCTGCCTGGTGCGCTTGGCATGTGGCTGGCGCTGACCGGTGCGCGCTTGAATGGCGCCGATGCTGTGCATGCTGGGCTTGCCACACATTTCACAACGCGTGAGGCGCTGCCAGCTTTGCGCGCTGCGCTGATTTCGGGCGATATCGGTGCGGTTACGCGGTTTTGTGAAGCTCCGCATGAGGCAAGCTTCGCGCCGCATCGCGCCGCGATTGATCGCTGTTTTGGCGCTGGGTCCATCCCCGCTATTCTGGCCGCGCTGGAAGCGGAGGGGACCGATTGGGCGCGCGAACAGCTTGGGGTGTTGCATCACGCCTCACCAACATCGCTGTTTGTGACACATGAATTGCTGAGCCGCGGCGCCAAGCGCGATCTGGCCGGCTGCCTTGCCATGGAATTGGCGCTGACGCGCGTGGTGGTGAATGAACATCCGGATTTCCGCGAAGGCGTGCGCGCGGTGTTGGTGGATAAGGACCATAAGCCGCAATGGCAGCCCGCCAGTATTGCGGCGGTGGATCAGGCGGCGATTCAGGCGATGTTCAAAGTTTGATTATCGCCCAATCAGCACCAGCATCACGCCGGCCACAACGGCAAGCGCACCAATAATGTCGCTGCGCTTCATTTTCTCCTTCAAGAAAAACTTGCTGAAGAGCAGCGTGAACAAAATCTCCACCTGACCAATAGCACGCACCAGCGCGACAGGTGCCAGCGCGAAGCCCGTGAACCAGCAGGCGGAACCGCAAGCGGAAAGCGCGCCCACCTGCGCTGAAGATCGCCAGGTGGAGAAAACCGCGCGCACACTGGCGGGTTCGCGCAGCACCAGCCAACCTCCCTGCATGATGGTTTGCATGGTATTGATGACCACCAGGGTTTCAAGCGCCCGCAGCACCACATCCGGCCCCTGCAATTCCTGCGTCGCCGCACGAATAGCGAGCGCACAAAGTGCGAAGGCAAAACCTGCCCCCAGGCCGCAAAGTGCCGCGGGCTGCACCGTGGCGCGCAGCATTTCGCCAAATGAGCCAACGCGGCCAGCGAGCGATAGATACAGCGTACCGCCCACTGAAACGGCAATGCCAGCCCAGGCGAGTGGCGCAAAATTCTCACCGAGCAACAACAGGGCAAGAAAGGCCGCCTGCACCGCTTCCGTCTTGGCGTAAGCCGTGCCAACCGCGAAACCGCGATGCGCGAAGGACATGATCAGCAGATTGGTGCCGATGATCTGCCCAAGGCCGCCAAGTACGGCGTAGACGAAGAACATTGGTGTTGGCGTGGAAAGCGCGCCACCAAAAATCAACAAGTATAGCCCAACCAGCGCCATGCCGACCGGCACACCGTAAAGGTAGCGCACCACGGCGGCGGCATTGACGGAAAGCTGCCCGCGCAGCTTTTGCTGCAAGGCGGTGCGCCAGGTTTGAAACAGCGCGGCGATGACGGTGGCGGCAACCCAAAGCGGCATCAGCCGAGCCTCGGGTCTAGCCAGGGCTGCGCCATGGGCTGCCAGGGGGAAAGCTGCGCGCTGGCTTCATCCAGTTGCACGCCAAGCCCCGGCGCTTGCGGCAGGGTTGCACTGCCCTGCTGAAAGCGCAGATCGTGGCCGGTGATCATGGTGAAGAAACGCTCCGTTTCGCCGAATTGCACTTCCAGCGGCAAAAGATTGGGCAGGGTCGCACAAAGATGCACTGAATGGGCATGGCAGATTGGCCCCGTTGGGTTATGGGGCGCGATCTCAATACCCGTGGTTTGGGCGAGTGCAGCAATGCGCCGAATTTCCTCATGCCCGCCGGCATATTTGATGTCTGGCATCAGCACGTCGTAGCAGTCGGCTTCAATGATGCGGCGATAGGCGCCAAGGCCCGAGAGCGTTTCGGCCCCCGCCAAGCGCATGCCGCGATCATTCGCCATGCTGCGCAACCGCGTGATGGCCGCGTGATTGGCTTCGGATACCGGGCATTCCAGCCAGAACAGGTTGAAGGGTGCGACATCACGGATCAGCGCCGCCGCGCCACCAGGTGAAAAGCGCCAATGCGCATCCACCATGACATCAATCGCATCGCCGACCGCGTCCCGCACCGCGGCGATGCGCGCCAAGCCTTCCGCATAGGCCGCACGTTGCGTGGGGTTCGCGGCATCTTCCCAGACCATGGGCTCAAAAGGGGCGAGTTTCACAGCGCGAAATCCGGTCGCGACCGCGCGCCTGGCGGCATCGGCAAAACCTGCGGGCGTGCGGGGCGCTGCACCGCGATTGATATTGGCATAAAGCGGCACAGCATCGCGCAAGGCGCCGCCCAGCATGGCGTGAATGGGCCGGCCTGCTTCTTGACCCGCGACATCCCACAGCGCCTGCTCCAGCCCCGAAATCACCGCATGCGCGACCAAGCCCGCCGGCGCATGCGGCAACAGGCGCGCGAGGCGATTGCGTGCGCTGGCACCCTGGCCTTTCAGAGCAGCCGATACGCGCGCCACTTCGGCTGCAAGCAAAGCCTCATGATCCGAAAGCGTGATTTCGCCAATGCCAATGCGGCCATCTTCCAGGCGCAGCAATGCAAAGAACCAATTGGTCTTGGGCGTGACATTCACACCGACAAAATCGAGCGCGGCAATGCGCATCAGCCGCGCGCCTTGCGGAGTTCAATCGCGAGCGGTGGATCATCGGTTGCGAAGGCATCCATGCCGAGATCAAGCGCCTTTTCAATCTCCGCGCGGTGATTGGCCGCCCAGACACCGGTAGTGAGGCCCGCCTTGCGCGCCGCCGCGATGAAGGCGGGTGTCACATCACCCATGGAACACTCACACCCCGTCACGCCCAGGCTGCGCGCTGCCGCCATGCAGGCATCCGGCCCCAGGCTTGCCAGAATAGGGCTATTCACCAGCCAAATCGCACCTGCCAGGCGCTTTTCCTCAGCCGCCGCCGCCGCCGTGCCGCCATGAAAGGCGAAGATGACGCTGCGCATGAGCATGCCTTCCGCTTCCAGCACGTCGAGCACACGCGGCAAGAAACCCGGATAGGGTTTGTAGTCGCGGTCACCCTTCACTTCCACGCGCAGCAGTTTGTCGCTTGGCGCAACAAGCCGTGCCAGCGCGGCGAGTGTTGGAATGGCCTCATCCGGTGCACCGCGAAACCGTGCCGCACCAAGTTCAGCGGCGCTTCGCGCCACCAAAGGCCCAGCCAGATCCGTCATGCGTTCCAGCGTTGCATCATGATGCACCATGGGCACGCCATCAGATGAGGGATGCACATCGCATTCCAGAACCTCCACGGGCAGAGCCAGGCTTTGCCGGAAAGCAAACAGGCTGTTTTCCGGCCAAAGATAGGCGCCGCCGCGATGGGCGATAATCTGCGGCTGCTTCATTGCCATCAGCGCGCCGCGCGTTCGGCGTGTTTGCCCATGGTGTTGAACGGCGCATAGGGCGGGAAAGGCCCAATCGCGTTCATATCAACCTCCACCAGCGCAGGTCCAGAAACCGCGAGCGCTTTTTGTAGCACCTCCGTTACCTCCTCCGCTTTGCTGATACGGAAGTACGGCATGCCGGCAAGTGCGGCCAAGCCTTCCAGATTCGGGTTCAGGATATCATCACCAAACAGGCGCCCATCCGCCAAAGCATCCTGGATGTGACGGATCACGCCATAGCCGTGATCATTCATCACCATCGTGACCAATTCGGCTTTTTCCTGCGTGGCGGACCAAAGTTCATTCATGCCAAGCGCGAAGCCGCCATCGCCCACCATGGTAATGGTCTTCCGCCCGCCCGCGCCAAGCGCGGCACCAATGCCCAGCGCCAGGCCCGGCCCAATGGCAGCACCCACCGGATGCACGGCATTGCACGGATCATAAATCGGGAAAATGCGATTGCCCCAGGTAGAGTTTGAGATGGTGATGTCACGCACCCAAACCCCATCACGCGGCAGCGCGGCGCGCACCGCATCGGGGAAGCCCTGATAAGGGCCAAGTGTTTCGCGATATTCCTGCCCAGCACGGGATTTTAGCGCCGCGAAATCCGCAGCGAAGCCGGCGTCAACCGACATCTTTCCCGCCAGCCGATCCGCGAGTGCCGCCATGGTCAAAGCCGCATCACCATGGACAAACAGCGAAGAAGCATAGCCGCGCCCATTGGCCGCAGCATCACCATCAACGCGGATCAGCGTCTGTGGCAGCTTCATGTTGAAGTCCATGGTTTCATGCCCGCGCAGGCGCGACCCCACGACCAGCATCGCATCCACGCTGCCATAAAATTCCTGCACACGCGGTGATCCATTGCCGTGCAAAGCGCCGAGGCTCATCGGGTGATCTTCTGGAATAATACCGCGCCCATTCCAGGAAGACACCACACCAAAGCCCAAAGCCATCAAGCGCGCTGCTTCCGCGCCCGCCTGCTTTGCGCCATTGCCAAGCCAAATCATTGGGCGCTTGGCTTTGGACAGAATGGCAACCGCTTCATCCAATTCTGCAGGATTGGGCGGCAAGGGTGCGGTGATGGGCAGCACCAGCGCATCCAGCCCAACGGGGCGCGTAATGGCCGTGCGTTGCAGATCAATCGGAATTTCGACCGAAACAGGGCCACGCGGCGCAGACAGCGCTTCCGCCGCCGCGCGAACCAGAACACCAAAGGCCTCACCCGCGTTGCGCACGCGATAGGCTGCCTTACAAACAGCAGCGAGTGCCTGCGTTTGCCCCGGCACGTCATGCACCGTGCCAACATCTCGATCAATAAAGCGCGTCGCGGTCTGCCCCGTGATGTGCAGCACGGGGCTGCCGGCAAAACGCGCTTCCACCAGGCCAGGAATGGCATTGGCCATGCCTGGCCCCGTGCTGGTGAAGATAACGCCCAAATGGCCGGTGACGCGCGCATAGGCATCGGCCATATGCGCGCCGCCCATCTCTCCACGTGCCTTCACATAGCGCAGGCGATTGCGCTGGCCGATTGCATCCAGCATGGGAATGTTATGCACGGACACAATACCGAAGACGGTCGAAACACCAATCTGCGGCAGGAATTCCGCCACCAGATCAGCGACGGTATATTTCTCGGCCATGGCGCGGCCTCCCTATTTTTTACAGCGCTTCAGAAACCGACGAGATCACCGCCCTTGAGCTTCAGCATCTCTCGCGCTTCCGCAGGTGTGGCGATTTCCAGGCTGAGTTCTTCTAGAATGCGACGGATTTTCGCGACTTGTTCGGCGTTGGATTTCGCGGCCACGCCCTTACCGAGCCAAAGGCTATCTTCCAGCCCAACGCGCACATTGCCGCCCATCATGCCGGCCATGGTGGTGAAGGGCATTTGGTTGCGCCCCGCCGCCAGCACGGACCAAACATAATCCTTGCCGAATAACCGATCCGCCGTTTCCTTCATGAACATCAGATTGCGCGGCTCGGCCCCAATACCGCCAAGAATGCCGAAAATGGTCTGGGTGAACAGCGGTGCTTCGACAATCTTGCGGTCCAGCATATGCGCCAGATTGTACAAATGCCCCACATCGTAACATTCAAACTCAAAGCGCGTACCGTGCTCCTTGCCGAGCCGTTCCACGACTTGTTCGATATCCTGGAAGGTATTGCGGAATATGTAATTGGTGGTGCCTTCAAGATAAGGCTTTTCCCAATCATACTTAAATTTCTTCACCCGCGCGGCCGATGGCGCGATGTTGAAGTTCATCGACCCCATATTCAGACTGCACATTTCGGGCTTCGCCAGCAATGGCGCGGCAAGCCTTTCATCCAAGGTCATGCCAAGCCCGCCGCCCGTGGTGATATTGATCACTGCATCGGTGGATTGCTTGATGACCGGCAGGAATTGCATGAAGACCTTCGGGTCCGGCGTGGGTTGGCCATTTTGCGGGTCACGCGCATGCAAATGGATGATGGAAGCGCCTGCTTCCGCCGCGGCGATGGATTGTTCCGCAATCTCCTTCGGCGTGATCGGCAGGTAATCCGACATGGAAGGCGTGTGGATGGCACCGGTGACGGCGCAAGTAATGATGACCTTGGTCATGGCTTTCCCCTTGTTTGGCTTCTGCCTGATCCTGCCGCGCGCCGGGCCGGAACGGAAGGGGGTTATTCGTGTCTGAGCGCCGTTATCGGGTCCAAATGCGCCGCGCGGCGCGCCGGCCAGAAGCCGAAGAACAGGCCCGTCAGCGCCGAAACGCCGACCGCAATCAGCACCGCATCGGCCCTGACCAGTACCGGCCAGCCCGCCACATCGGCCAGGATATGCGATAGAGCGACCCCCGCCAGCACGCCGGCCGCGCCACCCAGCAGCGCCAGCATCACCGCTTCCAATAGGAATTGCGCCAGCACATCGCGCCGCCGTGCACCAATCGCAAGCCTCAGGCCAATTTCGCGCGTGCGTTCCGTAACACTCACCAGCATGATGTTCATCACGCCAATACCGCCCACCAGCAGCGATACGGCCGCGACCGAGGCAAGCAAGGTGGAAAGAGTACGCGCCGATGCATCGCGCGTTGCCTGGATGTCGGAAAGATTGCGGATGGAAACGCTATCTGGTTCATTGGCGGCGACGCGATGGCGCTGGCGCATCAGGGCACGAATGGCCTCTTCCGCCGCGGCCATATTCTCACCTTCATGGACCTTGACGGAAATCACACCGACCTGGCGCGCATTGGCGCGCGATGCGCCCATCACGCTGCGTCGCGCGGTCCAATAGGGTACGAAAACCGTATCATCCTGATCTTGGCCCGTAGGGTTCTGGCCCTTGCGTGCCATGACGCCAATCACCTCAAAAGGCGTTTGTCGAATGCGAATTTCGCGCCCCACCGGGTCTTCTTCGGCAAACAGCATCTCGGCCACGGTGGCGCCCAGGATCACCACCTTGCGCCCGCCGGCAGCTTCTTCTGGGGAGAATAAGCGCCCGCTATCGGCCACCCATTCATGGGCGATGAAGTAATCCGGTTCGGTCGCCAGCACGGTGGTGGACCAGTTCTGATTGCCGGCCACGACTTGAAAGGTCTGGCGAATGGAACCGGCCGCTACCTGCACTTCCGGAATCTCGCGCGCAATCGCCAGCGCATCATCCCAAGCGAGGTTGGAACGCCCGCCCGCACCAAGCCGCACGCCCCCCATGGTAGCACTGCCGCCCCAGACGATCAGCAGATTGGCGCCCAAAGATTGGATCTGCGCCAGCACCTGCCGCCGTGCCCCCTCACCCACCGCCACGGTCGCAATCACCGCTGCCACACCAATGAAAATGCCAAGCGCCGTCAGGATGGAGCGCAGCAGATTAGCCGAAAGCGCGGAAAGCGCGCCACGCAAAGCTTCCAGCACATCAATGCCGCGCCTGGCGGCGGTAGTGATGGGGGGCAGAAGCGCATTCATGCCGCTGCATCCGCCTCAGGCAATGCGGCAAGGGCGGCTTCGGCATTGGCGGCGCGTTGCGTTTCATCCGCAATCAATCGTCCATCACGAAAGCGCAGTACGCGTTCGGCAAAGCGCGCAACATCCGGATCATGCGTCACCATCAAAATGCCGACACCTTCGCGATTGAGCGCCTGGAACAGCGCCATGATGGAAAGCCCGGTGCGCGTATCCAAAGCGCCGGTGGGCTCATCCGCCAGGATCAGATCAGGGCTGCCGACAATGGCGCGCGCGATCGCCACGCGCTGCTGCTGGCCGCCGGAAAGCTGCGTGGAGCGATGATGCATGCGATCCGCCAGGCCCACCGCCGCCAGCGCCGCCGCTGCGCGTTCGCGCCTCAGCCGCTTTGGCATGCCGCGATAAATAAGCGGCAATTCCACATTGGCCAGTGCATCCGCACGTGGCAGCAGATTGAAGGATTGAAAGACAAAACCAAGGCGACGGCTACGAAGATCAGCAAGCCGATCATGGGACAGTGCCCCCACATCTTCACCCATGAGGCGGTAGCTGCCGCGTGTGGGCCGATCAAGGCAGCCGATCAGATTGAGGAAGGTGGATTTGCCTGAACCCGATGGCCCCATGGCGGCAACGAAACGCCCGGGCGCTATGGCAAGCGATACATCCTGCAGTGCGGCCACCACGCCCTCTCCCGCTGGGTAATGCTTGGTGAGGCCAGTGGTTTCAATCAAAGCCGTCATGGCATCAGAAAAGCCGCCTTGCGCCGGAAGCCGCGGCGGCGCCAGCGCGTTCCTGGCCGATAATCACGGCCGCACCTTCGGCGATATCGCCGTTGATGATTTCCGTGACACTGCTGTCAGAAAGGCCAATACGCAGTTGCACCGCGCGTGGCGGTGCATCGCCTTCCTGCACCCAAACCGTGCCCGCCTGGCCGGCTGCGGCATTACCGCGAAGGGCGGCAAGGCGCGCGCGTTGGTCAGGGGTCAGCACCGCATTCAGGCGCGCAATCAGGCGCTGGCGCCCCGCTTGCGCCTGTTGGCGTCGCGCATCGGGGTCCTGCGGGAGTGCTGCCATGCGGGCGCGCATTTCCGCGCGTGCTGCTTCGATTTCATTGCGCTGCGCTTCAGTCAAATCCGTGAGCTGCGCCAATGCCTGATCCATTTGCTGCCCGCCGGCTTGTGCTTGCGTGGCGCCGCTTGCGGTGCCGGTGCTGCCCGCCGGGCGCCAACGCAGCGCTGCATTGGGCACACGCAGCGCATCATTGCGGATATCGGTGATGATACGCAAAGTTGCCGTCATGCCCGGCAGCAACCGGCCAGAAGCATTGGGCGTATTCACCACCACGGTATAGGTCACCACATTCTGCACCGTGGTCGCAGCCAGACGGATTTCCTTGACGCGCCCGCGCAGCGTTTCATTGGGATAGGACGCCACCGTGAAGGTCACATCCTGGCCCGCGCGCACGCGCCCGATATCGGCTTCATCCACGGTCGCATGCACTTCCATCTCATCCAGGCTGGCCGCGATCTGAAACAAAATGGGCGATTGGAAAGAAGCGGCGACAGTTTGGCCGACATCAATGTTGCGGGACACCACCACACCATCAATTGGCGATTTGATCGTGGCGTTCCGCAGGTCCACTTCCACCTGGCGAAGCTGCGCGACCTTTTGTTCGCGCGCCGCAATGGCGGCTTCAACCTGCGCGTCAGCGGTGCGGGCGGCGGCGGCGGCGGCCAAAAGTCCAGCATCGGCGCGGGCGATATCGGCCTGGGCTTGCGCCACGGCGGCGCGCAGCCTGTCTGCAGTGAAGCCGGCGCGCAAGGCTTCGCGTTCCGTACCAACGCCTCGGGCACGCAGCTCCGCAGTACGCGCGGCTTCTACCTCAGCATCGCGCAGGCTGGCCTCGGCGCCCAAAAGCGCGGCACGCACTGCTTCAATCTGCGCCCTGGATTGCGCGTGATCTGCCACCGCCCGTTCCGCCTGCGCGCGGGAGACAGTGATTTGCGCGGCAGCGGCATGGACATCAGCCTCGGCCGCCGCGCGGCGGGCTTCAAGCGTTGCGGTATCCAACTGCGCGATGGGTTGGTCGGCCTTCACCTTCGAATTGAAATCCGCCAGCAAGGTGCGGATTTGGCCGGAAAGCTGGCTGCCCACCTGCACCAGCGTCACGGGATTGACGGTGCCTGTCGCCGCCACCACGGCGGTGATAGACCCGCGATCAAGCGTTGCGGTGCGAAGCCTGGGCGCTCCAGCCTGGCCATCGGGTTCCAGAAAGCCAGGGCGCGGCATGCCGGCGCCCCACCAGGCAGCGCCAGCACCAAGCAACAGCACGAGGGCAATCAGCCATTTCCGCATGGGCGCAGCATAGCAGGGAATTTGTAACGCGCATGCCCCGAAACTTATCGCCCGGTAACCCCTGGGGGCGCCATTCGCAGCGCACATGCTTTGGGCTAGGCTTGGCCGCGCTGTTGGGCATGAGGGTTTGATGCGTATTCTGATTTTAGGCGCAGGCGCCTTGGGCGGTTATCTTGGCGGGCGTCTGCATCAGGCGGGGCTTGATCCCTGCTTTCTGGTGCGCCCCGGCCGCGCGGCGGTGCTTGCCCGTGATGGCTTGAAGATCACAAGCAGCCTTGGCGATTGTCAGGCCAAGGTGACCACCATCACGCCAGAGGCGCTGCACCCCGGCTGGGATCTGCTAATCTTGACCTGCAAAGCCTATGATCTGGCCGATGCGATGGAAACGATCCGCCCGGCAGTGGATTCGGGAACGGCCATTCTGCCGGTACTGAACGGCATCAGCCATATCGAAACACTGCAACGTGCCTTCGGCGCTGAGCGCGTTTTGGGTGGGATTGCAAAAATCCAGGCAAGCCTCGCGCCCGATGGCACGATCCGGCATTTGAATGATTGGCGTTGGCTGACCTTTGGTGAGGTCGCGGGCGGCATGAGTACCCGGGTTGAACGCATAGCAGCGGCCTTCAGCGCGGCGCCCGGCATGGTGGCTACCGCCGTGCCCGATATCATGGCGCAGATGTGGGAAAAGCTGGTGCATCTTGGCACCAGCGCGGTCTGTACCGTGCTGATGCGCGCCAATGTTGGTGAGATTGCCCGCGCGCCAGGCGGTATTGCCTTCATGCATGGGGTGTTGGAAGCCAATGCCGCTGTCGCCGCGGCGGAAGGCTTCCCCGTAAGCGCCGCCTTTATGCAGCAATATCGCGGTGTCTTTGGCGATAACGCCAGCGCCTATACGGCTTCCATGCTGCGCGATCTGGAAGCGGGCGGGCGGATCGAAGCCGATCATATCCTTGGCTTTCTGTTGAAAGCCGCGCGGCGCCATGGGCTGCCAAGCAGCCTGCATGAAGCGGCCTTCCTGCATGCCAAGGCTTTCGAACAACGGCGCGATGCCAAGCGCTTACCGAAGTGAAAATCCCTATCCAGGAGAATTCCATGCGATTGAAGGAAAAGATTGCGGTCATCACCGGCGCCGGTTCCGGTATTGGTCGCGCTACCGCGGTGTTATTTGCACAAGAAGGTGCGAAGCTGGCGTTGGTGGATCGCGATGCGGCGGCGGTTGAGGAAACTGCGAAGCTTATCGGTGGTGCGCTGACCCGGGTTTCCGATGTTGGCGCCCCAGGTGCCGCGGATGAAGATGCGGCGGCCATACTGCAATATTATGGGCGTATTGATATCCTGTATGCGGCGGCGGGATTTTCGGTGGGCGGTACGGTTCTGGACACCAAGCCCGAGGATTGGGATGCGGTGTTTCGCGTACATGTCGGCGGCACCTGGCTTTGGGCGCGCGCTGTCATTCCGGCCATGAAGCGTCAGGGCGGCGGGGCAATCATCACCACCGCTTCGCAGCTTGCGATCGCCGGCGGCGCCGGCAATAGCGCCTATATCGCCGCGAAAGGCGCGATTTTGAGCCTGACGCGTGTCATGGCGCTTGATTTCGTGGCCGATGGCATTCGCGTGAATGCGATTGTGCCGGGTGCGATTGATACGCCCTTGCTCGCGCGCAGCATGGGCCGCCGCGCCGACCCGGAAGCGGCCCGCTCAGCATCGCGCGCACGCCACGCCATGGGGCGTTTTGGCCGGCCCGAGGAAGTGGCCGATGGCGTGCTCTATTTGGCGAGCGATACCGCCAGCTTCACCACTGGCATCGCCCTGCCGGTTGATGGTGGGTGGCTCGCGAAATGATGCGCGGTTGAAAGCGGCCGTGACGGATCTAACTTAAGTCCATGTCGGCCAAACAACGCCTCACACCCCATCTCGCGCGGCTTGAAGCGGAAGCCATCAGCATTCTGCGCGAAGGGGCCTGCGCGTTCCGTCGCCCGGTAATGCTCTATTCCATTGGCAAGGATAGCAGCGTGCTGCTGCATCTGGCGCTGAAGGCGTTCTACCCTGGCAAGCCACCCTTTCCGCTGCTGCATATTGATACCACCTGGAAGTTCCGGGAAATGATCAGCTTCCGTGATGCAACCGCGAAGCGTCTTGGGCTGGAATTGCTGGTGCACACCAATGCGGAGGGTCTAGCCCGCGGTATCAACCCGATTACTTCGGGCTCCGCGCTGCATACGCAGGTGATGAAAACGGAAGCCTTACGCCAAGCGCTAGATGAGCATGGTTTTGATGCAGCTTTTGGCGGTGCCCGCCGCGATGAGGAAAAATCGCGCGCCAAGGAACGTATCTTCTCCTTCCGGGGCGTCGGCCATGTCTGGGATCCGCGCGCACAGCGACCCGAATTATGGTCCCTTTTCAATACTCGCATCCATAACGGGGAAAGCATGCGGATTTTTCCGCTCTCAAACTGGACCGAGTATGATGTATGGGATTACATCGCGGCCGAGAATATCCCCGTTGTGCCGCTTTACTTTGCCGCGCCAAGGCCCTTGGTACGCCGGTCTGGGACTTGGATTATGCTGGATGATGAGCGGATGCCATTGAACCCGGGCGAAGCAGCGGTAACGAAAATGGTTCGCTTCCGCACACTTGGCTGTTACCCGCTATCTGGCGCGGTGGAAAGCAATGCGACTAGCTTACCCGAGATCATTGCCGAGATGCGCGCCGCAAGCAGCAGCGAACGCGAAGGCCGTTTAATTGACAATGACACGGACGCTTCGATGGAACGCAAGAAGCGCGAAGGTTATTTCTGATGTTAGCCGAACGCGATCTGCTGCGCTTCATAACCTGCGGCTCGGTAGATGACGGAAAATCTACCCTTATCGGTCGGTTGCTGCATGATTGTGGTTTGATCTTCGAAGATACTTATGCGGCACTCCGCCGTGACAGCCTTCGCCACGGAACCACTGGGCAGGATATTGATTTCGCCCTGCTGCTGGATGGACTTGAGGCGGAGCGCCAGCAGAGCATCACCATAGATGTCGCCTATCGCTACTTTGCCACACCGCGCCGCAGCTTCATTGTTGCCGATACGCCTGGCCATGAACAATATACGCGCAATATGGCGACCGGCGCTTCCACTGCCTCGCTTGCCATTGTTCTTGTTGACGCATTCAAGGGATTGCGCCCGCAAAGCAAACGCCATTCCCTGATCTGTTCACTGCTTGGCATCCGCGACATTGTGCTGGCTGTCAACAAGATTGATTTGGTTGATTTCAGCGCCGAACCCTTCGAGCAGATTGTAAAGTCTTACATGGCCTTCGCCGAAAAGCTTAACTTCAGGGAAATTGCTGCCATTCCCTTGAGCGCCCGGCTTGGCGACAATGTCACTCGCGCGTCTCAGAATACGCCATGGTATGAGGGGCCATCCCTGCTTCAGTACCTTGAAGGAGTGGAAGTAGCATCGGATGAGGCGACCAAGCCCTTCCGCTTTCCTGTGCAATGGGTCAATCGGCCGAACGCGTCCTTTCGCGGCTTTGCCGGCACCATCGCGTCAGGGCGGATCGCTGCCGGGCAAAGCATCCGTGTTGTGGGAAGCGGCCAAAGCTCTCAGGTTCACCGTATCGTGACTGCTGATGGTGATTTGTCAGAAGCGGTCGCCGGCCAGGCAGTGACCGTAACGCTCGACGATGAGATTGACATTGCCCGTGGTGACATGCTGGTCTCGTCGGAAGCGTCACCCGAGTATACTGATCAATTCGCTGCCGATATCCTTTGGATGGGTGCTG
>CALRPR020000044.1:0-28365 GCA_943370125.1 Allobosea thiooxidans | reverse complement strand
CTGGGCGGCGGCGACGCTTGCTTTGCCGCAACTGGGGCATCTGTTGGCTTGGCAAGAGGTTTGGCGGCGGGCTTGGCCATTGCCTTTGGCGCGGGTTTGGCCGCTGCTTTAGGCGCCGATTTGGCCTTTTTAGGCGCCGATTTGGCCTTGGCGGGCGCGGCGGCCTTGGGTGCGGGCTTTGGCGCGGGTTTGGCCGCAGGCTTGCTCGCAGGCTTGCTGGCTGCCTTGCTCGCCGGCTTCACGCTTGGCTTTGCCGCGGGCTTTGCCGCCGCTTTGGTCACTGGCTTCTTCACAGGTTTCGGCGCCGCCTTCTTGTTGGGCTTCGTGGTCGCCTTTGCCGTGGCGGAGGATTTCTTCGCAGCCGGCTTTGCGGCCGATTTAGCCTTGCTGGCGGGCTTCTTGGCCGCGGGTCGGGCCGGCTTGGCGCTGCCTTTAGCAGGCGCCTTGGACACTGGCTTGCGTGTCATGAAAACGGGACTCCCAACGCAGAACCCGGATCAACGCAATCCGGTTGAGAATGCAGAATATCATCCTCAGCAGACACCTGGGTCAGACCAGATGACGACATGAAGAAACTCTTTTGTAACACAAAAATAGCTTCGGGTCACCCGCCAAGCAGCGGATGCGGGCGGAATTAATGACCGTTCCGGTCAGATACTCACGCGCTTATGGCGGAAAACTGCTCAGGGCTTGCCGGGATTGGGGCTGAGCAACGCCTTCTTGCCCGGCTTGTCCTTCCAATCATCGGCATCCGCCGGCGCTTCGCCCTTGCGGGTGATATTGGGCCATTGCTGGGCGTAATCCCGATTCAGTTCCACCCAGGGGGTCGCCTTGTCGTCGCTATCGGGCAGAATCGCCTCGGCCGGGCATTCCGGTTCGCAGACGCCGCAATCAATGCATTCATCCGGGTGGATCACCAGCATGTTTTCGCCGACATAGAAGCAGTCCACCGGACAGACTTCCACGCAATCCATGTATTTGCAGTTGATGCAATTTTCGCTGACGATATAAGTCACTAGTGCGATTCCCTGGTGCTGAGCCTGTCCTAAACCGCGCCCAAAATGGCCGCAGAATGGAAATTAGACAAGGTGGCCTGACACATAGATGTCTCGCGTCAGGTAAGAACCTCATAAAGCGCCTGCGCCTCAGTGGCTGGGCCGCGCCGCTCTGCCAAGGCCAGCACGCGCCAAAGGATGATCTGCCCCGAAGCACCCTGGCCCACCGCCAGCGTCAGCACATCTCCTGGCCGCAGCTTGGCATGGGGCTTGTCGGTAGGTAGGCGATTGATGCGCACCACGCCCTTTTCCACCAACCGCGCGCATTCCGCCCGCGTCTTGCGGAAGCGCGCGCACCAGAGCCAGGCATCCAGCCGCTGATAATCCCGCCCTTCCGCCTCCGCCGCCACCGCCCCCCGCTTAGTCCTTCTTGAGCTTCAAGGCGGCGAGCACCGCAAAGGGGCTATCGGGGCGCGGCATGGCGGGGAGCACCACGCGATCTTCCCGAGGTGGCCGAGGGCCGCGCGGGCGGTCATTACCGCCCTTGTTGCCGTAATGCTGGCGCTGCTGCTGTTGCTGCTGCCCGCCATCGGGTTTTGGGCGGCGATCCGGGCGCTGATCCGGCCGGCGTTCCGGGCGCTGCTGTTCGGGCGGCGCCTGTTCTGGCGTGGCGCCCTCAGTCGCAGTGGATTCGGCCGGCTTGTCCTCACGCTGGCGCTGATCCGGGCGTGGGCCGCGCCGTTCGGGGCGCCGGTCATCGCGGCGGCGCGGGCCTTGTTCTTGGCGAGGCTGCTGGCGCGGTTCAAAGCGGGGCGCGCGCTGCTGGCCAATCCGCGCGGGCGCGGGTGGGCCGAATTGCTTTTCATCTTCGGTGTCGGCCGGGATCAGCCGGAAGCCCATGGCGTCCAGCACCGGGCCAAGGTTTTCGCCCTTGATCCCCAAGCGGCTGGCCAAATCCCCCGGCAAAAGCGCAGGCGCCTTGCGCGTCAGGTGCCCCAATTCGCCGGCGATGCGTTCCGCCACATCCAGGCGCAGCAGCACAGGCCCCGCCGGCAGCCAGCCCATCGTCTCGGCAAAGCCGCGTGGCCAATCGGCGGGCGGCGCCACGGCAATCAAACCGCCCGAGGGCAGCTTCGGCGTTTCAATGCCGCGCAGCAGGGACCAAAGCTGCGCACGCAAAGCCATGGCGCGCGGCTTCAGCGCTTCCGGCACGTAAAGCGCATAGCGCCCGGCACGAATGCCGATGCCCTTCAGCTTCTGGCGAAGATCGGGGCGGATTTCACTATCCGTCCGCCCCAAGGCCAAGCCCAATTCCTCACGCAACCGAAAGGCCGGGCCGCGCAGGGTATTATCCTCAGCGGCTTTTTCTTCCGCCGTGAAAATCGCGCCCAGATCGCGCTTCACCAAAGCCTCAATCCAAGTGGCCAACCGCGCGCGGATGCGTTCGCGCTGCGCGCCATCCAGGAATTCTGAGGGCTGCACTTCAATCAGCGGCTTGCCGGGTTCAGAACCGGGCTTCAGCTTCGCCACTTCCGCAATATCGCCAAGCCCCGCCGGCATATTGGGCGCATGGGAATAGGCCCAGGTCACGCCATGCTGCGGCGTCAGCGCAAAAGCCTCATCCTTCGCGGATTCCAGCATGGAAACGCGGCGCGGAATTTCCGCCCCCAAGGCACGGCGCGCCGCACGCAGCACCACGCGGCGTTCTTCTTCCTTCACCGCCGCGCCATCGGGTTCAAACAGGAAGCCCTTCACATGGCCGACAGGATGGCCTTCCACCACCACTTCCCCGCGCCGGGTGACGGCGGAAAGCAATTCCTCATCGCTTTCATCCAGCGCGCGAATGAGATGCGCCGCGCGGCGGTCCACAAAGCGCGCGGTCAGGCTTTCATGCAAAGCGTCGGAGACCATGTCTTCCACGCGCCGCGCTTCGGCTTGAAGCTCCGCCGCATTATTCAGCCAATCGGCCCGCGCCGCGACATAGGCCCAGACGCGAATGGCCGAAAGCCGCGCCATCAGCGTATCAAGATCACCTTCTGCCATGCCAAGCTGGGCAAGCGATGAGGCCACCCAATCGCTCGGCAACCGGCCTTCCCGCGCCAGATGCGTGAAGATGCGCGCGCAAAGGCGCGTGTGGCTATCATCCGCCAGCTTGCGGAAATCCGGCACCTGGCAGGCTTCCCACAGCAAGCGCACGCGAGATGCGGTATCGGCCAAGCCGCGAATTTCTTCTTCCCGCACTAGCATGGAAAGCGTGATGTGGTCCACCGCATCATGGCCCTTGGCAAGACCAGGCAAAGGCGCGGACGCACCAAGACTATCGAGCAATGTCTCGACCGAAGAAAAATCCAAATCCGAATTGCGCCAGGCGAGCGTCTTCAGCGGTTCAAAGGCATGCGTTTCGATCTGGGTGATGATTTCATCATCCAGTGTCGGCGCATCCGCCGTGGTGCCGAAAGTGCCATCGCGCATGCCGCGCCCGGCGCGACCCGCGATTTGCGCGATTTCCTGTGCCGTCAGGGCACGCGGCTGATGGCCATCAAACTTGTTGAGCGCGGCCAATGCCACATGGTCCACATCCATATTGAGGCCCATGCCGATGGCATCCGTCGCCACCAGGAAATCCACTTCCCGGTTTTGATAGAGCGCCACCTGTGCATTGCGCGTGCGCGGCGAAAGCCGGCCCATCACCACGGCGCAGCCACCACGCCGGCGGCGCACCGCTTCGGCAATGGCGTAAACTTCCTGCGCGCTGAAGGCGACAATGGCGGAACGCGCCGGCAGGCGTGAAAGCTTGGCTGGGCCCGCATAAGTCAGTTGCGACAAGCGCGCGCGGGTTTCGATTTCAGCGCGCGGAATCAAGCGGCGCAGCAAGGGCGCGATGGTCTCAGCACCCAGGAACATGGTTTCCACCATGCCGCGCGCATTGAGCAACCGATCGGTAAAGACATGCCCGCGATCCGGGTCTGCGCAAAGCTGGATTTCATCAATGGCGAGGAATTCCACTGGCCGATCCAGCGGCATCGCTTCCACCGTACAGGCGAAATACTTCGCCTCCGGCGGCACGATTTTTTCCTCGCCGGTGATTAGGGCAACATAGCGTTCGCCCTTCATCGCCACCATGCGATCATAGTTTTCACGCGCCAGCAGCCGCAGCGGAAAGCCGATACTGCCCGAGGCATGGGCGAGCATCCGCTCAATCGCGAGGTGGGTCTTGCCGGTATTGGTCGGGCCAAGAATGGCGCGAACCCTGGGTTCGAACATGCGGGGGTCAATGTCCAAGAAAGAAAACGCGCTGCTCCGTGGCATGACGCGGCGCGCTTGTCCATGGTGGCGGCAACGGGCAGGGTGGCACGCCCGTGATGAGTCCCGCCACCCGCTTCGCCCTGATCTTCGCCGCGCAATTCGCGGCCTTTGGTGTGATGATGCCCTTTCTGCCGCCGCTTTTGCTGGCGCGCGGGCTGACGCCGGCTGATCTTGGCACGGTGCTGGCCGCCGGAAGTGCGCTGAAATTGCTGGCGGGGCCGCTTTTAGGGCGGGTTGCGGATCGGCTTGGTGATCCGCGGTTGGTGCTGATTTGTTGTACCGGCATAGCGGCCATTGTTGCTGCGGGCTTTGGGCTGGTTGGTGGATTTTGGGCGCTACTGCTGGTGAATTTGGCGCTGTCGGCGGCCTTGGCGCCGACCACGGCACTTGCTGACGCGATGGCGCTACGCGCCGCCCGAGAGCCCCCTGGTTTTGATTACGGCCGTATCCGGGCGGCTGGTTCCGCAAGCTATATCCTGGCCGCGGTGGCCGCCGGCGCGCTGGTGGGCGTGCTGGGCGCAGGCAGCGCCGCCTGGCTGATTGCTGCCATGCTCGGCCTTGGCGCGGCGGCGGCCTTTTTGCTGCCGCGCGCCGAGGGCTTTGGCCGCGGCGGTGCAAGCGGGTTTCGCGCGGCACTCGCGCTGCCTTGGCTTAGGCGCCTGATGCTGATTGCCGCGCTGATGCAAGGCAGCCACGCGGCCTATTACGCCTTCGGGTCCATCCATTGGGAGGCCTTGGGCTTTAGCGCCGGTGTGATTGGGCTGCTCTGGGGCTGGGGCGTGGTGGCGGAGGTGGCGCTGTTCATGTGGGGGCGGGGCCTGGTGGATAAGCTCGGCGTGCGCGGCCTGATATTGCTGGCGGCGGGGGCGGGCGTGCTGCGCTGGCCCATCATGGCGGTAAGTGAAAGCCTGCCGCCAGTGATTTTCGCGCAAGCGCTGCATGCGCTTACTTTTGGCGCCATGCATCTGGCGGCGATCCGGCTATTGCAGGAACGCGTGCCGGGCAGCCTGGGCGGTACGGCGCAAACTCTGCTGGGGGCAGCCGTGGGCGCCATGACCACGGTGCTGACCCTGGCCTGTGGGCCTGGCTATGCCGCGCTGGGGGCGGGGATTTTCTGGGCCATGGCGGGGCTTTGCGGGGTGGTGGCGGTGTTGGTGGCGGTGGGTAGCCCCAGTCACAAGTAATCCGCGTCACCACGCCGTTTTCGGTCAGCCCTCTGCCAAGCTTTAGACCTGCTGGTTCATGGCACACCTGTTGCTTCACTACGCAGGAAAAGGCCGGATCGCCCGGCTTCTGACAAGGGGCTGCACGACATGGATATCGGCGTCTTTATTCCCATCAACAATAATGGCTGGCTGATTTCGGAAAATGCTCCGCAATACATGCCAAGCTTCGAATTGAACAAGACAGTTGCGCAAAAAGCCGAAGCCTATGGCATGGATTTCGCGCTTTCCATGATCAAGCTGCATGGTTTTGGCGGCAAAACCGAATTCTGGGATCACGGGCTGGAAAGTTTCACGCTCATGGCGGGCCTTGCCGCGGTGACCAAGCGAATCAAGCTTTTCGCCTCAACCGCCGTGCTGACCATCCCGCCGGCCATTGTTGCGCGCATGGCTGTGACCATTGATAGTATTTCGGGCGGTCGCTTTGGCGTGAACATCGTCTCCGGCTGGCATAAGGTTGAATATACCCAGATGGGGCTGTGGCCAGGTGATGAGCATTTCGGCAAGCGCTACCAATACAGCACCGAATATGTGCAAATCCTGCGTGAGCTCTGGGAGAAAGGCGAAAGCGACTTCAAGGGTAGCTATTTCCAGATGGATAATTGCAAGCTCTCACCGCTTCCATCCAAGCCGATCGAAATCGTGAGCGCCGGTCAGTCAGATACCGGCATGGCCTTTGGCGCTGAGTTCTGCAATTACAATTTCTGCTTGGGTGAAGGCGTGAATGAGCCGACCAAGGCCGCTTCCGTGCCCGCACGCGTGCTGGAACACGCCAAGAAGACTGGTCGCGATGTCGGGGCCTATATGCTTTATATGGTCATCTGCGCCGATACGGATGAGGAAGCGCTGGCCAAATGGGACAGCTATGAAAAAGGCGCTGACCGGAAGGCGCTGGAACATCTGCTCGGCCATGCGGCGCATGATGTGAATACGGAAGGCACTTCCATGGTAGCCGCGATCAAGCGCAATCCTTCGCCAATCAATTTCAACATGGGCACGATTGTGGGCAGCCCTGCTTCCTGCGCGCGCATGCTGGATGAGGTCGCGGCAATGCCTGGCGTGAAGGGCATCATGCTGTGCTTTGATGATTTCATCAAAGGCATGGATGATTTCGGGCAGAAAATCCAACCATTGATGCAGTGCCGGCAAGAAAGGTCGCGGGACGCGGCCTGAAACGCATCCGTTACGCTGGGCTAAAGCGGGACATGATCCCGCTTCATCCCTTGCGCGCCCTGGTTTCCGTAATGGCAATGTAAAGCCCCGCGCCGATGATGATGCTCGCCCCCAGCCAGGTCCATTGATCCGGCCAAAGTCCGGTAATGGCATAGCCAACGGCGATGGCGCCGATCATTTGCCAATATTGGAAAGGGGCGATGACATTGGCCGCACCATAGGTCATGGCCTTCGCCACGCACCAATGGCCTGCCGCGCCCAGCACGCCCAGCGTCAAATGCCAAAAAATATCCGCCCAGCTATTGAACGGCACCCAGAAGAACGGGATGACGCAGCACATCACCAGCGCGCCAAACAGCCCGCTATACATCACCGATGTTTCAGGCCGATCCAGCCCCGCTACCTGGCGTGTCAGGATTTGATAGATGGCATAACAAAAGGCGCTGGCCACAATGCCAAGTGCTGCGGGTTGGAAAACCTCAGACCCCGGGCGGATCACCACCAGCACGCCAAGGAAGCCCACCGTTACAGCCGCCAGGCGCTTCCAGCCTATCTGTTCACCCAGCATGGGCAGCGCGAGCAAGGTCACAAAAAACGGTGACATGAAGGAAATGGACGAAGCCTTGGCCAGCGGCACATCCTTCACGGAGAAAAAGAAAAAGGTGGTGGATGCCAGCAACAGCAAGGACCGCGAAACCTGCACCCCGGGCTTGCGGCTTTTCAACACGCTAAGCCCGTAGCGCGGCACAATAAGCGCCAGCACAATCAGCAAATGCCCGGTGGTGCGCGCCCAGATGATTTGCTCGGAAGGGTAGGTACGGCTCAACACCTGCACGATACCATTCATGATCGGGAATAGCGTACAGGCCGCACACATGAAGAAAATGCCCAGCAGCAAGGATGTCTGACGCGGCGGCACCGCGGTGGTGGTCATGAGGCTTGCGCCCTCCCGGAGGCTGCTGGCGCACCACGATAGGCCATAAGCTGCGGCAGGGGAAACTTAGGCTTTGGGCGGGCGACTCGGGTGGTTAGGGGCGCTTCGGCGGCCTGAAAACCCCGTCAGGTGACCCCTTTGGTGGCGGCTAATGCACGGAAAACAGGCGATGCCGGGGCGATTCTCCGCCAAGAACCGCCCAAAGGATTGGCATATGCCTTGCTGACCCCATCTCCCTGGGGCATGTGACGCCCCAATCCAGCCCAGTGAGGAGAGAGCCATGAGAACCAGGTATCGGATCGAACGCCGCGCATTGCTCACGGGTGGCACTGCCCTTGTGCTTTCGGCCGTGGCCGGGGCGCGTGTGCCGCTGGCGCAGACGCTCGAAAAGCTTTCCTTCCAGACCAATTGGCGCGCCCAGGCGGAACATGGCGGCTATTATCTGGCGCTGGCCAATGGGCTCTATCGCCGTGCCGGCATTGATTGCGAAATCCGCATGGGCGGCCCGCAGCAGAACCCGGCGCAGCTGCTGCTGGCGGGGCGGGTGGACATGATCATGTCAGCCGGCTTTCAGGCGCTGAATTATGTGCGTGAGAATGTGCCCTTTATGGCGATTGGCGCCGTGATGCAGAAAGACCCGCAAGGCTTCATGTTCCATGCGGAAGCGGGGCTCACCAGTTTCGAACAAATGCGCGGCAAGCCGATTTTGGTGGGTGCTGGCGGGCGCGTGACCTTTTGGCCCTTCCTGCGTCGGCGCTTCGGCTTCACCGATAGCCAGATCCGCCCCTATACCTTCAATATCCAGCCATTTCTGGCGGATAAGCAGGCCATTCAGCAATGCTTTGTCTCGTCAGAGCCTTTCGCGGCGCGGCTTGGCGGTGCGGATCCGCGGGTGCTGCTTTTCGCCGATGCGGGCTTCCCGAATTACCAGACGACGATTGATATCTCCCGCAAGATGGTCGAAGAAAAGCCGGATCTGATCCAGCGCTTTGTGGACGCCACCATGCAGGGTTGGACTCAGTATTTGCGCGGGCAGGATGTGGCGGCGGCGAATGCGCTGATCATGCGCGACAATCAAGAAATGACGCAGGAGAAGATTGATTACGCCGTCCGCGCCATGAATGAACGCGGCATTGTGTTCTCCGGTGATGCGGAACGGCTTGGCATTGGCGCCATGACGGATGAGCGCTGGGAAGCCTTCTATACCGCCATGCGCGATGCGGAAGTGATGCCGCCTGGGCTTGATGTGAAGCGCGCCTATTCGCTGCGCTTCGTCAATAGACGGGTTGGGCTGGCTTGAGCCCTCGGCGCCCGCTGCTCTCGCTCGCCGGGGTTTCCAAGCGTTACGCAACGGGAACCTTGGCGCTGGATGGTATTGATCTGACGATCATGCCGGGCGATTTCATTGCGCTTCTGGGGCCTTCGGGCTGCGGCAAATCCACCTTGCTGCGCCTGATTTCAGGGCTTACCGCGCCAAGCGGCGGTACTATGGAATGGCCGATCGCCATGCATGACGCCGGTGGCGAAGCGGAACGCGATATTGGCTTTGTGTTCCAGGAACCCACGCTGATGCCCTGGGCCAGCGTGATCCGCAATGTGGCGCTGCCTTTGGAATTGGCCGGCATGAAGCGGCGGGAAGCCGAAGAACGCGCCGCCGAATGGATCGCCCGTGTTGATCTGAAGGGGTTTGAGAAAGCCTATCCGCGCGCGTTATCAGGCGGCATGCGCATGCGTGTTTCCATCGCGCGCGCTTTGGTGACGCGCCCACGCATTCTGCTGATGGATGAACCCTTCGCGGCCTTGGATGAGATAACGCGCTTCCGGTTGAACAATGATTTGGTGCAACTTTGGGCGCAGGAACGTTTTACGGTGATTTTCGTGACCCATTCGGTGTTTGAAAGCGTCTATCTTGCTGAACGCATTGTGGTGATGGCCCCTCGCCCGGGCCGGATTGCGAAGGAAGTGCGCATCACCGCGCCGGCGGAAAGGGGTGAGGAATTCCGCACATCGCCCGAATATGCCGCGCAATGCCGCACGGTTTCGCACGCGCTTTCTTCTGCCATGGGGGGTGCGCATGAGTGAGAGCACGGAAGCGGCACCGGCCGCTGGCGGTTTTGTGGAAGGCACCTGGCTCCGCATTTTGGCGCCGACGTTGCTTGCGCTGCTGTTCCTGGGTGGCTGGGAAATGATGGTGCGCGTCAGGGAAATCCCGCCCTATATCCTGCCGGGGCCGATTGCGATTTGGCAGACCTTGATCCGTGATTGGGCATCGCTTTCCGTATCGCTATTGATCACACTGAAGATCACCTTCTTGGCGCTATCGGTGGCAGCAATTTTGGGGCTGGCGTTGGCGATCCTTTTTGCGCAGTCGCGCATCATTGAATTGTCGCTGTTTCCCTTTGCCGTGGTCCTGCAAGTCACACCCATTGTGGCAATTGCGCCGCTGATCATCATTTGGGTGAATGATATCGCGATATCCCTGCTGATCTGCGCCTGGATCGTCGCCTTCTTTCCGATCCTGTCGAATACAACAGTCGGGCTGAATTCAGCGGATCATAATTTGAAGGATCTGTTCAAGCTTTATCGCGCATCGCGCTGGCAGGTGCTGACCCGGCTGTTGTTGCCCTCCGCCCTGCCTTACTTCCTGGCGGGTTTGCGGATTTCCGGCGGGCTCGCGCTGATTGGCGCGATTGTCGCGGAGTTTGTCGCGGGCACAGGCGGCAGTGCATCGGGGCTTGCCTACCGGATTCTGGAAGCGGGGTATCAGTTGCAAATCCCGCGCATGTTCGCGGCCTTAGTGCTGGTTTCCACCACCGGGATTGCGATTTTCCTGGCGCTTAGCCTGCTCACGCATTTGCTGCTGCGCCATTGGCATGAAAGCGCGATGGGCAGGGGGGATCGGCGATGAGTAGCGCCATGGCAAAGACCCGCGCGGCTTTGGCCGCCGCGGGCAGCAATTTCTGGTTGCGCGATGTGCGTGCGCCGGCTGCGGTGCTGGAAGCTGCGGGGGTGCTGCCCTTGGACCGGGATGGCATTGCGCGGTTCGATGTGCAGATTGAACAGGGACGCATCGCCGCTATCGCGCCGCTTGGCTCTGCGCCGGATGGTGTTTGTTTGGATGGCGGGCAGATTTGGCCCGGTATGCTGGATGCGCATACCCATTTGGATAAGGGCCATATCTGGCAGCGCGCCCCCAATCCTGATGGTAGTTTCTTCGGCGCCGTCACCACGGTCATGGCTGACCGCGACGTGAATTGGTCTGAAGCGGATATGCGCATGCGCGCGGAATTCGCGCTGCGCGCGGCTTACGCCCATGGCACGGTTGCCGTGCGCACGCATCTGGATAGCTACATGCCGCATGCGCCCAAGGCCTGGCGCATGTTCCGCCAGCTACGCGATGATTGGGCCGGGCGGATCACCTTGCAGGCTTCCTCCATCGCGCCGCTCGATCGCTTCGCGGGGGATGAGGGCGCTGAACTTGCTGATATCGTCGCGGAATCAGGCGGCGTATTGGGCATGGTGACAAGGCTTTCCGGCGGCATTCATGATGATATCCCGCCTGAATTTCAGGCCATGCTGGATCATTTTTTCGCACTTGCGGAAGCGCGTGGCTTAGACCTTGATTTGCATGTAGATGAAAGCGGGGAGACCGGTGCGCGCGCCTTGCGCGAAATTGCGCTGACGGCTTTGCGCCGCGGCTTTAAGGGCCGCATCCAATGCGGGCATTGTTGTTCGCTTTCTCGCCAAACAGATGAATTCGCGCTGGAAACCATCAAGGCCTGCGCCGAAGCGGGCGTTTCGATTGTGGTCCTGCCCATGTGCAATATGTATTTGCAGGACCGCGAACCAGGGCGCACGCCGCGCTGGCGGGGCGTGACGCTTGTGCATGAAATGCAGACGGACGGCGTTTCTGTCTCCCTCGCGTCAGACAATACGCGCGATCCTTTCTACGCCTATGGTGATCTGGATATGGTGGAGGTGATGCGCGAAGCGACGCGCATTCTGCATCTGGATCACCCCTATGGCGATTGGGCGCGTTCCGTCGGCGCGCGGCCGGCGGCAGCGATGGGGCTGCAAGGCGCGGGCATGATCCGCATTGGCGCGCCGGCTGATCTTATCCTGTTCCGCGCGCGGCACATGACCGAATTTCTGTCTCGCCCGCAATCGGATCGGATTGTGCTCCGTAATGGAAAGCTGCTGGATGCGGAAGTGCCGGATTGGCGGGAATTGGATCACGTAATGCCGGCTACCACCGGCTGAGCCGCGCCTTAACCTTCACCAGAAACGCCGCGCGTTCCGGCGCCGTGCGTTGATCCATCCGTGTCAGCATCAGCCATTCCACGCGGCAGCCGCGCGCGCATAGCCGCCTGAAGCCGCGATTGATCAGCTTCTTGTCCGGCCAGCCAATCACCCACAACAGCCACAGCGGTGAGCCGTAAGTCGTCACCACACCGATGCGCGTGATGTTCGTCAGCAGCGGTTCAATCGCGCCATCACCAAGCTTGAAGGCAATACCCGGCGCCCAGATGCGATCAAACCAGCCCTTCAACATCGCGGGCAGCCCATACCACCAGGTGGGATAGACCAGCAGCAGCGCCTCCGCCCTTTGCAAGGAAGCGACATCATCCGCGACATCCGGAGCGTTGCTTGCAGGGTCCAGATAGTCGCGATGCTCGGCATCACTCAGCGCGGGCGAGAAGCCCTCCGCGTAAAGATCACGGCATTCCACCTCATGCCCGGCGGCTTCCAGCGCTTGTCGCGCTGTGTCGCGGAGTGCTGCCGAAAAACTCTCAGCCCGCGGATGGCAATGGATCAGCAGCACCCGCATGGCGATGTCCTATTCCAGCTTTTCCTCAATCTCCGGCGCATCCGGGTCGCCATACATGTAATGCGTGCGCGGGCGATCGGGCGACCATTCCGGATCATCCCAGGCGAGCATCTTGCCAGGATTGAGTAGGCCCAGCGGATCGGCTTCCTTCTTGAAGGCCAATTGCCGCGCATCCACGCGCTTCATGCCGCCTTCTTCCAGTGAGAAGGCATGTGGGTTGAAGACCGGGCAGCCATTGGCTTCATGGATGCGAATAATCTCAGCCAAACGTTCTTCGCTGGTGTAGCGCACCAATTGCAGGCCGAAGCAGGTGACATGCCCACCGAAGCGCACAAATTCCAGATGCATCGGCACTTCATCACCAAATAGCGCTTCCATTTTCTCCACCAAAGCCATGTGGCCCGGCGGCGGGAACAGCGTTTGCAGATAGGTAATGCCGCGATCAATCTTCAGTGCCTGCAGCGTGGTATGGTTCCAGGAATGTTCGTAAAGCGGCACGATCGCTTCTTCCGTGTGGCAGCGATAGATTTCCGCTTGCGTCGCGCCATGCTTGGCTTTCAGCGCTTCAAAAGCTTCCAGGAAGGGGGCTGCGATCATCAGCAGCGCAACGCTCATGCCCGAAGGAATGCGCCCTTCGAAATGACGGAAATATTGCTGCGGTACGGGTGCGGCCACTACGGTCGCGAGCTTCTTCACAATGCCATCAGCCAGCGTGACAGCTTCCGCAAAGCGCGCTGCTTCCATGAAGCTTGGGAAGGCCATCATCACATCCACCCAATCATAGGCGGGGGCGAGGGGCATCTCGACCTCGGTGATGATGCCATTCGTGCCATAGGCGTGATTGGCCTTTTCAATCTCCCCACCACGCAATTCCAGAATGCGCGGTGTTTCTTCCATGGTGATAACGCGCAATCCCAGCACATTGCCCGGCTCCCGGAAGGACCCCCACATGCATGAACCCGCGCCTGCAGAACCGCCGGCCACAAAGCCGCCAATGGTCGCGGTGCGTTTGGTGGAAGGATGAAAGCGCAATTCGCCGCCCACTTGCTGGCGCGTTTGTTCATCCAGCGCAATTAGCTTAGCGCCGGCTTGCGCGCGCATGATGCCGGGCTTGGCCCAAAGCAGCTTATCCAGCGCGGATACATCAAGCACCACACCGCCCTGCAGCGGCATGGCCTGGCCGTAATTGCCGGTGCCAGCACCGCGCGGTGTCACGGGAATGCGCCGCGCATGGCAGGCCGCCAGAATGCGCACCACATCAGCCTCATCCCGCGCTTCGGCCACCACATCTGCACTCACGCCATTCAATTGGCGTTTCAGCACGGGGCTATACCAGAAGAAATCGCGGCTGCGCTGCCGCACCAGCGCGGCATCTGTCACCCATTGAATATCAGGCAGCGCGGCCATCAGGCCAGCAACATCATGCGTCATGCGGCGTCACTTTCTGGTTCATCGAAGCTTTTCATCTTGCCGGGATTGAACAGACCCAGCGGATCAACCCGGCGCTTGAAGCCAAGCTGATCGCCCGGCACGCGGCGATAGCCGGAGCCTTCCTCAATGGTGAAGACATGCGGATTGGCAATGCCAGCCCCCGCCGCTTCAAAACCGGCCATGATTTCGGCAAGCCGCGCATCATCCTTCCAGCGAATGACAGGCAGGGCGGTCATGGTGGTGCGTCCGCCAAAGCGCACGCATTCCGTGTGCATCCAAACCTCATCCGGGAAGGCAGCGCGCACTTTTTCGACCGATTCCAAAGTGCCTTCAAAAGGGAAGCGGCATTGCAGATAAGTCACGCCACGATCGCGCTTCAGCACCTGCAACGTGGTGTGGTTCCAGCAATATTCATAGAAGGGTGTCGCTTCCGGATCGCGTTCGGCCGCCACCGTATCCTGATCCGCGACAATCCGCCCGCCATGTTCCCGCGCCATATCGCGCAGCGCGACAAGGCCCGAGGGTGCCACCATCACCAAAGCCAGCGCGTGATCCGCGGGCACCACATCCGCGATGGCACGGAAGAAGGGCGGCAGGCGCGCATCAAATACGGCACACATTTTCTTGGGGATACCATCAGCGAAAGCGAGCGCCAGCGCAAACCGCCCAGCCGCGGCAAAATCCGAAAACACCACCGCAATATCGCGCCAATCCTGCGCCGGCGTCAGCGGCAGCCGCACGCGCGTAATCACGCCTGTGGTGCCATAGGTGCGATTGACTGGATTTGCGTCATCACCTTCCAAATCGAGCAGCGCTGGTGGGTCCTGCAGTGTCGCCACACGCACACCGAGTAGATTGCCGCGTTCGCGCATGGTGCCATGGCTGATGCCGCCAACGCCCGCACCGCCACCAGCGACAAAACCCGCAATGGTCGCGGTGCGTTTGGTGCTGGGCCAAAGCCGCAGCTCCCACCCGCGTTCACGCGCCCAAAGGTCCAGATCAATCATGCGCGCACCGGCTTCGGCTTCCAGCACGCCATCCTTCAGCGCGATGGGCGCTGTCATGGCCGTGGTATCCAAGACCGCGCCAGCATTCAGCGGCACGCATTGACCGTAATTACCCGTCGCCCCACCGCGCACCGTAATCGGCACGCCATGGCGGCGCGCGGCATTCAGGATGCGCATCACTTCGTCTTCGTTTTGCGGGCGCAGCCAGATATCGGCGCGCTTGCCATCCAATTGCCGCTTCAGGATGGGGCTATACCAATAGAAGTCACGGCTTTTCTGGCGCAGCAAAGCGGCGTCGGTGGATTGTTCAAGGCCGTTCAATTCGGCGGTGAAAGCGGCAATATCAGGCATCGGGATTGGGTTCTCCATCGAGCCACATGGAAATATCCATGCCGGCAACCTGCTGCCACAACGCAGCCATGCGTTGCGCGGCGTGGTCCAGCAGCGCTTCGCCAATCTCAGCCGTCGCAGCCGAGGCATTACCCACCGCACCGGCCGGCCCAAGATCCTGCGCCTGCCAGGCCGGCGGCGCGCCGGCATCTGGCGCCATGCTTGGCGTATCGGCGGATACCGCCTGCCAGCGGCTGACGAAATTGCGCGCCTTATCCATCCGCACCAGATCGGGGCGCAGCGCCAACATCACCGCTGTTTCATCGCGCCCGGCATGAATGCCAAAGCGCGCTTCCACCGGGTCCCGCAATGCCTCCGGCTTGCCCATCCGCGCCCACATGGCATTCACCACAAAAAGCCCATGCTGAATGCGCAACCGCCGCGCCGCGATATCAAGCGCCGAGACATTGCCGCCATGGCTGTTCAAAAACACCAGGCGCTTCACGCCCGCGCGCGCAACAGAAGCGCCGATATCGCAGATCAGCGCGATCAGCGTCTCTGCACTGGTCGTGATGGTGCCGGGATAGCGCAAATGTTCAACCGAAAGCGCAACGGCTTGCGTTGGTAGCACCAGCACGGGCAGATCATCCGGGATCACCTTCAGCGTCCGCGCAACAATACCCTGATTGATCGCGGTATCCACCGCCACCGGCAGATGCGGCCCATGCTGTTCAATGGCGCCCACCGGCAATACCGCGACGGTATTGGCCGGCAGGGAGCGGAATTCTGGCCAGGGAAGATCCTGCCAGAAGCGGCTGGGAAGAGGCATGGGGTTACGGCCTTCGGTTACTATACGAAGGCAGGTATCGCGGAACCCCAAGCAGAGTCCAGGCGCCGGTGGGGGACTCAGGGCTGGCCCAAAATCTCCCCATTATGCTGGCCCAGGCGCGGCGCTGCCCGCCGAGAGACAGGCCGGCGCCGATTGAAGGAAATCGGTAGCCCCACCACGCGCGGGCCACCTTCGGGCAGGGATTGGACAATATCCACCGCGGCCAATTGCTCGGTCGCGGCCAATTCGGCGATGTCATTCACCGGGCCACTCGGCACGCCGGCGGCTTCCAGGGCGGTCAGCCATTGCTCCCGCGTGCCATGGCGCAGCGCCTCAGCAACCAAGGGCAGCAGGATTGCCTTGTTGCGCACGCGTTCCGGGCCGGTGGCGAAGCGCGGGTCTTGGCCCCATTCGGGATGGCCCAATACCTTGGCGCAGCGCGCCCATAGCCGGTCATTGCCCGCCGCCAGGCAAATCGGCCGATCGGCGGTTTCGAACACTTGATAAGGCACAATCACCGCCGCGCCGGCGCCATGGCGCTTCGGCACATCGCCGCTGGCCAGATAGTTGTTCACATGGCCTTCCACCCAATGCACCGATGTTTCAAAGAGCGATGTATCAACCAGGCAGCCTTGCCCCGTGCGGTCCCGCTGGCGCAGTGCGGCCAGCGCGCCAATCACGCAGAACATGCCTGTGGCCTTGTCATTGATGGAGGCGCCGCAGAAAGTCGGCGGGTCTTCCGGGCGGCCAGTGACTGACATCATCCCGCCATAGGCTTGCAGCAGCGGATCAAAACCAGGTTTTAAGCGCATCGGGCCTTGATAGCCAAAGGCCCAGATGGAGCAATAAACAAGCCTTGGATGGCGCTTGAGCATCGCTTCTGGCCCGATGCCAATTTCATCCACCACGCCGGGGCGTAGGTTTTGGATGAGCACATCGGCGGTCTCGACAAGCTTGTGCAGGGCTTCAACATCCTCGGCCTTTTTCAGATCAAGCGTGATGGAGCGCTTATTGCGATTCTGGCTGTGGAAATAGAGCGATGTTTCACCATCCGGCCCGAAGGGCGGGCCCCAGGCGCGCGCATCATCGCCGCCATCGGGCTTTTCTACCTTGATCACATCCGCACCCATATCGGCCAGGATCACGCCGGCGAGTGGCCCGGCCAAAGCCTGGCCCACTTCAATCACGCGCATGCCGTGCAGCGGCAATTCCATTGTTTTTTCTCCGAACACTACAACATAGGTTCCAATGGAGAGCGGCCACGAATAAAATCCGATGCTCTTTCCGCAATCATCATGGTGGTGGCGTAGGTATTGGCCGAGGTCATGTTGGGCATCACGGAAGCATCCACCACGCGCAAGCCTTCCAACCCATGTACGCGCAGCCGATCATCCACCACCGCCGTCGGGTCCGTATTCGGACCCATGCGCGCCGTGCCGATCAAATGATAGGTTGTCGAGCCATTGCGCCTGGCGAAATCCATCAGTTCATCATCGGAATCCAGATGCGGACCGGGCAGGGTTTCAGCTTCCAGGAAGGGGCTGAGTTCCGGCGCATTCAACAGCCGCCTGATCAGCCGAATGCCGCCCAGATGCACGCGCCGATCCATGGGGTCTGATAAGTAATTGGGCTGGATTTCGGGATCATCAAACACATCGGCGGACTTCGCACGCACCCAGCCGATGCTTTCCGGCCGATGTTGCCAGGCGCCGGCGGTCACCCCCGGATAATCATCCAGCACATAGACCTTGCCTTCCGCATAAGACCCCGGCGTGAAGACGCATTGCAGATCGGGCTGATCCAGGCCTTCAAAGGATTTCCAGAAAACATAGACATGCGATGGCACTGTGGCGAGGATGGAAGGCCGCCCCATCGCCCAGCGCGCTACTTGCCCGGCCAGCTTCACACCGCGCGCCAATTCATTGAGCGTGGTGACACCTGGCTTGGCGCGCATCACCACGCGCGTCGCGTAATGGTCGCGGAAATTCTCGCCCACGCCGCGCAATTCATGCAGCACCGGCACGCCAAGCTTTTGCAAAAGCCAGCCGGGACCAATGCCGGATACCTGCAACAGCCGCGCGGTATTGGCTGTGCCGGCGGAGATGATCACTTCTCGCCTGGCGCGCACTTCGCGCGGTGTGCCGCCGCGTTTATTCAGATAGCGCACGCCAACCGCACGCTTGCCTTCCAGAATAATGCCGCAGGCGCGCGCATTGGTGCGCACATCAAGTGTCTTGCGCGCCATGGCGGGGTGCAGAAAGCCGCGCGCGGCGGAGATGCGCCGGCCGCGTTGAATGGCGCGTTGGAAATAACCAACACCGGCTTGATTGCCGCTATTATAATCTGGGTTGCGCGGGATGCCGGCAGCCACGCAACCAGCGATGAAGGCTTCCGAGAGCGGGTTGAACCAATCCATCTCCGTCACGGGAATACCACCATCGCGCCCGCGCCGTTCCTCGCCAAAGCCAAGCCGGCGTTCGGTGCGCATGTAATAGGGCAGGCAATCCGCATAGCCCCAGCCGCGATTGCCGCGCTGCGCCCAGCTATCCTGATCCCCCGGCTGGCCGCGATTATAAATCATGCCATTGATGGAGGATGAACCGCCAAGCGTGCGCCCCTGCACGGTTTTTACGCGTCGTCCGCCGGTATTCTCCGTGGGTTCCGTGCTGAATTGCCAGGTGATGTCGGGGTTCACCAAAGCCTTGATGAAGCCAGCGGGGATATGAATGAAGGGGTTGGTATCGGGCGGGCCGGCTTCCAACACGCAGACGGTGGTTTCCGGGTCTTCCGTCAGCCGCGCCGCGAGGATGGACCCCGCCGCCCCCGCACCCACAATCACGTAATCGAAGGTATCGGCATCCGCTTGCGCCATGGTTGCTTCCCCATCCTTTTCGGGTGGAATCCTAGCAAGCTTTGGCCGCGGCGCCAGCCCAAGACAGGCCGGGCATTTTGGCCCATGATGCCCGGCAAGATTTGGGGACCACATCGCCATGACCAACCCAGCAGAGTTTACCGCCCCACCGCGCCGCGCCGGCTGGATAGAACGGCCCGATGCGCGCATCCGCTATGAAGTCACGGGCGAAGGCCCTGCCATAGTCTTCGCGCATGGGCTTGGCGGAAATCTCATGTCCTGGTGGCAGCAAGTGGCGCATTTCGCGCCGCGCTATACCTGCGTGGCCTTTTCGCATCGCGGCTTTTTCCCTTCCACCGCGCCTGGGGAGGGGCCTGATCCCGCCGCCTACGCCGCTGATCTGGCTGCTTTGGTGGATGAGCTTGGCCTTGGTGATATCCGCATCATTTGCCAATCCATGGGCGGTTGGACTGGCGTTGAATTTGCGCTGCTGCGCCCAGGGCGCGTGAAGGCGCTGGTTCTCGGCGCCACCACCGGCACGCTCGACCCGCGCCAGATGCGTGAACCGGAACAATCGCGCCTGAAAACCTGGCAGGAAGAAAGCGCGGCGGCGCGTGAGGCGGGGTTGAAGCGCAATATCAACCCGGCGGCTGGCGCGCGTATGGCGGCGGAACAGCCGGCGCTTTATCACCTCTATAACCATGTCTATGGCCTGACCGGCGGCTTTGATCGTGAAGCGGTACGCGCGCGGTTGCAGGTGGGGCGCAACCGTGCGCCGGAATCCTTCGCCGCCGCACAATGCCCGCTGCTGTTTATTCCAAGCGAGGAAGATATCGTCCTGCCGCCCTTCGCCGCGCGCGCGATGGCCAGTGCCATTCCGGGTGCGCGCTATGCCGTGCTGCATAAGGCCGGCCATTCCGGTCATTTTGAACGCGCAGTCGCCTTCAACGCCTTGGTGGATGCTTTCTTTGAGGAGATTGGCGCATGAATGCCGCCACACTTTCCATTTGCGTGGATGATTACCCACATACCATGGCGCTGCATCGCGGTGAGACCGCGAGTGCCTCGCTTAACCTTGCGATGCAGGTGGTGAAGCCCATCAGCAAGGCTTTCGCGCCCATGGTGCGCGAAGGGCGTTTTGACATCAGCGAAATGGCGATTGCGACTTTCCTGATGGCGAAAGCCGCCGGGCGTGATTTGGTGCTGCTGCCGTTGGTGGTGGCGGAACGCTTTCAGGAAACGGCGATGTTCTGCCGCACGGGAAGGGGTATCGAAACCCCCGCCGATCTTGCCGGTAAGCGCATCGGGGTGCGCGCCTATAGCCAAACCACCGGGATGTGGATCAGGGGCGTCTTGCAGGAAAGCTTTGGTCTGCGCGCGGATGCCATGCGTTGGGTGACGTTTGAGGACGCGCATGAACCAAGCTTCCGCGACCCGCCTTGGGTGCAGCGTGCCAGTGCTGACGAAACCCTGAATGGCATGTTTGAAAGCGGCGCGCTTGATGCCGCCATCATGGGGTTTGAATTGCCCGCCGGTGATGATGTGCGCACGGTTTTCCCAGACCCCGCCGCGGCGGGTGCAGCCTTTCAAGCGCGCTACGGCTTCAAGCCGGTGAACCATCTTGTGGTGATGAAGAGCGCCCATGCGCGCGATGCCGCTTTGGTGGCTGAAGTGCTGCGCCAATTCAACGCTGCCGGAACGGTGCCACGCAGCCGCGCGGCGCTGAACCCAGCGCTGGAATTGGCTTCACGCTGGTGCGCCGATCAGGGGCTGATGGCACGCCCGCTCAGCCTTGACGAAATCTGGGCGGGCTTGCCGGCAGCGGTGGGGTGACGGGCTAAGCCGCCTTCGCGCCCCGCACCAGGCGCCCGGGTAGCGCGCCGGTTGCCTCACCTTCGCGATAGACCGGCGTGCCGGCAACGATGGTGGCGACATAGCCATCAGCCTTTTGGATCAGGCGCTTGCCGCCGGCGGGCAGATCGTAATGCATTTTGGGCATCTCAAGCGCCAGCCGGCCGAAATCAATCACATTGATATCGGCCTTCTTGCCTACCGCCAGCACGCCGCGATCCTTGAGGCCAAGCGCATGGGCATTGTCGCGCGAAATGCGCTTCACCACGAATTCCAGCGGTAGGCGCGGCCCGCGCGCGCGATCGCGCGCCCAATGCACCAGCATATGCGTCATGCAGGACGCATCGCAGATATAGCCAACATGCGCGCCACCATCGCCAAGCCCCATCAGCGTATGCGGATGCGTGACCATGTTGCGGATCGCGGTCAGGTCTCCGTCCGCATAGTTAAGAATGGGGCGGTTCAGAATGGCGCGGCCATCCTGTTCCATCATCAAATCATAGCAAAGCGCCGCCGGGTCCATGCCGCGCGCGGCGGCCATGGCGGCCACTGATTTTTCCGGCGGCGGTTCATAATCCGGCGGATCACCCAGGGCAAAGATCTTTTCCCAATTATTCAGCCGCACACGCAGCGCCGGATCTTCCGTCGGTTCCGCAATGATGCGCGCGCGCAAAGCCGGGTCACGCAAAGCGGCGATACGCTGTTCAAAGGGCAGATGCGCAATCGCCTGATAGGAAGCGCGCATCAGGAAGGGATGTTGCGAAAGCTCAAAGCCGAACATCAGGCCAACGGGGCGGCCCATCACCTGGCCATACATGGGCACACCTGCTTCGTGCGCGGATTCAACCTTATCGAGCAGCCAGCGCCATAGTCCCGGCTTGGATTCCCGTTGCAGGAGAGAAAATGTCATCGGCCGACCCGATGCTGCCGCAATGCGTTGCAGGCGCGCGAATTCATCTTCAGGATCATCAAAATCCGAAATCACCTGCATCCAGCCTGACCCCTGCGCGCGAATGGCGCGCGCAATGGTTTCAAGTTCAGCCTCTGGCGTGCCGAGGGTTGGGATATGCCGCCCATCCAAAGTACGATGCGCAATGGCGCGCGATGTCGAAAAGCCAAGCGCGCCGGCGGCCAAACCTTCCGCGGTCAAGCGCGCCATCTCAGCACATTGTTCGGGCGTGGCTACCGCATGGGCTTCGGCTGCCTCACCCATGACATGCACGCGCAGGGGCGCATGGGTGACCATGGCGGCTACATCCATGTCATAGGGCCGCGCATCCAGTGCATCCATGTATTCGGGGAAGCTTTCCCAATTCCAGGGCAGGCCTTCGGTCAGCACAGCCTCCGGCAAATCCTCCACGCCTTCCATCAGCTTCACCAGCATATCGCGCCGATCCGGCCGACACGGCGCGAAGCCCACGCCGCAATTGCCAAGCAGCGCCGTGGTCACGCCATTGATGGATGAAGAAAGCAGCCGGCTGCTCCAGGTGGCCTGCGCATCGTAATGCGTATGGATATCCACGAAGCCAGGCGTGACGATCAGCCCTTTGGCGTCAATCTCCTCCGGCGCGCGGGCCGAGATTTTGCCAATTTCCAGAATGCGCCCATCGCCAATGGCGATATCGGCCTCATAAGGCGGTGCGCCGGTGCCATCCACCAGCGTGCCACCACGAATGATCAGGCTTGCATCGCGTGCCATGGGGGTTTCCTTCAGGTCTTCAGGATGATTTTGCCGAGATGCGCATTGGCCTTCATATGCGCCAAAGCCTCAACCGCTTCATCAAGGGCAAAGACGCGGTCAATCGGCAAATGGAACACGCCTTCATCCACGCCCTTGCGTAAATCCCGCCGTGCGACGCGTTCTTCCTCACGGATTTCGGCCACGCTGCGGGTGCGATGCGTCACGCCAATATAGGCAATGCGGCGCGTGGCGTGCAGATCAAAATCAAAATCGCCATGCGCACCACCAAGCCGCCCGACATTCACAATGCGGCCCAGAATGGCGGTGGCGCGCATGGCGGCATTGATGGTGCCGCCGGAGACCTGGTCAATCACCAATTGCACACCGCGCCCTTCGGTCAGCGCCAGCACCTGATCCGCCCAATCGGCATCATTGGTGTTCACGGCATGATCCGCGCCAAATTCCTTCAACCGCGCCCGCCGTTCGCCATTGGTGGAGGTACCAATCACCAGCCCCGCGCCCATGTATTTCGCGATCTGCATGCCCATCAGCCCAACGCCGCTGGAGGCACCCAGGATCAACACCGCTTCACCCTTGGCCAAACGACCATTGGAAACCAGCGCATCATGCATGGTGGAAAGTGCCACCGGCAAAGTCGCCGCTTCTTCCCAGGACATATTGCGATCCGGCACGGGCTGCACGCGGCCCATATCGGCAATGGCATATTCCGCATAGCCGCCGGAACCGGCGCACATCACGCGGTCGCCTGGCTTGATGCCCGTAACGCCAGCGCCCACCGCGGCGACTTCTCCGGCGAATTCCAGGCCAAGGATGGTCCCGGCTCCGCCCATGCGGCCATGCGCGTGGCCCGCTGCCACGCCAAGATCAGCGCGGTTGAGCCCAACCGCGCGCACGCGCACCAATACCTGCTCTGGTCCCGGAACCGGGCGCGGTGCCTGCTGCACCTTGACGCCCTCGGCGGTCACCACCGCGGCCTTCATGGTTTCGGTCATGATGTCATCCTCTTTGTGAGTGCGGACCATGCCATAGCGTCGCTCAGGCGATAAGTGCCAAGCCGATCATCGCTGCACGCCCGGATTCATGCGCCACATGGTCCAATTCAGCACCCCCGCGAAACTCACCCAGGCGAGATAAGGCACCATGAGCCAGGCGGCCCTTTCGTCAATGGGCCAGAAGGTGATGATGCAGCCCAGGATGGAAAGCCATAGCAAACACAAATCCGCAAGGGCGAGATCCATCCGCCGCATGCCGAAGAAAAAGCCCGACCAGGCGGCATTGAGCAGCAATTGTACCCCATAGATTGAGAGTGCAAGGCTGGCCCCGGCGAAACCGGCCAGGCCCCAAACCAGCCAACCCGCAGTGGCAATCATGAGGAAAAGCAGCGCCCAAGCGGGGCCAAAAAGCCAATTCGGCGGGCGCCAGGGCGGCTTGGCCAGGCCCTCATACCAGGCCCCCGGTTTGAATACCGCCCCCGACATGGCCGCCGCGAAGCAGGCGCCCAGGAAGCCAAAAAAGCCGCTAATCGGGGGAAGGTCCATATTGCCTATATAGAACATGATTGCCGCTTGCGCAGGGGTGGTGGCATGGTGGCAGGACAATGCAGGGGGAGAAACAGCCATGGCGCAGCACGAATCGGATTATGTCATTCTGGGTGGGGGCTCGGCGGGCTGTGTGCTCGCAACCCGGCTTTCGGAAGATCCGGGCACGAGTGTCACCATGCTGGAAGCCGGCCCCTGGGACCGCAACCCCTGGATTCATATCCCCATGGGCTTTGCGCGGCTTTATGTGACCAAGAAATTCGATTGGAATTACCAGACCGAAGCGGAGGGAGAACTCGGCGGCCGCAGCGTCTATTGGCCGCGCGGGCGCGTGATTGGCGGTTCTGGCAGCGTCAATGGCTTAGTGTTCCTGCGCGGCAGCCCGCGCGATTATGATCGCTGGTCGCAATCCGGCGCGCGGGGTTGGTCGTACGAAGAATGCCTGCCGTATTTCAAACAGCTTGAAACCTTCGCCGGGCCAGATAGCGAATATCGCGGCAAGGATGGCCCGATGCAGATTGCCGAAGTGCCGGAACCATCGCCGGGCTGCCGCGCTTTTGTGGAAACCTGCGAAAAACTCGGCTTCACTCGCAATCGCGATAATAATGGCGAATGGTTTGAAGGTGTGGCGCCCAATCAATTGAATGTGCATCGTGGCCGGCGCTGGAGCCCCGCTGTGGCTTATCTGCGCCCGGCCTTGAAGCGGCCCAATCTGCGCGTGGAAACAGAACGGCTTGGCCAGCGCATTTTGATCGAAAATGGCCGCGCGGTTGGCGTGGTGGTGCGTGGGCCGGCGGGTGAGGAAACCTATCGCGCGCGGCGGGAAGTGATTTTATCCTCGGGCGCCATTGAAAGCCCGAAAATGCTGATGCTGTCAGGCATTGGCGATGCGAATGCGCTTCAGGAAATAGGCATTCAGGTAAAGGTGAATGCGCCGGAAGTGGGCAAGAATTTGCAGGATCACTTCATGGTGCGCTTTGCCTATCGCACCAAGCCTTGCGGTACGCTGAATGAGATCATGGCCAACCCCATTCGCGCTGCCGGGCTTGGCTTGGAGTGGGCGCTGCGCCGCAAGGGCCAGATGGCGGTGGGCGCATCCGAAGCAAGCCTTTTTGCGCGCGTGCTGCCAGGTTCTGAAGAACCGGAAGTGCAATTCCAATTCGTCAATTTCAGCCTGGGCGGCAATCAGGGCACTTCGGCGAATTCTCTGGCCAAGCATCCCGGCTTTACCTTCAACTTCTGCGTCTGCCGGCCCGATAGCCGCGGTGATTTGACGCTGCGTTCCCCCAATGTTGCCGACAAACCCGTGATTCGCGCGAATTATCTGACGGCGCCTTCCGATATTCGCATCATGCTTGAATCCGCAAAGCTGGGCCGGCGCATCGCCGCGACCAACCCCTTTGCCGGATTGATTGAGCGTGAAGAATTCCCCGGCCCCAAGACAGATGCCGAGGATGAAATGCTGGATTATATCCGTGGCAATGGCACCACCGTGTATCATCCTTGCGGCACGAACCGGATGGGCACGGATTCCCGTTCTGTGGTTGATTCAGATTTGCGCGTGCGTGGCGTGCAGGGCTTGCGTGTGGTGGATGCCTCGGTCTTTCCGCTGGTGCCTTCATCCAACATTCACCCGGCAGTGCTGATGCTGGCCGAACGCGCTTCTGATCTTATCCGGCGCTCGGCGTGAAAGGGCTTATGATGACGCATTTTAACCCTGGCCGCCGCGCCACACTTTCGGCGCTGTTGGCAACCTCATTTCTGTCGCTGACCGCGCAAGCGCAGGGTAGCGACTGGCCCAATCGCCCAGTGCGCGTCGTGGTGCCCTGGCCGCCAGGTGGCGGCGCCGATACCACGGCGCGCATGATTTTCCCGAAGCTCGGGCAAAAGCTCGGCCAGCCCTTCGTGATTGAAAACCGACCAGGTGCTTCGGGCAGCATTGGTGCCGCCGAAGTCGCGCGCGCCGTGCCTGATGGCTATACGATCTTGCACGATGCAACGCCGCTCGCGATCAACCCCTTTCTGCTGCGTGTTTCCTTCGATGCGCTGAGTGATTTGAAAGCGGTCTTCCTGCCCATGCAGGTGCCGATGCTGCTGGTGATGAACCCAAGCCAGGCGCCGAAATCCTTGGAAGAAGTCATCGCGCTCGCCAAGGCGCGGCCAGGGTCGCTTGATTGGGCTTCTTCGGGTAATGGATCGGCGCAGCATTTGGCGTTGGAATTATTCACGCGTGCTGCCGGGATCACCGTGAACCATGTGCCCTATCGCGGCGGAGGGCCGGCCCTGACCGATGTGGTGGCCGGGCAGGTCGGTTATTTCTTCAGCAATTCGAATGTGTCCTTGCCATTCGTGCAGGGCGGGCGCGTGCGCGCCGTGGCCCATACCGGGCGTGGGCGTATCGCGGCCTTCCCGGACCTGCCCGCCATTGGCGATACGCTTACGGGCTATGAGGCCTATGAATGGAATTGCATCCTGGCCCCAGCGCGCATGCCCGCGGCCATCATTGAAAAACTGAATACGGCATTGAATGAGGTTGTGCAGGATCCCGAAGTGGCGGCGCGCTACACCCAGCTTGCCATGGTGGTGCAACCCAATTCCGCAGCGCAGGCCGAAGCCTTTCTGCGCAGCGAAACCGAAAAATGGGGCCGCGTGATTCGCGAAGCGAATATCAAGCTGGAATAGCGCTGCCTATCCAGCCAAAAACTTCTCAGCGGCGCTGGCCAAAACCTGACAACCCAGCGCCAAATCCTCATCCTTCGTGTCTTCCGCCCAATGATGGCTGATACCGCCGATCGAAGGCACGAAGATCATGGAAGCCGGCATCAGCCGCGCGATATATTGCGCATCATGCCCCGCGCCTGACGGCATTTGCTGCCACAAGCCCGGCGCATGGGCTTCCGCCGCCTGATCCAGTGCGGCCATCATGGCTGGGTCACAAATCGCCGGTGTCGCGCGGCTCATTTGCGTCAGCGTCGCCGGGCATTTCTCGCGCCGATTGCTTTCCTGAAGCAAGGCGCGGAGCGTGGCCTCCATCCGTTCCAGCACAGGCACCGAAACATCGCGGAATTGAAACAGTACATCCGCGCTGCCAGGGATGATGGAAGGCGCGCCTGGATCAAGGCTGATGCGCCCGGTGGTCCAGGTGCTGCGAGGGCCGCACATGCGCGGAAATTCCTGATCAATCGCGGCCAGCAGACGCACGGCGGAAAGCCCGGCATCCTTGCGTTCCGCCATAGTGGTGCCGCCGGCGTGATCCTGCTGGCCCTGGAACTGAATGCGCCATTGCCAGATAGCAACAATGCCCGTCACCACACCTACGCGCAGCCCTTGGCCTTCAAGCTGCGTGCCCTGTTCGATATGCATTTCATAGAAACCCTTATGCCGCCCGGGTTCCAATTGCATGCGGGGCTTGCCGGCCAGCCCTGCGGCGGCCAGCGCGTCGCGTAGCGGTGTGCCATCATTGCGGCTGCGGCTGCGATCAATCTCGGCTTCCGTCAAATCACCAATCATGGAACGGCTGCCGAGGAAGCCACCTTCGAAATGCCCTTCCTCATCAGCAAAGGCCGCGACATCCACGGGCAGGCCAGCGCGCGCCAGCGCAACACCGGCCATGACACCAAGCGCGCCATCCAGCCAGCCCGCGTAATTCTGGCTTTCAATATGGCTGCCCACCAGCAAATGCGGCCCCGGCCCTTTGTGGCGGCCATAGACATTACCAATGCCGTCAATGCTGGCTTCCAGCCCGCATTCGCGCAGCCTTTCCATCAGCCAATGGCGGCTTTCCATATCCTGCGGCGAATAGGTCGGGCGATGCACGCCAGTTTTATAGGCGCCGATTTTGCGCAGCTCATGAAGATCGGCAAGGAAACGCTCGGCATTGATCTGCACCATGGCGGGAACCTTTGGTTGAGGAATTTTACTTTTGATTAATACCAAAAAATTCTTAGCAAGAAAATCACCACGAAACCATTCCTGTTAACTGTTCCACAACCAGGGATGGGCTTTTCTTAAGGCCGTCACAACAAGCGTGATTCTTAGGAGCGAAAAATCCATGCAAACCAACCGTCGCGTTGAAATGGCCGAAGCGGCTTTCACCTGTGTCGCCCTGCTGGAATCCAGCAACGGCGCTGAACTCCATATGCGCGACGCGCGCGGCAGGCTGTTCCGCCTGCCATTGCGGGATGCTGACCATGGCAGCCATTTGGCAATGCTGGCCGCCTTCAGTGGCCCCGGTCGGCCAGCACGGGCGCGGCTGCGGGGGCACTGAAGCCTTTAAATCTAAAGCGTCAGCCCGCCATCCACCACAATGGTCTGGCCCGTGACCATGGCAGCACCCGCCAGCAGAAACACCATCACCTCGGCCAGGT
>CALRPR020000043.1:0-28581 GCA_943370125.1 Allobosea thiooxidans | reverse complement strand
CAAGCTGGAACGCGACAGCTATATGTCGGCGGAAGAAGCGCGGGATTTCGGGCTGGTTGATCACGTGGTTGAAAAGCGGCCATTGCCGGCCACGGAAACCACCCCGGCATGAAACGGGCTGGCTTTAACCGGTCAAGCTTTCCCCAGATGAGCGTGGGGAGTATATTCTGCGATTCTCGGTTCGCAAATTCGGACCGCATGGAGACGGTATGAGCAAGTCCGGCGATTCCAAGAATACTCTCTACTGCTCCTTCTGCGGGAAGTCGCAGCATGAGGTCCGCAAACTGATCGCCGGGCCTACGGTATTCATTTGCGATGAATGCGTTGAGCTTTGCATGGATATCATCCGTGAAGAGCACAAGACGCATCTGGTGAAGTCGCGCGATGGCGTGCCGACGCCCAAGGAAATCTGCAAGGTTCTGGATGATTATGTGATCGGGCAGGAACACGCCAAGCGTGTGCTGTCAGTCGCGGTCCATAATCATTACAAGCGCTTGGGGCAGGGCGGTAAGGGCGCGGATATTGAAATCGCCAAATCCAACATCATGCTCCTGGGGCCGACCGGTTCGGGTAAGACGCTGCTGGCCCAGACGCTGGCGCGCATCCTGGATGTGCCCTTCACCATGGCGGATGCCACCACCCTGACCGAAGCGGGTTATGTGGGTGAGGATGTGGAGAACATCATCCTCAAGCTGCTGCAGGCCGCCGATTACAATGTGGAGCGGGCCCAGCGTGGCATTGTCTATATTGATGAAGTGGACAAGATCAGCCGCAAATCAGACAATCCTTCGATCACCCGTGATGTGAGCGGTGAGGGTGTGCAGCAGGCGCTGCTCAAGATTATGGAAGGGACGGTTGCGTCCGTGCCGCCGCAGGGTGGGCGCAAGCATCCGCAGCAGGAATTCCTGCAAGTGGATACATCCAACATCCTGTTCATTTGCGGTGGTGCCTTTGCCGGGCTTGAAAAGATCATCAGCGCCCGCGGCAAGGGTTCTGGCATTGGCTTCGGCTCTGAAGTGCGCGACCCGGATGAACGCCGCACCGGCGCTATCCTGCGCGAGGTTGAGCCCGAGGATTTGCTGAAATTCGGCCTGATCCCCGAATTCATCGGCCGTTTGCCTGTGCTGGCGACGCTGGAGGATCTGGACGAAAAGGCGCTGATCGAAATCCTCACCAAGCCGAAGAACGCTCTGGTGAAGCAGTATGGTCGCCTGTTCGAAATGGAAGGCGCCAAGCTGACCTTCACCGAGGATGCGCTCCGCGCGGTTGCGACAAGGGCCATCCAGCGCAAGACCGGCGCACGCGGTTTGCGTTCGATTCTGGAATCGATCCTGCTCGAAACCATGTTCGAATTGCCCGGGCTTGAGACGGTTGAGGAGGTTGTGGTGAACCGCGAGGTTGCCGAAGGCCGCGGCCAACCCCTGTTCATTTATGGCGAGCGTGCGGCTGAGCAATCCTCGGCCTGATGCACGCATCGCTGGGCCTTGTGAGGGCGCTGGTGAAATCCAACATAAAGGCGGAAAGCGCCCCGCCTGCGCCGCTTTTGGGCGGGCCGGGCGCGACTGTCCATAGTGAGGTCACATGACTGAAACAGTACGTGGCGATATCCTTCCCGTTCTGCCGTTGCGGGATATCGTTGTATTCCCCCATATGATTGTGCCGCTTTTCGTGGGCCGTGAGAAATCCGTCCGCGCGCTGGAAGCGGTGATGAAGGATGACAAGCAGATCCTGCTTGTTGCCCAGAAGAATGCTGGCCAGGATGATCCGGGTGCGGATGATCTGTTCCAGATCGGCACCATTTCCACGGTACTGCAATTGCTGAAGCTGCCCGATGGCACGGTGAAAGTGCTGGTCGAAGGCGGGCGGCGCGCGCGCGTGGCTGGCTTCAAGGAAACCGCGCCCTATTTCGAAGCCTTTGTCGAAAAGATCGAAGAACCGCCGGTTGAAGGCCGTGAGACGGAAGCGCTCGCGCGCACCGTGGTCGCGCAATTCGAACAATACATCAAACTGAACAAGAAGATCGCTCCTGAGGTGCTGGTTTCGGTCAATCAGATCGAAGATGCATCAAAGCTGGCCGATACCATTGCTTCCCATCTGGGGCTGAAAATTCCGGAAAAGCAGGAATTGCTGGAACTGCCTTCCGTCGCCGCGCGGCTTGAAAAGGTCTTCGCGCATATGGAAGGCGAGATCGGCGTGCTGCAGGTGGAAAAGCGCATCCGCAGCCGCGTGAAGCGGCAGATGGAAAAGACGCAGCGCGAATATTACCTGAACGAACAGTTGAAGGCGATCCAGAAGGAGCTTGGCGAAGGCGAGGACGGCAAGGACGAAATTGCCGAAATCGAAGCCAAGATCAAAGCGACCAAATTCTCCAAGGAAGCGCGCGAAAAGGCTTTGGCTGAGGTCAAGAAGCTCCGCAGCATGAGCCCCATGAGCGCGGAAGCGACCGTGGTGCGCAACTACCTGGATTGGATGCTGACCATCCCCTGGAAGAAGCAAAGCCGGGTACGCAGGGATATCGTGGCGGCTGAGAAGGTTCTCGATGCTGATCACTACGGGCTTGAGAAGGTGAAGGAACGCATCATCGAATATCTGGCGGTGCAGTCACGCTCGCCCAAAATTCGGGGTCCGATCCTGTGCCTGGTGGGCCCGCCTGGCGTGGGCAAGACCTCGCTCGGCAAATCCATCGCCAAGGCGACGGGGCGGAATTTCGTGCGCATGTCGCTTGGCGGCGTGCGGGATGAGGCGGAAGTGCGCGGGCATCGGCGGACCTATATCGGCTCCATGCCCGGTAAGGTCATTCAGGGCATGAAGAAGGCCAAAACCTCCAACCCGCTTTTCCTGCTTGATGAAATTGACAAGCTGGGCGCGGATTGGCGGGGTGACCCGTCCTCGGCACTGCTTGAAGTGCTGGATCCCGAACAGAACAGCACCTTCGCGGATCACTATCTGGAAGTGGATTACGATCTTTCGGATGTGATGTTCGTGACCACCGCGAATTCGCTTCGCATGCCGCAGCCGCTGCTGGATCGCATGGAGATCATTCGCATCCCCGGTTATACGGAAGATGAGAAGGTTGAAATCGCTAAGCGCCATTTGATGAGCAAGGTAAGCGAGGCGAATGGCTTGAAGTCCGATGAATGGTCGGTAACTGATAGCGCCATTCGTGACCTGATTCGCTATTACACGCGTGAAGCGGGTGTGCGTAATCTGGAACGCGAAATTGCGGGGCTTGCGCGGAAATCGGTCAAGGAAATCGTTTCCAAGAAGGCCAAGAAAGTCGCGATCACCCACAAGAACCTCGAGAAATTCGCAGGTGTGCGGAAGTTCCGCTACGGCGAAGCGGAAGCCGAGGATATGGTGGGCGTGGTCACTGGGCTGGCCTGGACCGAAGTGGGGGGCGAAATCCTCACCATCGAATCCGTGCTGCTCCCCGGCAAAGGCAATGTGAAGCAGACCGGCAAGCTTGGCGATGTGATGCAGGAAAGTGTCTCGGCCGCCATGTCTTATGTGCGCAGCCGCTCAACCACCTTCGGCATTAAGCCGACGCTGTTTGAAAAGCGCGATCTGCATGTGCATGTGCCGGAAGGGGCGACGCCCAAGGATGGGCCTTCTGCTGGCATTGCCATGGCCACCAGCATTGTCTCTGTCCTCACGGGCATTCCAGTCAGGCGCGATGTTGCCATGACTGGTGAGATTACGCTGCGCGGGCGGGTATTGCCGATTGGCGGGCTCAAGGAAAAGCTGCTGGCTGCGATGCGCGCCGGCATCAAGACCGTTTTCATTCCGAAAGACAATGAAAAGGACCTGGCCGATATCCCGGACAGCGTGAAAAAGGGGTTGGAGATCAACCCGGTATCCCATGTGGATGAGGTCATCATGCGTGCCCTGGCGCGCAAGCCCGAAGCCATTACCTGGGAAGAACCGGTTGAGACTCCGCCGCAAAAGCCCGAAGCCTCGGCCACGGGCGCGGCGCTGCCGCACTAATCAATAGGGCGCGAAGCCCCGGGCCATTTGCGGCGGATGAGGGGGAAGTGTAGAGGGGCCGTGGCTTCTCGTGACACGTTCCCCTCTCCGACTGATGGCTGACCGGTCGTTTCGCGCTCAAGTCGTCTCATCCAGAGGAAAGGAATTATTCGTGAACAAGCAGGAACTCGTCGCGGCTGTCGCCAAGGCGGCTGATATGACCAAGGAAAAGGCCGCCGAGGCCGTGGATGCGGTGTTCGATTCGATCACTGCCGGGCTGAAGCAGGATGGCGAAGTGCGGCTGATGGGCTTTGGCACCTTTGCCGCAGCCAAGCGCGCCGCCAGCACGGGGCGCAACCCGCGCACCGGTGCGGAAATCCAAATCCCCGCCAGCACCGCGGTCCGTTTCAAGATGGGCAAGGCGCTTAAGGATTCGGTGAACTGATTCCCTGCGCGCTGGTAGTGCGGGGCTAGCCCAAATTGGCTTGGCCCGTGCTATGAAGCGCGCAAGCTGGGGCGCTTAGCTCAGCGGTAGAGCGCCTGTCTTACACACAGGATGTCGGCGGTTCGAACCCGTCAGTGCCCATTCACTTCCCCTCCGCCCATCGCCTTGACATGGGAGCATGGGGCGGACTATCAGCCTTTTACGCATGGATTGCGGGTGTAGCTCAGTTGGTTAGAGCGTCGGCCTGTCACGCCGAAGGTCGCGGGTTCGAGCCCCGTCACTCGCGCCACTTCTTTTCTTCTCCAAATCGCCATTCTTCCGTAATTAAGATGCTGTATTATAGCATCTTGAAATTACGGATGATTGCCCTATGGCGCATTCCGCAAAGCGGGGCTAATCTCGCTTCGCTGCGATGCGGTAAATCCGTGGGCAGGCCATAACGCGCACCCAGGCTCATGGGGGCGCCAGAGTTGAGGAAGCCATGACCCAGCCTTTGCTGGCAACGTATTTCCCTGTGCTCGTTTTCCTGGGCATAGCTGCGGGAATCGCGACTGCGATGGTTGCCGGCGCCATGCTGGCCGCGCGGCAGAAGCCCTATGCCGAAAAGCTATCCACCTATGAATGCGGCTTTGCGCCCTTTGACGATACGCGGCGCCGATTCGATGTGCGCTTCTATCTGGTGGCGATCCTTTTCATCATTTTCGACCTGGAAGTGGCCTTCCTGTTTCCCTGGGCAGTATCGCTAGGCGGCATAGGCTGGCTCGGCTTCGGTTCCATGATGGCCTTCCTTTTCGTGCTGACCATTGGCTTCGTCTATGAATGGCGCAAAGGCGCCCTGGATTGGGAATGACATGAGCGGCGCTTCCGAACTTTCCTGGAATAATCAGGCCCTGCCGCCAGGTCCCACGCAGGATGCGGTGGTGAAGGCGGTTGGTGATGAAATCACCGAAAAGGGTTTCGTTGTCGCCAATCTGGACAAGGTGGTGAATTGGGCGCGCACCGGCAGCCTTTGGCCGATGACCTTTGGCCTGGCTTGCTGCGCCGTGCCGATGATCCATGCCTATATGGCGCGTTATGATTTGGACCGCTTCGGCATCATTCCGCGCGGATCGCCCCGGCAATCGGATGTAATGATCGTGGCCGGCACGCTCACCAACAAAATGGCGCCCGCGCTACGCAAGGTCTATGACCAGATGTCAGAGCCACGCTGGGTGATTTCCATGGGATCCTGCGCCAATGGCGGTGGGTATTACCATTACTCCTATAGCGTTGTACGCGGCTGCGATCGCGTGGTGCCGGTGGATATCTATGTGCCGGGCTGCCCGCCCACGGCCGAAGCGCTGGTCTATGGCATTCTGCAATTGCAGAAAAAGATCCGCAGGACAGGGACCATCCTCCGTGGCTGAGCAATTGCCTGAAACCGCCGAAGCCGTCGCGGAAAATCCGTTGAAGACACTGGGCGCGGCGATTGCCGCGGCGGCACCGCAGGGTGCTGTGACCGGCTTTACCCTGGCGCGCGGCGGGGCGGAGCTGGCTGTCCACGCCAATCGTGATCAGCTTTTGGCCGTGATGCTGATGCTGCGTGACGATCCGCGCTTTTCCTTCGAACAATGCATGGATATTTGCGGCGTGGATTGGCCCGAACGCGCTGAGCGGTTTGAGGTTGTCTATAATCTGCTGAGCCTGGCCGAGAACCGCCGCATCCGGGTTTCGGTCACGACCGATGGTATTGCACCTGTCGCCTCCGTCGCTGAGATTTGGCCTTGTGCCACTTGGTATGAGCGCGAAACCTGGGACATGTATGGCGTGGTTTTTGCGGGCCAGCCGGATTTGCGCCGCCTGCTGACGGATTACGGTTTTGAAGGCCATCCGCTGCGCAAGGATTTCCCGCTCACGGGCCATGTTGAAGTGCGTTACGATTCGGAGCAGCAGCGCGTGGTTTATCAGCCCGTCACGCTGCAACAGGATTTCCGCAGCTTTGATTTCTTGAGCCCTTGGGAAGGCATGACGACGCTGCCTGGGGATGAGAAGGTGCATCTGAACCGTCTGGAGGGGCCGGCATGAGCCAGAGCCAGGCAATCGCCATTGCGGGCACGGAGCCCGAGACGGTCCGCCACACCATTGAAGGCGATAGCCACACCATCAATTTCGGCCCACAGCATCCCGCCGCGCATGGCGTGTTGCGCCTGATCCTGGAAATGAAGGGTGAGGTGGTGGAGCGTGCGGATCCGCATATCGGGCTGCTGCATCGTGGCACCGAAAAGCTGATCGAACACAAAACCTATATCCAGGCGCTGCCGTATTTTGATCGGCTGGATTACGTCAGCCCGATGTGCATGGAGCATGCTTTTGCTCTGGGTACTGAAAGGCTTCTGGGGATCGAAGCGCCGGAGCGTGCGCAATATATTCGCGTATTGTTCAGTGAATTGACGCGCGTGCTGAACCATTTGCTGAACATCACCACCTATGCGCTGGATTGCGGCGCGATCACGCCGGCACTTTGGGGCTTTGAGCAGCGCGAGACCTTGCTTGAATTCTATGAGGCAGTGTCGGGCAGTCATTACCATGCGAATTACTTCCGGCCGGGTGGTGTCGCGAAGGATTTGCCGGCGGGGCTTGAAGATGAAATCGCTGCTTGGGCCAAGAAATTTCCGGAATTTCTGAAGGATCTGGAAGGGCTGCTCACAGAAAATCGCATCTTCAAGCAGCGCACCGTTGATATTGGCGTGATGAGCGCGGAACAGGCCATGGCTTGGGGCTTTAGCGGGCCGTGTCTGCGCGCTTCTGGCTGCGCTTGGGATCTGCGCAAGAGCCAGCCTTATGATGTTTATGACCGGATGGAGTTTGACGTGCCGGTCGGCACGCGCGGCGATTGCTATGACCGCTATCTGGTGCGCATGTTGGAGATACGCGAAAGCCTGAAGATCATTGATCAATGCCTGAAGCAGATGAAGCCGGGCCCGATCAAGCTGATGGACAATAAGATCGCGCCACCCCAGCGTGGTGAGATGAAGCGTTCCATGGAAGCGCTGATCCATCACTTCAAGCTTTATACCGAAGGCTATCACGTGCCTGCCGGTTCGACCTATTCGGTTGTGGAAGCGCCGAAGGGTGAGTTTGGCGTCTATCTGGTGGCGGATGGCACCAACAAACCCTATCGCTGCAAAATTCGCGCGCCTGGCTATGCGCATTTGCAGGCGATGGAAGTGCTCTCAAAAGGGCATATGCTGGCGGATGCGGTTTCCGTCATTGGTTCTCTTGATATCGTCTTTGGGGAAATTGACCGGTGACTGCGCCAGCCCACAAGGAACCTGATAGCTTCGCTTTTGATGCCGAAAGCGAAGCGAAGATCGCAACCATTCTGAAGCGCTACCCGGAAGGTAAGCAGGCCAGCGCGGTGATCCCGCTGCTTTATGTTGCCCAGCGCCAGATGGGTCGGTTGACCCAAAGCGCCTGGGTGCCGCGGGTGGCGATGGATGTCATTGCTGATCGGCTTTCCATGCCGCCGATCCGCGTTTACGAAGTCGCGACTTTTTATTTCATGTTCAACATGAAGCCGATTGGGCGACATCACTTGCAGCTTTGCGGCACCACGCCCTGCATGCTGCGTGGTTCGGATGATGTGCTGCGCGCCTGCAAGGATGCGGGTGGGCTCAAGGGCGTTGGTGATACCAGCGCGGATGGGATGTTCACGCTGACGGAAGTGGAATGCCTCGGCGCTTGTGTGAATGCGCCGATCCTTCAGGTTGACGATGATTACTATGAAGACCTTGATTACGACAGCACCGTGAAGTTGTTGGAAGCCTTCAAGCGCGGCGAAAGGCTCAAGCCCGGCAGCGCTATTGGCCGCATGGCCAGCGCACCAGCAGGCCCGCAAAACGTACTGACCGGCCAGGGAGACGATTGACATGGCGCTCGCTGATAAGGACCGGATTTTCCAGAACCTCTATGGCCGTCAGCCCTGGAATTTGGCGGCGGCGCGGATGCGCGGGAATTGGGATGGTACGGCGACGATTATTGCGCGCGGTCGCGATGCGGTGATTGACAGTGTGAAAAATTCTGGCCTGCGTGGCCGAGGCGGCGCGGGCTTCCCGACCGGCATGAAATGGTCCTTCATGCCGAAGCAATCGGATGGCCGGCCTTCCTATTTGGTCGTGAATGCCGATGAATCGGAACCCGGCACCTGCAAGGATCGCGACATTATTCGCCATGATCCGCATACGCTGATCGAAGGCTGCCTGATCGCAGGTTTCGCGATGGGGGCGCATGCCGGCTACATCTATATTCGCGGCGAATACTATAATGAGAGCGTTATTCTCGAAGCTGCGATCCAGGAAGCCTATGATGCTGGTCTACTGGGGCGGAATGCCGCGGGCGCTGGCTGGGATTTCGATCTTTACGTGCATCGCGGTGCGGGCGCCTATATTTGCGGCGAAGAAACTGCCCTGATCGAAAGCCTTGAAGGCAAGAAGGGCATGCCGCGGCTGAAGCCGCCCTTCCCGGCTGCAGTGGGGCTTTATGGCTGCCCAACCACGGTGAATAATGTTGAGACCATTGCTGTGGTGCCGGAGATTCTGCGCCGCGGGCCGGAATGGTTTGCCTCCTTCGGGCGGGCCAAGAATTCGGGCACGAAGATTTTCTGCATCCAGGGCCATGTGAACAATCCCTGCAATGTGGAGGCGGAAATGAGCATCCCAATGCGCGAATTGATTGAGCGTTATGCGGGTGGGGTGCGCGGCGGTTGGGATAATCTGCTGTGCGTCATTCCGGGCGGATCTTCCACGCCGCTGCTGCCGAAGCATATTTGCGATGACGTGCTGATGGATTTCGATGCGCTGCGCGAACATCGCTCGGGCCTTGGCACGGCGGGCGTGATTGTGATGGATAAATCCACCGATGTGATCAAGGCGATTGCGAGGCTCGCGGCCTTCTACAAGCATGAAAGCTGTGGCCAATGCACACCCTGCCGCGAAGGCATGGGTTGGCAGAAGCGCATGATGGACCGCATGGTTGTAGGCAATGCGGAGATCGAGGAAATTGACGTGCTGGAAAACGTCACGCGCCGCATTGAAGGCCATACGATTTGCGCGCTTGCAGATGGTGGCGTTTGGCCGGTGCAAGGTTTGATCCGGCATTTCCGTCCGCTGATGGAAGATCGCATTCGCGACTATAAAAAGCGGCACTCCATGCCGCTGGCGGCGGAGTAAGCGCCATGGCGAAGGTCACAGTTGATGGCATTGAAGTGGAAGTCCCGAATGGGGCTTCCGTGTTGCAGGCTTGCGAAGCGGCGGGCAAGGAAATCCCGCGCTTTTGCTATCATGAACGCCTGAGCGTCGCCGGCAATTGCCGCATGTGTTTGGTGGAAGTGGAAAAGGCGCCAAAGCCAGTGGCTTCCTGCGCCTATCCTGTCATGGACGGGATGAAGGTGTTCACGGACTCACCCTTGGTGCGCAATGCGCGGCGTGGCGTGATGGAATTTCTGCTGATCAATCACCCGCTGGATTGCCCGATCTGCGACCAGGGCGGTGAGTGTGACTTGCAGGACCAGGCCTATGCCTATGGCCATGACAGGTCGCGCTACGGTGAAGCCAAGCGGGCGGTGAAGGACAAGAATATCGGCCCGCTCATCAAAACCGTGATGACGCGCTGCATTCAATGCACACGCTGCGTGCGTTTTGCTGCCGAGGTTGCCGGCACGCCGGAATTGGGCGGCACCAATCGCGGTGAGAATATGGAAATCGGTACCTATGTGGAAAAGGCGCTGACGTCTGAGCTTTCCGGGAATTTGATTGATATCTGCCCGGTCGGCGCGCTGACCAGCCGGCCTTATGCTTTCGTGTCGCGCCCTTGGGAATTGCGCAAGACGGATGGCATTGATGTGTTGGATGCCGTGGGTGCGAATATCCGGATTGATACGCGCGGCCCCGAAGTGCTGCGCATTCTGCCCCGCATCAATGAAGCCGTGAATGAGGAATGGATGGCCGATCGCGGCCGCTTTTCCTTTGATGGACTGAAGCGCCGCCGACTTGATCGGCCATGGCTGCGTAAGGATGGCCGCATGGTCGCGGCAAGCTGGGCTGAGGCTTTTGCGGCGATTGCGGCGAAGCTTTCGCAAACGCCGGCGGATCGCATTGGCGCCGTGGCGGGTTCGCTTGCTGATGCGGAAAGCGTGCTGGCGCTTAAGGATCTGATGGTGGCTTATGGCAGCACCAATCTGGATTGCCGCGAAGATGGCGCGGCGATTGATGGCAGCCGGGCTGATTTCTATCGCTTCAACACCTCGATCGCGGGCATTGAAGAAGCCGATGCGCTGCTGATCATTGGCGCTGATCCGCGCAAGGAAGCGCCGGTGCTCAATGCGCGCATTCGCAAGCGCTGGGCGCAGGGGCGTTTCCCGGTGGGCATTATCGGGCCGGGTGGGCTGGATCTGACCTATAGTGCTCAGCATTTGGGCGAAGGGCCTGCGGTGCTTTCGGCGCTGCTGGATGGTTTGCATCCTTTCGCCGCAACGCTGAAGGCCGCGCAGAAGCCCATGCTGATCCTGGGGCGCGGTGCGCTAGCGCGCGCTGATGGCGCGGCGGTTTTGGCAGCGGCTTGGCGTTTGGCGGCAGAGGCCGGCATGCTGAAGCCCGATTGGCACGGCTTCAACCTGCTGCATCAATTCGGCGGTCAGGTTGGCGCTTTGGAACTTGGCTTCCTGCCGGGGCAGGGGGGCAATGACCTCTCGGCAATGCTCTCGGGTGGCGTTGATGCGTTGTGGTTACTCAATGCGGATGGCTTTGATCCGGCGCGCATTCCGGCCAGCACCTTCGTGGTCTATCAGGGCCATCATGGTGATGCCATGGCGGCACGCGCCGATGTGCTGCTGCCAGGTGCCGCCTATACTGAAAAGGACGCGACCTGGGTGAATACCGAAGGCCGCGCGCAACGTGGCTATCGTGCCATTTACCCACCAGGCGAAGCGCGTGAGGATTGGCGCATCATCCGGGCCTACAGCGAAGGTGTGGGCAAGACGCTGCCTTACAATGATCTGGATGCGCTGCGGGCGCGGTTGGCGAGTGTCAGCCCTGTCTTCGCGCGGATTGGCGAAGTGGCCGCTGCAGGCTGCGCTGATTTGGCCGGCCCGCAGGCGGCGATGGCGATGGAGGCAACAGCCTTCCGCCTGCCGATCACGGATTATCACCGCGCCGATGTGATCAGCCGCGCATCGGATGTGATGGCGGAATGCGCCGCGGTCTATGGGCCGCAACAGGCTTTGGCGGCGGAGTAAGGCAATGAGCGAATTCCTTGCCTCCCCCATCGGTATCTTGGCGCTAACGGTCGCGAAAGCGCTTGCGCTGCTGGTGCCCTTGCTGGTCATGGTGGCCTTCCTGACGCTTGCTGAACGCAAGGTCTTGGCGGCCATGCAAATGCGTCGTGGCCCCAATGTGGTCGGGCCGTTTGGCTTGCTGCAGCCCTTTGCTGATGCGCTCAAGATGCTGCTCAAGGAAACCATTGTGCCGACAGGAGCAAGCAAACTGCTGTTCCTGTTTGCGCCGATGCTGACCTTCATGCTGGCTATGCTTGCTTGGGCGGTGATTCCAGTGAATGATGGCTGGGCGATTGCCGATATCAATGTTGGCATCCTCTATCTTTTCGCCATTTCATCGCTTGGCGTCTACGGCATCATCATCGCTGGTTGGGCTTCCAATTCGAAATATGCCTTCCTGGGCGCAATGCGCTCTGCCGCGCAGATGGTTTCCTATGAAGTCAGCATGGGCTTTGTGATTGTGACCGTGCTGCTTTGCGTGGGTTCGCTTAATCTGAATGCCATTGTGAAGGCGCAGGAGAATCTGTGGTTCTTCATCCCGCTTTTTCCCATGTTCGTGATCTTCTTTATCTCGACACTGGCCGAGACCAATCGCGCGCCGTTTGACCTCCCGGAAGGCGAAAGCGAATTGGTGGCGGGCTTCTTCGTTGAATATAGCAGCATGTCCTTCGCGCTATTCTTCCTTGGCGAATACGCGAACATGATCCTGATGGCGTCGCTGACGACCATCCTGTTCCTGGGGGGCTGGTATCCGCCGCTGGCCATTGAGCCCTTCACCTGGATCCCCGGCCCCATTTGGTTTGTGCTGAAGGTCTGCTTTCTGCTGTTCGTCTTTATCTGGGTCCGCGCGACCTTCCCGCGCTACCGCTATGACCAGTTGATGCGGCTCGGCTGGAAGGTGTTTCTGCCCTTCAGCCTGATCTGGCTGGTGATTACTGCGGCGGTTCTGAAACTTACCGGCTGGCTGCCGGCTTGATGGGGCGCTGAACATGGCTTCTCTGGATCGCGTCGCACGTAGCTTGCTGCTTACGGAAATCGTCTCCGGCATGGCGCTCACCTTGAAGTATTTCTTCAAGAAGAAAGTAACGCTGAACTATCCGTATGAACGCGGGCCGCTTGGGCCGCGCTTCAAGGGCGAACACGCGCTGCGCCGCTACCCGAATGGCGAAGAACGCTGCATTGCCTGCAAATTGTGTGAGGCTGTTTGCCCCGCCCAGGCCATCACCATTGAAGCCGAACCGCGCGAAGATGGCAGCCGCCGCACCACGCGCTACGACATCGATATGACGAAGTGCATCTATTGCGGCTTGTGTGAAGAAGCCTGCCCGGTGGATGCCATTGTCGAAGGGCCGAACATGGAATTCGCGGTCGAGCGGCGGGAAGAACTGATCTACACCAAGGAAAAATTGCTTGATAATGGCGATCGTTGGGAACCCATGCTGGCTGAGAGGCTACGCCTCGATGCGCCATATCGGTAAGGGAAGGGGCGTTTGATGATTGCCGCTCTTGCCTTTTACGCTTTTGCTGCGGTGTTGATTGGCTCTGCCGTGATGGTGGTGACCAGCCGGAACCCGGTGCATAGCGTGCTGTTCCTGATCCTGGCCTTCTTCAATGCCGCTGGATTGTTCCTGCTGGCCGGCGCTGAATTCCTCGCCATGATTTTGGTGATTGTCTATGTCGGCGCTGTCGCGGTGCTGTTCCTATTCGTCGTCATGATGTTAGATATTGATTTCTCACGGCTGCGTGAAGGCTTTCAGCGCTATGCGCCAGTCGGCGCGTTGATTGGCTTGGTGCTGCTGGTGCAATTGGTGATGGTGATGATCGGCTGGCGGATGGCGCCGGGGGCGATGCAGCTTCGGCTCAATGAAACGCCGGCTGATATCGCGAATGCACAAGCGCTCGGGCGTATTCTCTATACTGATTACATCTATCTGTTTCAGGGCTGCGGCCTGATCCTGCTGGTGGCCATGATCGGCGCCATTGTGCTGACGCTGCGCGATAAGCCGAATTCCAAACGGCAGAATATCGCAGAACAGATCGCGCGCGCGGGTTCTGTCACCAATGTGGTGGTGCCGACTGGTGCGGGGTTAAAGCAGCTTGGCATTCGTCGTCCGCCTTCGCCTGAGGAAGCGGCTCCTAAGCCCATTGAGCATCACCACGGCCATGGGGGGCATCACTGACATGAGCATCGGCCTTTCCCATTTTCTGACCGTGGCGGCGATCCTGTTCGTCTTGGGCATTTTCGGGATCTTCCTGAACCGTAAGAATGTGATTGTCATTCTGATGTCGGTGGAATTGATCCTGCTGTCGGTCAATCTGAACCTGGTGGCGTTTTCCGCGCATTTGAATGATCTGGCGGGTCAGGTCTTCACCATGTTCATCCTGACCGTGGCGGCGGCTGAGGCCGCGATCGGCCTTGCCATTCTTGTCGTTTACTTCCGCAACCGCGGTTCGATCGAGGTCGAGGATATCTCGACCCTGAAGGGTTAGCGCGATGTTTGTCGGCGCCGTTTTCTTCCCGCTGCTGGGTGCGACCATTGCGGGTTTCTTTGGTCGCTGGATTGGCGACAAGGCTTCGCAATGGGTGACCGTTCTCTGCATGGCGTTGGCCGCCATTTGCGGTGTCGCTTCCTTTGTTGAGGTGGCCTTGGGCCATGCGCCGCAAACCCTGGTGCTGCTGCGCTTCCTGGATGTGGGCTCATTCGGGCTTGATTGGGCGCTGCGCTATGACACGCTGAGCGTGGTCATGGTGGCGATGGTCACCTGCATTTCCACGCTGATCCATCTTTATAGCGTCGGCTATATGTCGCATGACCCGACCACGCCGCGCTTCTTCGCCTATCTGTCGCTGTTCACCTTTATGATGCTGATGCTGGTGACAGCGGATAATCTGGTGCAATTGTTCTTCGGCTGGGAAGGCGTTGGCCTCGCCTCCTATCTGCTGATTGGCTATTGGTATGAAAAGGAAAGCGCCTGTGCGGCGGCGATGAAGGCCTTCATCGTCAATCGCGTGGGCGATGTGTTCTTCATGCTGGGGCTCTGCCTGACCTTCTGGGTTTTCGGTTCCATCGAATTCAGCGAAATTTTTGGCGCCATTGACCAGCATAAGGATGCGCGCTTCGCCGGCCTGCCGGCTTATGAGGTGATTTGCATCCTGCTCTTCCTTGGCGCTTGCGGCAAATCGGCGCAGCTTGGTCTGCACACCTGGCTGCCCGATGCGATGGAAGGGCCGACGCCCGTTTCCGCGCTGATCCATGCAGCGACGATGGTGACGGCGGGCGTCTTCCTGGTGGCGCGCATGTCGCCAGTGTTTGAATATGCGCCGACGGCACTCGCCATCGTGACGGTGGTGGGGGCTTCGACCGCGCTATTTGCCGCGACCATTGGCTGCGTGCAGAACGACATCAAGCGCATCATCGCCTATTCCACCTGTTCGCAGCTTGGCTATATGTTCTTCGCGGCCGGGGTTGGCGCCTATCAGGGCGCGATTTTCCATCTTTTCACCCATGCCTTCTTCAAGGCGCTGCTGTTCCTTTCTGCCGGTTCGGTCATTCACGCCATGTCGGACGAACAGGATATCCGGAAGATGGGCGGTATCTGGAAGAAGATCCCGGTGACCTATGCGGTGATGTGGATCGGCTCGCTTGCGCTCGCGGGCGTGCCTTACTTCGCCGGATATTATTCTAAGGATTTCGTGCTGGAAGCGGCTTATGCGGCGCATTCCGGGGTTGGGATGTATGCGTTTCTCTGCGGCTTGCTCGCGGCCTTCCTGACCGCCTTCTATTCCTGGCGGCTCTTGATCCTGACCTTTCATGGTGCCCCGCGGGCGGATCATCACACCATGGAACATGTGCATGAAAGCCCGCTGGTGATGCTGGTGCCGTTGCTGCTGCTGGCAGTAGGCGCGGTATTTGCCGGCGCGGTCTTCGCACCTTCCTTCATCGGCCATCACTGGGAAGAATTCTGGAACGGCGCCATTGTGAATGCGCCCGGCAATGAAATCATGCATCACGTGCATGAAGTGCCGGGCTGGGTGCCGCTCGCGCCCACCATTGTTGGGCTTGGCGGCATCGCCCTTGCCTATGTGATGTATATGTTCGCGCCAAGCCTGCCGGGGGCGCTTGCCCGTGCGTTCCCTGGCGTGCATCGCTTCCTGCTCAACAAATGGTATTTTGATGAGCTCTATGACGCTATCTTTGTGCGCCCCGCGCGTGCCCTGGCCCGCGGCCTCTGGCGGATTGGTGATGTGCGGATCATTGATGGCGTGCCTAATGGCCTTGCCGCATCGGTGGCGGGGGCGGCGCGTCAGGCCGTTGCGCTGCAGACTGGGCGCGTTGCGAGTTACGCCTTCACCATGATTGTGGGGCTTGTTGTGCTTGTTTCTCTGCTGTTGTTCGGGGGCTGAAGATGAATAGCGTCGGTTTCCCCTTGCTCAGCCTACTGACCTTCCTGCCCTTGGCGGGGGTAGTCATCATCCTTGCCGTGCGCGGCGATGAAAAAACCATCGCAAGCAACGCACGCTGGACCGCGCTGTGGACCAGCCTGATCACCTTCATGCTGTCGCTCGTGCTCTGGTTCCGTTTTGATAAGAATGAGGCGGAGTTCCAATTCGTTGAAAAACTGGATTGGCTTTCGGATTTTGGCGTGAGCTATCACATGGGCGTGGATGGCATTTCGGTGCTGTTCGTCCTGCTGGCTACGCTGCTGACACCCATCTGCATTCTGTCTTCCTGGGAAGCGGTGCAGACCCGGGTGCGCGAATACATGATCGCCTTCCTGATCCTTGAGACCATGATGGTCGGCATGTTCTGCGCGCTGGATTTTGTGGTTTTCTATATCTTCTTCGAAGGCGTGCTGATCCCGATGTTCCTGATCATCGGCGTATGGGGCGGGCAGCGGCGTGTTTATGCGGCGTTCAAGCTGTTTCTTTATACGCTGCTTGGCTCAGTGCTGATGCTGCTGGCCATTCTGCTGCTTTGGTATAAGGCTGGCACCACGGATATCGTGGAGCTATTTACGCTCACCATTCCGCCATCGTTGCAAACCTGGATTTTCCTGGCCTTCTTCGCATCCTTCGCCGTGAAGGTGCCGATGTGGCCGGTGCATACCTGGCTGCCGGATGCGCATGTGGAAGCGCCAACGGCCGGATCAGTCATTCTGGCGGGTGTGTTGCTGAAGATGGGCGCCTACGGGTTCCTTCGCTTCAGCCTGCCCTTATTGCCGGTGGCGAGTGCGGAATTCGCGCCCTGGATTTTCGCGCTTTCCATCGTCGCCATTGTCTATACCTCGCTGGTGGCGCTGGCGCAGGAAGATATGAAGAAGCTGATCGCCTATTCATCGGTTGCGCATATGGGCATTGTGACGCTTGGCATTTTCACCTTCACGCAGCAGGGGCTGTCTGGCGCCTTGTTCACCATGCTGTCGCATGGGGTGGTTTCCAGCGCGCTGTTCCTTTGTGTGGGCGTTTTGTATGATCGGGTGCATTCGCGCGAAATTATGCGTTACGGCGGTGTCGCGAAAATCATGCCGGCTTATGCACTAGTATTCATGCTGTTCACCATGGCCTCCGTCGCGTTGCCTGGGCTTGCCGGTTTCCCCGGCGAATTGCTGGTGATCCTGGGCGCCTGGAAGGTGAACCCTTGGGTCGCCTTTGGCGCAGCGCTCGGCATGATCCTGGGCGCGGCTTATATGCTTTACCTTTATCGTCGCGTCGTCTTCGGGCGCATCACGCGGGATGATTTGCGCGGCCTGCTTGATTTGTCTCCGCGCGAATATGCCGTATTCGCGCCGCTGATCGTGCTCACGATTTGGATGGGCATTTATCCGCAAAGCTTCCTGTCCTTCTTTGAAGCCTCCGTCGCGGCGCTTGTGGAACGGCATCACGCCGCGCTTGGCGCAGCACGGCTCGCGGGGTTGTAAGACCATGAATTGGATGCTCGCCCTGCCCGAGATTGTGCTGGCCTGCGCTGGCCTTGCCATCTTGATGATTGGTGTGCTGCCGCGGCAGAACATGTTTTTTGGTTGCACCATGGCCTCCATCGGCGCTTTGGTGGTGACCGCCGCCCTGGTCCTGACCGTGCCGGATGGGACGGGCTTTTCCGGCCAGGTAATTTCCGATGGCTTTGCACGCTTCATGAAGCTGCTGGTGTTGCTGGGGGCGGCCATCGGCATGCTGATGGCGCTGGATTTCAATACGCGCGAAGGGCTGGATCGCTTCGAATATCCGGTGCTGCTGCTATTCGCGACGCTTGGCATGCTGATCATGCTGAGTGCGAATGATTTCATGACCGTCTATATCGGCTTGGAATTGCTCTCGCTCAGCCTTTACGTGGTGGCGGCCTTTCATCGGGATAATGAACAATCGGCCGAAGCCGGCTTGAAATACTTCGTGCTGGGTGCCTTGGCGTCGGGCCTGTTCCTGTATGGCGCGTCGCTGGTTTATGGCTTTGCCGGCACCACGAGTTTTGAGCGTATCGCGCAGGCATTGCTTGATCCCGCCGGCCGCAGCCAGGGGCTGACGGTTGGGCTTATCTTCATCCTGGCTGGCCTCGCCTTCAAGGTTTCCGCCGTGCCGTTTCATATGTGGACGCCCGATGTCTATGAAGGCGCACCCACGCCCGTGACGGCGTTCTTCGCGGCAGCCCCGAAAGTGGCGGCGATTGCCTTGCTTGTGCGCGTGCTTGCCGGCCCCTTCGGCGAACTTGCGGCGCAATGGCAGCAGGTGATCATTTTGATGTCGCTCGCCTCCATGGTGCTTGGGTCACTCGCCGCGATTGGTCAGCGCGATATCAAGCGGCTGATGGCCTATTCCTCCATCGGCCATGTCGGCTATGCGCTGATGGGGTTGGCGGTCGCGAGTGATGAAGGCCTGCATGGTCTCACGGTTTATATGGCGATCTACCTTGCCATGAATCTTGGCGCCTTTGCGGTACTCATCGCCATGCGCCGGCAGGGCAAGGCCGTGTCGCGCATTGAAGACTTGGCCGGGCTTGGCAAGACCGATCCCGCCATGGCGATGTGGATGACGATTTTCATGTTCTCCATGGCCGGCATTCCGCCGCTCGCAGGGTTCTTCGGCAAGCTTTATGTCTTTCTTGCCGCGGTGCAGGGCGGCTTCTGGACGTTGGCTGTGGTGGGTGTGCTGACTTCCGTGATCTCCGCCTTCTATTATCTGCGCGTCGTCAAGGTGATGTATTTCGATGATGCGCAGGCGCCTTTGGATGCGCGCCCGCAGACACTGACGATGGTGATGGGCATTGCCGGCATTTTCACCACGTTGTTCTTCCTGATGCCGGCACCCTTGGTGCGCGCGGCGCAGGAAGCGGTTTCCGCGCTGCTCGGTTAAGTCCGGGCGCACGGCAGGAAGCCTGCGTGCAGTTTCGCCTTGAATGTCATGAGGTGTTGGAAAGCACCTCAACGCTGCTGAAGCAACGCGCCGAGGCCGGAGAAGCCGAGGGGCTTGCCATCCAGGCGCTCCGCCAAAGCGCAGGCAGGGGAAGGCAGGGCAGGGGGTGGGAAAGCCCTGCGGGTAATCTCTATATCTCCGTGCTGCTGCGCCCTGCGGTGCCGCTGCGTGAGGCACCTCAATGGTCCTTTGTGGCGGCGGTGGCCTTGGCGGAAACGCTCAAGCCGCTATTGCCTAAAGCCGCGCGGCCCATGCTGAAATGGCCGAATGACCTTCTGCTGGATGGCGCCAAGGCTGCGGGCATTCTGGTTGAAACCGGTGTGGCGGCAAACCATGAGCTCGATTGGATCTGCATCGGCATGGGCGTGAATATCGCGACCAAACCAAGCCTGCCGGATCGCGCCACTGCCTGCCTTGCGGAATACTTGCCCGACGCGCCCGCGCCGGAAGCCTTGGCAGCGCGGTTGCTGCAAAACCTGGCTCATTGGCATGACCTGCGCCTTGCCCAAGGCTTCGCGCCCATCCGCGATGCCTGGTTGCGCTATGCGCCCGCCATGGGCGCGCCGGTATCAGTAAAACGCGATGGTGCGCTCATGGAAGGCAACTTCGCTGGGCTATCGCCCGAAGGCGGGTTGCTGCTTGCCAAAGGCCGCGAAGTCCAGCTTATTCTAGCCGGGGAGATCATTTGACCCATGCTACTCGCTATTGATGCCGGCAATACCAATGTCGTTTTCGCGGTCCATGACGGAACGGAATGGCGCGGGCGCTGGCGCATTGCCACGCGCGCCGACCGCACTTCAGATGAATATGCTGTCTGGCTGCTGACGCTGTTTCAACACGCCGGCCTGAAGCCCAATGATATCCTGCGCTGCGTCATCGGCACGGTGGTGCCTGCCGCACTCTACAATCTGCGCCGGCTTTGCCGCGAATGGATGGATTGCGAACCGCTGATCGCACGCGCGCCGCTCGATTGGGGATTTGATATTCGCGTGGATCGGCCGGAAGAAGTCGGCGCTGACCGCTTGCTGAACGCGCTCGCCGCACATACCCGCTATGGCGGTCCGTTGATCGTGATTGATTTCGGCACCGCGACCACTTTCGATGTGGTGCATAGCGATGGGTCCTATCTGGGGGGTGCCATTTCGCCCGGCATCAATCTTTCCATCGAAGCACTGCATAAAGCGGCTGCCCGGCTGCCGCGCATTGGCATTGGCCGCCCGCAATCCGTGATTGGGCGCGCGACGGTGCCCGCCATGCAATCCGGCATCTATTGGGGCTATGTCGGCCTGGTGGAGGGCATTGTATCCCGCATCAAGGCGGAATATGGCGGGCCCATGAAGGTCATCGGCACGGGCGGCCTTGCCCCGCTATTCGCCGAAGGGACCCTTGTCATTGAAAGAACCGATCCCGACATAACCCTGGAAGGGTTGCGCCTGCTGGCCGAGCGCAATCCTTCTTCCGTCTTCCACCAGAGCGCGCTCCGCGATCCCCTCAGATCGGATTCTGATTAGCACCATGAATGTCATGACTGGCGATCTCGCCTTTATCCCGCTGGGCGGGACGGGTGAGATCGGAATGAACCTTAATGTCTATCGCTGTGATGGCGCCTTGCTGGCGGTGGATTGCGGGCTTGGCTTTGCCGGGCCGGATCAGCCGGAAGCCGATATCATGGTGCCGGACGCGGCCTGGCTTGCCGAAAACCGCAGCGCTTTGCTTGGCCTGATCATCACCCATGCGCATGAAGACCATATCGGCGCGGTGGTGCATTTGTGGCGGCAATTGCGCTGCCCCATCTATGGCACTGCCTTCGTGCTTTCTGTGCTGCGCCGCAAGCTTGGTGAAGCCGGCATGATCCATGAAGTGCGCTTGCTGGAACTGGCCCCGGGCGGGCGCGTGAAGCTTGGCCCCTTTGATTGCGGCTTCATCCCCGTGACGCATTCCATCCCGGAAGCCCAAGCGCTGACCTTGCGCACGCCTTATGGCTTGGTGCTGCATACGGGCGATTGGAAGCTTGACCCCAATCCACTGATCGGCGCGCCCACGGATGAAGGCGCCTTCGCCAGGCTTGGCGAAGAAGGCGTGCTCGCTATGGTCTGTGATTCGACCAATGCGTTGGTTGAAGGCCATTCGGGAAGTGAGGCAGAGGTGCGCGCCTCACTCACGGAATTGGTCAAGGGCATCAAGGGACGCATCGCTGTCACCTGCTTCGCTTCAAATGTTGCTCGGCTTGAAAGCATAGCGGTTGCCGGGCGCGCGGCAGGGCGGCAAGTGGCGCTGCTCGGGCGGTCGCTTCGGAATATGGAAGCCTCGGCGCGGGAATGCGGCTATCTGAAATCCCTGCCGCCCTTTTTGGATGAAGCAGAAGCGGGCTTCCTGCCCGATGATGAAATCCTGCTGATCTGCACCGGCAGCCAAGGCGAACCGCGTTCTGCCATGGCTAAGATCGCGGAAGACAAGCACCCGGCCATTGCGCTTGGCGAAGGCGATACGGTGATCTTCTCCTCTCGCCAGATACCGGGGAATGAGGTTGCCATTCAGCGCGTGCAGGATGGGCTGGTGCGCCGCGGCTGCCGCGTGATCACGGATGAACAGGCGATGGTGCATGTGTCCGGCCACCCGGCGCGCGAAGAACTGCGCCGCCTATACGCGCTGGTAAAACCGCGCATCGCGGTGCCTGTCCATGGCGAATGGCGGCATATGCAGGAACATGCGGATCTGGCGCGCATCGCCGGTGCCAAGCCTGTGTTGTTGAATGATGGCGATGTGCTGCGACTTTCCGGCAATCGGGCTGAGGTGATTGAAGCTGTCCCCACTGGCCGCCTTGCCGTGGATGGTGACCGGCTTTTGCCCCTGGATGGCGATGTCATCGCCGCACGTCGGCGCATGATGTTCAATGGCGTGGTGCTGGCATCCGTAGCTCTTGACCGGCAGGGCAGGGTGCTTGGCGATCCCGTGATCACCGCCCCCGGGCTTTTCGCCGAGCAGGACCCCGAACCTGGCCTGGTTGCCGCCGAGCTTCGCCGCAGCATTGCCGATCTGCCAGCGGGGCTGCGCGATGATGATGAAACGTTGCGCGAATCGCTTCGTGCCGCCTTGCGCAAGGCTTTGGGGCGGCGTTTCAAGAAGCGGCCGAATGTCGAAATCCACGTGATCAGGGTTTGAGCCATGTCGGTCTTCACCGGCGTCATTGTCTATCTGCTGATCTGGTGGCTGGCGCTTTTCTGTGTGCTGCCCATCGGCACGCGCCCCGATTCCCAGGGCAAGCTGGAAGAAGGCGGCTGGCGCGGCGCGCCGCAAAAGCACCTGATGGGGTGGAAGTTGCTTGGCACCACGGCGCTGGCGGCGGTGATTTGGGGGGCGGTTTGGTGGCTGATTGAAAGCGAATGGCTTTCTTTCCGGACCGGAATCCTCGCAATGCCCACCAATTAAGCGAAAAACCGACCCGGGGGTCGGTTTTGCCTTATGTTCGGGCAATGTCAGTCTGGTAGCCGCTTTTTTGACCTTGCTCTTGGCTCTTTTTGGTTGAGCCTTCGAAGCTGGTCCGCCATTCTACAGATCGAGAGGGAGATTGGTTTCTTCCTCTGCCGTGTGACTGGCGTTTCCTCCCTAAACTTGGGCCGCTGCCTGATGGCGGCGGCCTTTTCTTTTTTAAAAGTTTGTGACGCTAAGTTGCAAGCACAAAAATGCCATAAACCAGCCTGAAATGACGAATTGGTGCGCTGCACAATAATTCGGTGTTACTTTATTGCGTATGCGGGCAGGTGATTCCCCAAAAACCTCTTCTGGATTAGGGTGCGGCCCCCAGCGACTTAAAATCAAAGGATTAGACCCTTGCGCCTCACTCGCGCCTTTCTGCCGACACTCAAGGAAACCCCGGCCGAGGCGCAAATCGCCTCTCACCGCCTCATGCTGCGTGCGGGCTTAATCCGCCAGACCTCGGCGGGCATCTATGCCTGGCTGCCGGCGGGCCTGCGCGTGCTGCGGCGCGTTGAACAGATTGTGCGCGAAGAACAGGACCGCGCCGGGGCGCAGGAAATCCTGATGCCGACCATCCAGCCGGCGGAGCTTTGGCGCGAAAGCGGGCGCTATGATGATTACGGCAAGGAAATGCTCCGCATCCGTGACCGCCACGAACGCGAAATGCTGTTCGGCCCAACCAATGAGGAAATGGTCACGGATATCTTTAAGCAATTCGCCAAATCCTACCGCGATTTGCCGCGCAACCTTTATCACATCCAATGGAAATTCCGCGATGAAGTGCGCCCGCGTTTCGGCGTGATGCGTGGGCGCGAATTCCTGATGAAGGATGCCTATTCCTTTGATCTAACCAAGGAAGCCGCGCAGCATTCCTATCGGCAGATGTTCCTGGCCTATCTGCGCACCTTTGCGCGCATGGGCCTGAAGGCCATTCCGATGCGCGCTGATACGGGGCCGATTGGCGGCAACCTGTCGCATGAATTCATCATCTTGGCCGAGACCGGCGAAAGCCAGGTTTTCGTGAGCCGTGATTTGCTGGAACGCGATGTGCTGGCCGAAGCGCCGGATTACGACAGCGATCTGACCGCGCAGGTGGATTTCTGGACCAGCCATTACGCCGCGACCGAAGAAATGCATGACGAAGCCGCCTGGACCGCGCTTGCCGAAGACAAGCGCGTTTCCGCCCGCGGCATTGAAGTGGGCCATATCTTTTATTTCGGCACCAAATACAGCGCTGCCATGGGCATGGCGGTGACGGGGCCGGACGGCAATGCAGTAATCCCGGAAATGGGCAGCTATGGCATTGGCGTATCGCGCCTGGTCGGTGCGCTGATTGAAGCCAATCATGATGACGCCGGCATCAAATGGCCGGATGCCGTAGCACCCTGGGCTGCCGCTATTCTCAATCTTCGCCCCGGTGATGGCCCAACCGATGCGTTGTGTGAGGCGCTTTACGCGCGGCTTGGCGATGACAGTGCGGTCTATGATGACCGCGCCGTGCGCGCCGGCGAGAAATTCGCCGATGCGGACCTCATGGGCTTTCCCTGGCAGGCCATTATCGGCCCGCGCGGCGCCGCTGCGGGCCGTGTGGAACTAAAGCGCCGCATGACCGGTGAGCGTGAGGAAGTCTCGCTCGAAGACGCCATCACCCGCATCAAGGGCGGCTGAGCCAGTATGTTCAACGCCTTTGAGCGTATGGTCGCCTTCCGCTATTTGCGCGCGCGGAAGGGGGAGCGTTTCGTCTCCGTCATCGCGATCTTCTCGCTGGTGGGGATTGCGCTTGGTGTCGCCACGCTGATCATTGTGATGAGCGTGATGAATGGATTTCGCCATGAATTGCTCGGGCGTATTCTGGGGCTGAATGGGCATCTTGGCGTATATGCCGTTGGGTCTTCCTTCACCGATTTTGACGATGTGGCGGGGCGCATTCGCGCTATTCCAGGTGTCGTCTCGGCCACCCCCATTGTGGAAGGCCAGGTGCTGATCACGTCTGATTCAGGCGGAGCGGCGGGTGGGCTCGCGCGCGGCATCAGGCCGGATGATTTGCGCGCACGGCCCTTGATTGCTGATGGCATAAGGCTCGGCAGCCTTGATGCCTTTGAAGGCGAGGATGCGATCATCATCGGCCGCCGCCTTGCTGCCCGCTTGCGTGTTTCGGTGGGGGATAATGTCAGCCTGGTCTCACCGCAGGGGCGCACCACGGTGTTTGGCACGGTGCCGCGTGTGCGCGCTTATCGGGTGGTGGCGCTGTTTGATGTCGGCATGAATGAATATGACAGCAGCTTTGTCTTCCTGCCTTTGGAAGCCGCGCAGCTTTATTTCCAACAGCGCGATGCCGCGACGCAGATCGAGGTTTTCGTGCAGGACCCAACCAGGCTGCGCGGTATCACGCGGCAAATCCAGGAAGCCGCGGGCAGCCGCGTGATGGTGCATTCCTGGCAAGATGCCAATTCCAGCTTCTTCAATGCGGTGCAGGTGGAACGCAATGTCATGTTCCTGATCCTGACGCTGATTATCATTGTTGCGGCCTTCAATATCGTCTCAAGCCTCATCATGCTGGTGAAGGATAAGGGGCGCGATATCGCCGTGCTGCGCACCATGGGTGCGACCAAGGGCGCGGTGATGCGGATTTTCTTGCTGTGCGGTGCTTCCATCGGTGTGCTCGGCACGCTGATTGGCTTTGTCCTGGGCCTGGTTTTCTGCCTCAATATCGAAAGCATCCGGCAATTTCTGCAATCACTCTCAGGCACGGAATTGTTCAGCCCAGAGGTCTATTTCCTGACGCGCCTGCCCGCGATCCTTGATTACAATGAAGTGGCGCAGGTGGTGGCGATGGGGCTTGGTCTGTCTTTGCTGGCGACGCTTTATCCTTCCTGGCGCGCCGCGCGCACCGATCCGGTGGAGATGTTGCGCAATGAATGAAGCGACCCTTCGCTTGGCCGCCGTTGAACGCTGCTACCGCACGGAAGCGGGCGAATTGCCCGTGTTGCTCGGCGCTGACCTGACGATAGCTGCTGGCGAGATCGTGGCGCTTGTCGCCCCTTCCGGCACCGGCAAATCAACCTTGCTGCACCTCGCGGGTTTGCTGGAAAAGCCCGATGGTGGCGAGGTTTTTATTGCAGGCAAGGCCGCCGGTTCGCTTTCGGATGAGGCACGCACCACCATCCGCCGCACCACCATCGGCTTTGTCTATCAATTCCATCATTTGCTGCCGGAATTCACTGCCGCCGAGAACATCATCCTGCCCCAGCTTGCCGCTGGCAAAAGCCGCGCGGATGCAACGGAGCGTGCCAAGGATTTGCTCGGGATTTTTGGCTTGCAAGCGCGGCTGGATCACCGGCCTGGCAAGCTCTCGGGCGGTGAACAGCAGCGGGTTGCGATTGCCCGCGCGCTTGCCAATCAGCCACGCCTGCTACTGGCCGATGAACCGACCGGCAATCTGGATGTCGCCACATCCGATCGCGTATTCGCTGAATTGCTGGAACAGGTGCGCGGCCAGGGTCTGGCGGCGCTGATCGCGACGCATAACCCTGATCTTGCGCGCCGGATGGACCGGGTGGTGACGCTGCGAGATGGGAAGATCCTGGCGGCGTAAGACCAGCAAACCGGCCGTATAATCCGCCCTTTGCCCGTTTCCTTCGCTTGATTTTTTTCGTTTTGCACAGGGTCTTGGCAGATCCTGTCTATCTTTGCATGTTTTCCCCAAAACAGGGCTATTTCAGATAGCAATACTGATTTTCGCTTACTCCGGCTTCCGTCTCAACAACGAAATCGGAGAGAACCATGCTGCCTTCCCTATCACGCCGTCATTTGCTGCGCGGGGGCGCCGCGCTGGGCGCTTCCGCCGCCCTGCCTTATGATCTTGCCATGGCGCAGGGGGCGCCGACAGCAACGCTCCGCGTCGGTATGACCGCCGCGGCTATCCCGCTTTCCAATGGTGTGCCCGATCAGGGCGGTGAGGGTCACCGCTTCATGGGCATCACGCTTTATGACCAGCTGACCATGTGGGATCTGTCTTCCTACGAAAAACCGGCGGTGCTGCGCCCGGGGCTTGCCACAAGCTGGCGCGTGGACCCCGCTGACACCAAGCGCTGGATCATTACGCTGCGCGAAGGCGTGAAGTTCCATGACGGGAAGATCATGACGGCGGATGACGTTGTATTTTCCTATGACCGTGCCTTCAAGCAAGGTGTGCCGCATTATGATCCCCGCGCGGCGGCGCAGGCGCGCATTCGCATGCCAACCATTGCAAGCTGGCGCGCGGAAGGGCCGAATACCTTCATTCTTGAAACTTCTCGCCCCGATGCCTTCGTGCCTTATGGCCTGACCTGGGTTGGCATTACGCATCAGGGCGCTTGGGAACGCGCCGGGCGCGATTGGGATCGCTATCTTGATATGGCGGTCGGCACCGGGCCGTGGAAACTGGAACAATTCGCCATTCGGGAACGCTGCATCATGCTGCGCAATGCCGATTACTGGGAGGCGGCCCGCATCCCAAAGGTTGCGCGGCTTGTGCTGCTGCCGCTGCCGGAAGCCAATACGCGCGTGGCTGCCCTTCGTTCCAATCAGGTTGATTTCATTGAAGCGCCGCCGCCGGATGCAATTCCATCACTCCGTCAGGCCGGATTTAATGTGGTATCGAACCAGTACCCGCATAATTGGACCTGGCATTTCTCCATGCTGGAAAATTCCCCTTGGCGCGATATTCGCCTGCGCCGCGCGGCAAATCTCGCGGTTGACCGCGCCGGCATGAAGGAATTCCTGGGCGGCATGATGCGTGAGGGCGCGGGGTTATTGCCGCCGGGTCATCCCTGGCATGGCACGCCCAAGGATCCGGTGCGCACGGATGTGGCAGCCGCGCGGCGGATCATGACCGAAGTTGGGTTTTCACCGCGCAATCCGCTGCGCACCAAGGTTGCGATTTCGCCATCGGGTTCGGGCCAGATGCAGCCTCAACCGATGAATGAGGCTATCCAACAGAACCTCAAGGAAATCGGCATTGAAGTGACCTTTGAAGTGCTGGAATGGAATGCGCTTTTGGGCATCTGGCGCGAAGGGGCAAGGGCGCCTTCCAATCGCGGCGTCAGCGCCATCAATATTTCCTACGGTGCCTTTGATCCATTCACCGCCATGCCGCGCTTCCTGAAATCAGACATGATCCCGCCGGCCGCTAATAATTGGGGTTATTTCAGTGACCCTGAATATGATGCGATGATCGGACGCGCTTATGAAACCTTTGATGGCGCGGCGCTGGATGGCCTTCTGGCGGAAATTCACGCCAAGACGGTGGATGATCGCCTATTCCTGTTTGTGGCCCATGACATGAACCCGCGTGCACTAGCGCCGCGCGTACAGGGCTTTGTCCAGGCACAAAGCTGGTTTCAGGAATTGACGCCGATTTCGATCAGGGGCTGATCGCACAAAGCTGCGGCGGTCAGGCCGCCGCAGCGAAACAATCAGACGCTCAGCAGAAGCAGGCCAAACCCCGCAATCGCGGCCCCACCAAAGCGCAGCGCGCCGGCATAACGAGCGCTTGCCACACCAAGCGCTACACCGAGCCCATGCAGCAGTACGGAGCCCGCCAGCATGCCAAGCGCGGTCGGCAGCGCCGCGCTGGCTATCTCCCCGCCATGCGCCAGGCCATGCACCAAGCCCGCCACCAGCACCAAGGGCAGCGCCAGGGCAGGGCGGAAGGGCTGCGCCATGGCGAGCATGGCACCGAGCACGATTAAGCTACCCGCCACCGCTGTTTCAACCACGCCGAAGCCAAGCCCGATCCCGCCAGCCAAGCCAAGCGCAATGCCGCCCGCCATACCAACCAGGAACCCCACCGGCGGCAGCCAGCCGCGCTGCCAGCCAAGCGATGCCGCCCAAAGCCCAATCGCCACCATCGCCGCCACATGATCCGCGCCCATCAACGGGTGCAGAAAGCCGGCAACCAAGCCATGCTCATGCCCGGCATGGGCCAGCGCGGGGTTTGCG
>CALRPR020000042.1:0-28723 GCA_943370125.1 Allobosea thiooxidans | reverse complement strand
CGGGCCGCCCCTTCCGCGCGCCAGACCCGCGTGCGGCAGCGCGTTATTACCGCGATGCCGTGCAAAAAGGTGATGCGGCCGCGCAAGCGCCTCGCGCTGCACTGAAGACCTGGCTTGAGGAACAGGCACGTGCGGGCAATGGCACGGCGGAAACCGCTCTCAAGGAATTCTGGCCATGATGTTCCGCCGCGCGCTTTGGGTTCTTGCGCTTGCCGTGTTGTGCGCCTTGCCAGCAGGACAAGGCATCGCACAACAAACCGCGCGGCAACCGTTGTTGATGGAAGGGCGCGCGACGCTATTTCAACGCGTGATCCTACGCCCGGGTGCCCGCCTGGCCGAACGGCCGGATGCGAATGCGCCTTCCCAGCCAACGCCGGGCTTTGGTGTTTTCTATGTCTATGCGCGCCAGGGCAGCGGCGCCGATGGCTGGCTTGAAATTGGTGCGGCGCAGGATGGCCGCACGCTAGGCTGGGTGCGCGCAGAACGCACCATGGATTGGAAGCAGACCATGGTGCTGGCTTTCAATAACCCTGCCGGCCGCGACCGCGCCATGTTCTTCCGGGATGCCGAAACACCGCGCGCCCTTTGGCTGAATACACGCGGCGGTGCGGCAGAGGCTACGCGCTTGCGCGAGGCCGCACGCGCCAATACCGATGGGCCAGTGATTGCGCTGGAACCCGAGAACTTCATTGACATCACCAGGCAATTCTATCTGCTGCCTATACTCTCCGCACAGCGCGTGGAAAATGAAAGCGCGCATGAAGCGCGTTTGCTGGAAGTGGTTTCCGCCCCCGCGCAGCAAGCCCCTCCCCCACCCGCTGATCCGGATGCGCTGCGCAATTATCGGGGCGCAGTGGTGTTTGTGGTGGATACCACCATCAGCATGGGTCCCTATATTGATCGCACGCGTGAAGCGCTGAAACGCGTGGTGGATCGCATTCGCGATACCGCGGTGCGTGACAATTTCCGCTTTGGCATGGTGGCCTTCCGCGACCATTTGGGCGGCAATCCCCGGCTTGAATATGTCACGCGCATGGTCTCCTTGCCCGACCTGGCTGAGGCTTCGGATGCGATCCTGCCGCGGCTTTCGCAACTCGCCGAAGCGCGCGAGAGCAATGAAGGCTTTGATGAGGATTCACTCGCCGGCATCAAACTCGCCTTGGATGATGTGCCTTGGCAGCAATATGGCGGGCGTTTTGTTATTCTGATCACGGATGCTGGTGCGCGGGATGCGAAGGACCCGCGCGGACAAACCCAAATGGGCCCGGAAGAGGTGCGCCAATTGGCACAATCGGAGGCGAAGCAGGTCGCGATCTACGCCATTCACCTGAAAACACCGGAAGGGCGCACCAACCACGCGCGGGCGGAACGGCAATACCGGGAACTCACGCGCTTTGGTGCGGCGGGGGAACTTTATTACCCGATCAATGAGGGTAATCTGGGCCAATTCGGCCAAACCGTGGATGCGCTGACAGATGCGCTGCTGGCGCAAGTCGCCGCTGCCGTCGGGCGGCCCATCGCCGGCATCAGGGCGCCACAAGGCGCGGCGGAACGACGCATCGCCGAACAGGCGGAGATTGTCGGCACCGCCATGCGGCTTTCCTATCTGGGGCGCGCAACGCATCAAACGGCGCCCGATGTGGTGCGGAGCTTCGTTCTGGATCAGGAACTCAACCCGGCAGAACCCAGACCGGAAAGGCGGCCTTTGGATGTGCGCGTATTGCTGACGCGCAATCAGCTTTCCGATCTGGCGACGACGCTGCGCAGCATCATCCAGGCTCAGGCAGCGGCACGGCTTTCACCGGAGACGTTCTTTGAACGTGTGCGCGGAGCAGCGGCAGCGGCGGCGCGTGATCCTCGGCGCATGGCGGAATTCCAACGCCTGGGCGGCGCCTTTGGCGAATTCCTGCAGGACCTGCCCTATCAAAGCCAGATCATGGAATTCACCCAGGAAGAATGGAACAGCATGGGGGCTGGGCGACGCACCGAAATCGTTAATGCGCTGGAAGCGAAGCTGCGCCTGTATGAGGAGTTCAATCGCCAGCCATCGCTCTGGGTCAGTTTCGATGGCGGGCGCAATCCTGGTGAGGCGATGTATCCCGTGCCCATTGATGCGCTGCCCTGAGGGCGCGCATGAACCACTCCGCGCCGACCCTGCTGCTGCAAGACGTCATCATCCGCCATCAGGCGCCAGGCGGCGCGCCTGGGTTTGAGCTTGTCATTGAGGAATTCAGCATCACGCGCGGTGAGGCCTTGGCGCTTGTCGGGCCTTCTGGCTCCGGCAAATCCACGCTGCTTGATCTGCTGGCCTTGGCGCGCCGGCCATCAAGTACAGGCCGATTTTTGCTGACGCCACGCACAGGCAAGGCGATAGACCTTGGCGCTGTTTGGCGCGCGGGAGATGACAATAGCCTAACAGCCATTCGCGCCGCGCATTTCGGCTATATTCTGCAAACGGGTGGGCTGCTGCCGTTCCTGTCTGTCCGGCGCAATATTGCGCTTAGCCAGGCGGTGCTTGGCCGGCCTGATCCCGCGCATATCGAAGCCTTGGCAGCGCGGCTTGAGATCGCGCATTTGCTCGAGAGAATGCCAGCGACCCTATCCGTTGGGCAAAGGCAACGTGTAGCCATTGCCCGCGCCTTGGCGCATCGCCCGGAAATCCTGCTGGCGGATGAACCAACCGCGAGCGTCCACCCGGCCTTGGCTGACACAATATTGGCGCTGCTGATTGAACAGGCGCGCGAACAGGATACGGCGCTGATCCTGGCGACGCACGACCCGGACCGCGCTGCGCGCCATGGCTTTGCTATTCTGCCGATCCGTACGGAAGCAGGGAATGCGGGCGCTGGTCGTTCCTGGCTAAATCGGGCTCGGGCGCCCGCATGAGTGAAAAAACCTCTCATGGCGGATTGCTTGCTGGGCTTTCGCTGCGTGATCTTTTGCATGAACGCACATTGGCGCTTTGTTCGTTGATTGGTCTGGCGGCGGTACTGGCGCCGCTGATTGTGCTGTTTGGTCTTAAACAGGGTGTGATTGATGGGCTGCGTGCGGATCTGATTGATAATCCGCGCAGCCGCATGGTGGTGAATGCCGCCAACCGCAATTTCGATACGGCGTTTCTAACGCGCCTGGCCGCGCGCCCCGATATCGCCTTTGTCATTCCGCGCACGCGCAGCCTGAATACCGAAGCGCGCTTCGAAAATCCTGCGCGCCCTGGCACTGTGCTGCGCGCGGAATTGCTGGCCACCGCCGCGGGTGATCCCCTGCTGCATGGCCTGCCCAGCATTGCGCCGAACCAAATCATCCCAAGTGCTTCCTTCGCCGCGCGTCTTGACCTCCAACCAGGCATGAATGTGACGCTGCGCGCCCTTCGCGGTGATGCCGGCGCGCGAGAGGTGCTAAATTTTCCCGTCTCCATCGCTGCCATCGCGCCGCCGAGCGCTTTTGGCCGCGATGGCGTTTTCGTTGACCTCAAGACTCTGCTGCTGGTGGATCGCTTCACCGATGGCGCGCTGCCCGCTTCTGCAACGCCCGCCGATATCTCGGATGATCCCACACGCATCTATGCCGGTTTTCGCGCCCATGCGCGGCGCTTGGAAGATGTGACGCGCATTGACCACGACCTGCGCCGCGATGGGGTGGAGGTTGAAACGCTTGCGGAACAGGTGGAAGGCTTGCTCAGCCTTGATCGCAGTCTCACGCTGCTTTTTGCCTTGCTCGCGGGGCTGGGTGGGGTTGGGTTTCTCGTCTCGCTCGGGGTTGGGCTCTATGGGAATGTGGAACGCAAACAACGCGATTTGTCGCTGTTGCGCCTGATTGGGCTGTCGCGACGCGATCTGGTGGTGTTTCCGCTGATCCAAGCGCTGATCATCGCGGGCGCGGGGGCGGCGCTCGCAAGCCTGCTCGCCTTGGCGGTAGCGGGTTTGGTCAATCGCCTGCCGCTTGCGGGTGCCAATGCCGCTGGCGCGCGGGCCATTTGTGTCATTGAAGCGCAGCATCTGATACTGGCATTTTTGGTGAGCCTTTTGGGCGCGGCAATATCCGCAGCTTTTGCCGGGTATCGCGCCGCCCGGATTGAACCTGCGGAGGGGCTTCGCGATGCGTAAGCTGTTGCTTGCTACCATGATCCTGTTCGCGCCAGCGGTAAACGCGCAAGAAAGATGGCCAGCGGAATTCTGGAATCCGAAACCGCTTGCAGATGATCTGATCCTACCCATGCCCTGCGGTGGCGCCATGGTGTTTCGCCCAGTGCCAACCCCCTTGGGCCAAGGGCTGCTCGCTGACCGCCCGGCCATGCTCGGCCAGGCGGATGCGGAAACCAATTACAGCGAATTTCTCCGCCAAAGCTTCATCGCAGGGCCATTTCGCGGGGCCGATGCCACTGCACCGCCGCGCTACTATATCGGCAAGTATGAAGTGACGCGTGATCAATACGTAGCCGTAACCGCTGAAACCTGTCCAACACCAGCCGCCGCCGGGCGCCTACCTCAGGCCGATATCGCCTGGCATGAGGCGATTGCCTTCACGATGCGCTATTCCGCCTGGCTCGCGCGCAATGCGCGTGACGCCTTGCCTATGCGTGATGATGCGCGCGCCTTTGTGCGCCTGCCAACTGAGGAGGAATGGGAATTTGCCGCACGCGGTGGAGCGGCAGTTGCGGAAGCGGATTTCGGCGCGCGTGTTTTTCCAATGTCTGAAGGCATGCAGCGTTATGTCTGGTTTCAGGGAACGCGATCCTCCGGCGGGCGCGTGCGCCCAATCGGCATGCTGGAAGCCAATCCGCTTGGGATTTTCGATATTCTCGGCAATGTTGCGGAATGGGTGCTGGAACCCTATCGGCTCAATCGCGTCGGTCGGCCACATGGTCAGGCCGGCGGTATGGTCGCGCGCGGCGGGGATTTCTTGACGCCGGAGGATCAGATCCGTTCGAGTCTCCGTGTTGAACTGCCGCCGCTTGATCGCAATGGCGAAGCGCTTCGGCTACGCAGCCTTGGCTTTCGTCCGGTGCTCGCCTTAGTGGCAACCAGCAGCGACCAGCGCCCCGCCCAATTGCGCGCTGCGTTTGAGGCTGAGGCGCAGTCCCGCGACAGCGCCAGCGAAGACCCAGCACGCCTTCTGGAAGTGCTGAAAAATGACACGCCAGACCCGGCGCTGCGCCAGGGGATTGAGCGCGTGGGCGCGGCGCTCCGCACTGCCCAGCGAGAGCGCAATGATCAGGAAATGCAGGCAATCCAAAGCCAAATCGCCGCTGCCGCGCAGATCGGTCGGCAAATCCTATTGGCGGAAGGTTTTGGCGAATTGCTTGGCGCCTTTGCGCGCGTGCAGGCGGAAACCGTGCAGGCGCAACGCACTTTGGCAGAAGATCAGGGCCGCATCGCTGCCGCGACGCAGGCCGAAGTGCAAGCGGCGCTCCGCCGGCAACAGGAACGCACGCAGCAAATCACCACTACCATGGCGCGCATCGAAGCCGCGCTGCGCAGCCAGGCAGAAGGCCAACCCGCGCGCGCCCAGGAATTGGCCGCGAGCTATCTGCGCACCGTACTTTCTGTGGGCCGCGGCGCGGATAGGTTGCGCATAGCGGATGCCGCCAATGTGGTTCAGCAGGAATTGCAGGCGCAGAATGTGCAGTATCTGCCAGAACTCGCGCGCATCGCGGCGCGGCATATGGTGGCGGTGAGCAATGGCAATCCGCCAAGCCGGGAACAGGCGATGGCTGATCTTACCGCCGTGCTACGCCCCGCAGCACCGGCCCTGCCACCACGGCGGTAGCTTTTGACGCCATGCCAGAGCAGACGCCGGGCGCATCCTGATTGCCAAGCGCATGATGGGCAGGTCTCAATCGAGTGTTTTCATACCATTCGGACGGCGATCCGCGCTAAGCTCATCTCATGCAAGAAGCGCCCAGCGCCACCGAAGACCCCGGTTTGAACCAAACCGATGCCGCGCAACGCTCCCTGCTGCGCGCCCGCGCCGTGATCCTGGGTGAAAGGCTGGACCATCGCGGCCTTGGCCCCGGCGGCACCGCCATGGCAGACCCTGTGCCCATCGCGGCCCCGGCGCCGATCAGCGCCTTTGCCTTCCGCTGGGGCGCGGTGGTGATTTTCGGCGCTGATCCCGCCGACGAAGCTGCGTTGCTTGCCTCGCTCGCTCCGCGCATCACCAACCCTACCCATAGCCAGGCCGAGGAAACCGCGCTGATCGCGCTCGGCGCCGAACGAGACGGCGTTGATGCCGAAGGCGTGATCCAGCTTTGCGATCAGGCGCCGGAAAGGCTTGCCGTGGTGGCGGATGCGCTCGCGAAAAGCGCCGCCCTCGCCCAGCAGGAAGCCCGCATCGCCGATGCTTTGGACCGCTTGGAACCCGCCGTGGCCGATCTTCGCGCGGCGGGCAGGCTGCGCTTTTCCTCCCGCGCTTTGCATCGGCAGATCGGCCATGCGCTATCCTCCCATAGCCGTAATCTTGCGCGGGTGGAGGCCGCGGATAAGCCCGAAGTGCTCTGGGATCACCCAGAACTGGAACGGCTCCATGCCCGGCTTTCGGATGAATATGAGCTCAGCGAGAGGGGCACCGCCCTGGAACGCAAGCTCGCCTGGATCGGCGATACCATCCAGACTTTGCTCTCCCTGCTGCAAGCAAGGCGGGCACTCGGGCTGGAAGCCGCGGTGGTGGTGCTGGTGGGAATTGAGGTCGCCTTCACCCTTTATGAGCATGTGATCCGCCCGCTCTGGCACTGAAATCGCCGCTTTGGGCTTCTCTGCCACCCGATTCCGGGCAATAAAGAACGGCAATCAAGTCAGTCCAAGGAAATTTCTATGACGGCGAATTCGCCCGAATGGGCCCAGGCGCCCACCGCGCCCCAGAATCTGAGCCAGAAGCGCCCACCGCCGCCGCCGGCTTCCGTGCGCCGCTATCTGAGCCTGCCGGATTTTGAAGCGGCTGCAGCGCGGTACTTGCCCCGCAGTATTGGTGGCTTTGTCTCCGGCGCGGTGGAAAACGATGCGTCGCTGCGCGATAATCGGGAAGCCTTCGCCGAATGGGGCTTTGTGCCGCGCGTGCTGCGCGACACACGCGGGCGCAACCTGAAGACCACGCTATTCGGCCAGGAATATGATGCGCCCTTCGGCCTGCCGCCCATGGGCGCTTCCGCGCTGGTGGCCTATCGCGGTGACCTGGTGCTGACGCAAGCAGCGCGCGCACGCAATGTGCCGATGATCATGAGCGCATCTTCGCTGATCCCGCTGGAAGATGTGGCCAAGGCCAATCCGGATGCCTGGTATCAGGCCTATCTGCCCGGTGAGGCCGAGCGGATCGAGCCGCTGGTAGACCGCGTGGCGGCGGCCGGCTTCAAGACCTTTGTGCTGACGGTGGATGTGCAGGTTTCATCCAACCGCGAAAACAATGTGCGCAATGGCTATTCCATTCCGCTGAAGCCCACGCCGCAATTGCTGTGGGATGGCATTACCCATCCGGGCTGGGTGCTGAATACCTTCTTCAAGACCATGCTGACGAACGGCATGCCGCATTTTGAGAATATGGATGCAGGCCGAGGGCCGCCCATTGTTTCCAGCACGCTGATGCGCGCCTTTGGCGCGCGTGATGGGCTGGCCTGGGAGCATCTGGAACTGATCCGCCGGCGCTGGAAGGGCAAGCTGGTGGTGAAGGGCATCATCTCCCCGGAAGATGCGCGCATGTGCCGCGAAGCGGGGGCCGATGGCATCATGGTTTCCAACCATGGCGGGCGGCAATTGGATGGCACGATTTCCGGCCTGCGCAGCTTGGCTGAAATCGCCCGCGATGCCGGCGGTATGACGGTGATGTATGATGGCGGCATCCGCCGTGGCAGCGATGTGCTGAAGGCGCTGGCGCTTGGTGCTTCTTTTGTCTTTGTTGGCCGGCCGATGCTTTCAGCCGCGGCGGTGGCGGGCGAAGAAGGCGTGAAGCACGCGATTGGCCTGCTGTCTGAAGAAATCGATCGCAACATGGCCATGATGGGCATTCTGAACCCATCGGAAATGTCCATGGAATATATGCGCCCGATGCGTTGAGCTTTGGGGCTTGATTGCGTGGTTCGCTTTGCCGGATCACGCCAGATTACCCGCAAGGACTTGCCCTGAAACGCGCCGCATGGGTTGATGCGGGTGAAAGCAAAGGGGGAAGCGCATGGCGGCATATGACTACATCATCATCGGCGCCGGTTCGGCGGGCGCGGTGGTGGCCAATCGCCTTTCCGCCGATCCGCGCAACAAGGTGCTGCTGCTGGAAGCTGGCCCCGCCAGCTATCGCTGGACCCGCATTCCCGTGGGCTATGCGCGCATGATCAATAACCCTGAGGTGAATTGGCTCTACACCTCAGAACCGGAGGCCACCACCAATGGCCGGCGTCTACCCGTGCCGCGCGGGCGCATTCTGGGTGGGTCGAGCGCCATCAATGGCCTCGCTTTTGTGCGCGGTCAGGCGCAGGATTTCGATACCTGGGCGCAAATGGGCAATCGCGGCTGGAGCTATGCGGATGTGCTGCCCTTCTTCAAGCGGATCGAGAATTATCAGGGCGATGGTGACGCCACGTATCGCGGCAAGGATGGCCCGCTGCGCGTCACCAATCCCGAACCGCGCGACGCGATTTTCCAGGCGCTGATCAAGGCAGCCGGCGAGGTCGGCATTCGCCACAACCCGGATTACAATGGCGCGCATCAGGATGGCATTGCCATGAGCCAGGCAAGTATCTCGGGCGGTCGCCGCATGAGCACCGCCGCCTGCTACCTGGACCCCATTCGTGGCCGCGCCAATCTGCATATCGAAACCGGGGCACTCGCGGAAAAACTAATTTTTCAAGGCAAGCGCTGCAGTGGTGTGCGCTACAGCAAGGGCGATCAAAGGCTTGAGGCGCAGGCGGGGCGAGAGGTGATCATCAGTGGCGGTTCGATAAATTCGCCGCAATTGCTGGAATTATCGGGCATTGGTCAGCCGGAACGCTTGCAGGGACTTGGTATCGAAACCCTGCATGCGCTGCCAGGCGTTGGCGAGAATTTGCGCGATCACTACGCGCCGCGCACGCGCTGGGCGGTGGGTGCCAAAGGCTATACGCTGAATGATCGCGGGCGCGGGCTTGGCCTGGTGGAGCAGGCGCTGCGCTATGCCCTCACCGGCAAGGGCATGTTGGGCGCGGTGGCGGCCCCCATTCGCGCTTTTGTATTCTCCCGCGAAGGGCTGGAAGCGCCTGATCTGTTGTTGGGATGGGTGCCGGCCTTCACCGAACAAGGCCCGAATGGCCCACGCATTTCGGCGCAATCGGGCATGACCTGCTACGCCCATGTCATGCGCCCGGAAAGCAAGGGGCAGATCCATATCACCTCGGCCGATCCCAAGGCGCCGCCGGCGATCAATTTCAATTTCCTCTCGGCGCCTGTGGATGCGGCACTCACGGTGCGCGCGATTCAGATTGCGCGTTCCATCATGTATGCGCCGGCCATGGCGCCCTTGCGCTTAACGGAGGTTGCGCCCGGCACCGCGCGGCAAAGTGATGCTGAGATCATCGAATGGGTGAAGCAGGCGGCCGAGACCACCTATCATCCCGTTGGCACCTGCAAGATGGGCAGCGACCCGATGGCCGTTGTGGACGCGGAACTTCGCGTACATGGCATTGCCGGACTGCGTGTGGCGGATGCTTCCATCATGCCGGCGCTCACTTCCGGCAATACCAATGTCCCCAGCATCATGATTGGCGAAAAGGCCGCGGATATGGTGCTGCGTGATGCAAAGGCGCTTGCCGCATGAAACTGGATGAAGCCATTGCGGCGCAAAAACCGTTGGTGCAAAGCCTGCTGGATAGTGTGGCGGCGATTGGCGCCGACCCGCCCGGCATCACGCGTGACGCCTATGGGCGCGGCGAAAACGAAGCGCATGATCTGATCCGCAAGGCGGGCGATGCGCTTGGTATGCAGGCCAGCATTGACGCCGGCGCCAATCTTTCCCTGCGCTGGACAGCCGAAAAGCCAGAAGCGCCGCCGATCATCATTGGCTCCCACCTTGATAGTATTGTGCAGGGTGGCAATTTTGATGGCGCGGCGGGGGTGATTGCGGGCATTGGCGCTGTTGCGGCGCTGCGCGCGGCGGGCCTCACACCGCACCGAGACATTGAAGTGCTGGCGCTACGGTGTGAGGAAGCGGTCTGGTTCGGCCTCGGCCTGATTGGTAGCCGCTGCCTGCTGGCGCGCCTGCCACCCGGTGCACTGGAATTGCGCCATGCGCGCACCGGCAAGACGCTGGCCGAAAGTATTTCGGCGGCGGGTGGCGATCCGGCGCGGCTCAGCCAGGGCAAGCCCTTGCTAGACCCCGCCGCCATTGGCGCTTATCTGGAAGTGCATATCGAACAAGCGCCGCAGCTTGTGGAAGCGGGTTTGCCGATTGCCATCTGCCTCGCCAATCCGGGTAATCTTCGCCATCCCTTCATTCGCATCACGGGTGAGGATGCGCATACCGGCCTGCCACATCGTTTCCGCCGAGATGCCGCTTTGGCCGGGGCAGATTTGTCGCTTTGCCTGGAACAGCTTTGGCTGGCCGAAGAAGCCGCGGGCCGCCCCATGGCGGTGACGATTGGGCGTTTTCATACGCCTGTAGATCGGCATTCGCTGACTGCCGTTTCCGGTGATTTTGAAATGAGCCTTGATCTGCGCGCTTATGACGCCGCGCATCTTGTGGCGCTTGAGGCCAAGTTACAGGCGATTGTGGCAGAGGTTGCCACGCGTCGGCGCGTGACGATTACGCTTGGTGAGCGCAGTAGTGCTGCGCCTGGGCTGATGGACCCTTCGCTGATGTCGGGCCTTGCCGATGCCGCTGCTGCTTGCGGTATTGATGCCGCGCGCCTGCATAGTCCCGGCACGCATGATGCGAATAATTTTGCCGCGGTGGGCGTGAAGACCGGGATGCTGCTGGTACGCAACCAAAACGGCAGCCACAACCCGCATGAGGCGATGGAAACCGATGATTTGATGGCAGCAATTGCGACATTGACAAAGCTACTTGCCGGTGGCCGGTGACAAGTTTCGACACAATGTAAGCCGAGCCGATCAGTAGCAGAATTCAGCGCGGCTCGTTCTTGGACAGAAAAAGGCTAAGATTGCCAACTTCAAGTATCCGCTCAATGGTGATCGGCTTAGCGCGACTATCAACATCTATGAAACGCAATGGAAAACGGGCGGCAAGAGACTCGAGCGTCTCTCGGGCATTGGGGCAGCGATCGGCCACGAATTCCAGTATGATCCGAAGTGAAGGGCTCCGATCCATCAAGCCCTGCATACCCTGAAGTGCCCCCTGTTCAAGCGCAAATGCAGAAACAATTACAAGATCGGCCGAATCGGGTTCGAGACCATCCAAAGTCATAGCGGGAGCGATACAGCTGGTGGCGCTACCACGACGAAATTGCACTGCCTGATTCGTGTCTGCCGAAGGGCCAGCCAAGAGCACCGGCAATTCCTTAGCCGCAGCCGCCGTGCTTGAAGCAACGATACGGTGCGTTACGACAATGTTGTCTTGGCCATTCAGTGTCAAATTGCGCTTCAGCAGTTGGAAAAGCCATGGATTATATTCAAGCGCGACCACCCGCCCCTCGGCACCGACCAATTCGCTCATCAGCAGGGCATAATAACCATAGCCCGCTTCAAGGTCATAAGCTGTTTCACCATGGTCAAGATTTCTGCATAGAAAAGCGGTCATCCAATATTGCCAAAAGCCTTCCATCATCAGATGAGGAGCCATAGAGGTATCGGCTGCGTCCACGTACATCTTGTAACGCCCAAGCACCCGGCAAAGTACGGTTCCATCCGGCAACGGGATAGTATGGATCCGGTCCCTTACCGCCGCTTCAAATTCCCTTCGTTGGGCACCTTCCAATAATGCCTTTACTGACCTGATATCGCGCCGGCCAAAAGCTGAATTTAGTTGTGTGACGGAAGCTTGCAACCGCGCGACTTCAGATCGAAGATGGAACAGGCCATAAGCCCCGCCCTCTGACGAACTCGTTCCCGCCACCTTGTTGACGAGTCGCCGAAAAAAACCAATCGGTCGAGGCGGAGAAGGGGTTTGCACGAGCGAGAACTGTCCGTTGCTAGGAGATCGAGTGTATCTTAGTATGTGTCGGCTGGGCTTTTAAACAAGCCAAGATCCTTGTCCAGAACCCATAAAGGAGCGCGGTGATGATCACTTTTCGGCGTCGTTCGGTAATCGCCTCCGCCGCCCTGCTCGCCGCGCCCGCCTTTGTGCGGACTACATCGGCCCAAACCGCGCCGGCACCGCAGGCCCAGGCGCCGGGCTTTTATCGCTTCAAGGTCGGGTCCTTTACCGTGACTACGGTGCATGATGGGTTTTTTGTGCGCCCGGTTGAAGGCACCGTTGTTAATGCCCCGCTGACGGAGGTGCAGGCCGCACTTCGTGATGGCTTCCTTCCCACGGATAGGCTGTTCATTCCCATCAATATCACCTTCCTTGATACCGGACGGGATTTGGTGGTCTTCGACAGTGGAGTGGGCGTCACGGCGCCGGGCAGACCTTTTGGGCACTTGATCGCCAATATGCAGGCTGCTGGCATTGATCCCACCAAGATCACGCGTGTGGTGATGAGCCACTTCCATCCCGATCATGTGAATGGCCTGCAAGACTCCACAGGCGCAGCAGCCTTCCCCAATGCCGAAATCATCGTGCCGGAAGCGGAAATCGCCTGGTGGGGTGATGCGACGAATGAAACGCGCACCCCTGAATTCCAGCGCGCAAATTTCGTCAATAGTGCCCGTCGCTTGGCGCCTTACGCAGCACGCATGCGCAGGATTAGGCCTGATGCTGAAGTGATCCCAGGCGTGCGTTCCGTTGCGGCTTATGGCCACACACCGGGCCATACCGCCTATCATATCGCCGATGGCGCAGAGCAGATGATGTTCGTGGCCGATACCAGCAACCGGCCTGACCTATTCGCGCGCCGGCCGGATTTTCACCTTATTTTCGATTTCGACCCGGTATTGGCCGAAGCCTCACGGCGGCGCATTTTTGACCGCGTGGCGACGGACCGCATCCGCATTACCGCCTATCACTTCCCCTTCCCGGCCAATGGCTATCTGGCCAAGGAAGGCAGCGGCTACCGCTTCGTGGCGGCGGATTGGTCAAGCGCCGTCTAGCACTTGATCAAACGTGAAAACTCTCACCGCAGCCGCAGCGGCCCTTTTCATTTGGATTGGTGAAGGTGAAGCCCGCTGACATGGCCTTCACCTCATAATCCATCACCGTGCCAATCAGGAAAAGTGTCGCGTTGCGGTCCACCAGAACCGTCACGCCCTTGTCGGTGACGCTCTCATCACCCGCACTTGGCGCATCCACCCAGGAAAGATCATAGGAAAGTCCAGAACATCCCTTGGTCTTCACGGCGATGCGCAGGAACTTGCCCTGTTCGCCCTTGGCGTAGAGCCCCTTCAGCCGTTCTGCCGCGCCATCGCTTAGCGACATCAGCGGCGGCAAGGCGCGCCGTGCGGATTTGGCTTCAATGGTTGCATTCATGCCATCACCTCAAAACATATTAAGCGCGAGACGCGCATCTTCGCTCATGCGGGAATGATCCCAGGGCGGGTCCCACACCACTTCCACCAGCACTTCAGAAACACCATCCAATGCGCGCACTGCTTCATCCACTTGGTTCGGCAATTCCTGCGCGGAAGGGCAGGATGGCGTGGTCAGCGTCATTTCCACCTTCACCTTGCCGTCATCACCGATCTCGATCGCGTAGATCAGGCCGAGTTGATAGATATCAACCGGAATTTCCGGATCGAACACGGTCGAAATCGCTCCAATCACGGCGTCTTCGGAAACCGGCTGTGCGGGCAGCTTCACCTCGCCTTCTGGGGTCCAGGCGGCATGCACGGGTGCTTCGGTCTTGGTGGTGTCGTCACTCACTGCTCGCCTCCTTCGTGCCGGCAAGGGCGGCGTTCAGCGTATGCCAGGCGAGTGTTGCGCATTTCACCCGGCTTGGAAATTCATGCACGCCAGATAACGGCGTCAGCCTTTCCATGGCGTCCTCCAGCGAAGCCGCGCAGGTGGGGCATTGGCCGGTCATCGCCAAATCACGAAAAGCAGCGCCAAGCGCCTGCGCTTCGTCCGGCGTTTTGCCCTTCACGGTTTCGGTCATGAGCGAGGCACTTGCCATGGAAACCGCGCAGCCGCGGCCCTGAAACGCCGCATCGGCAATATGCCCATCCGGCGTCATTTTCAGGAAAAGCTCCATGCGGTCACCACACATGGGGTTATCGCCACGCGATGTACGGTCCGCATCTTCAAGCCGGCGGAAATTGCGCGGCTTGCGGCCATGATCCAGGATCACTTCCTGATATAAATCGCGCAAATCGCCGAAGAAATCACCGCCGCTCATGCAAAAAACTCCCGCGCTTTTACCAGTGCGCCGGCCAGATAATCCACTTCCTCCGGCGTTGTATAAAGCCCAAAGGATGCGCGCGCCGTGCCCTGTTCCAGACCGAAGCGCGTATGCAGCGGTTCCGCGCAATGCCGCCCGGCGCGGATGCAAATGCCGGCGCGGTCCAATAGCGTTGAAAGATCATGCGGATGGGCGTTGTCGAGCGCGAAAGCAAAAACCCCGCCGCGATCCTGCGCGCGGCCCAACAGCGTAAGCCCCGGCACGTCCGACAGTTTCCGCATGGCATGATCCACCAAAGCACGCTCATGCGCTTCAATGGCGGGCATGCCAATCGCCGTCACGTAATCAATTGCGGCATGCAGGCCAACCGCTTCAATAATGGCGGGCGTGCCGGCTTCAAACCGCGCCGGGGGCTTGGCCCAGGTGGATTTTTCGAAGCTCACGCTTTCAATCATATCGCCACCACCCAGGAAGGGCGGCATGCGATCCAGATGTTCCAGCTTGCCCCACAGCACGCCAATGCCTGTTGGCCCATAAAGCTTATGGCCGGTGAAGCAGTAGAAATCGCAGCCAATGGCAGCCACATCCACGCGCCGATGCACTACCGCCTGCGACCCATCCAGCAACACCTTCGCACCATGCGCATGGGCCAGCGCCACCGCACGTTCAACTGGTGTGACGGTACCCAGCACATTGGACATATGCGCAAGCGCGACCAGCCCCACCTTGCCATCGGCAAGCTTGGCGGCCAGATCTTCCATGTCCAATTCGCCGGAATCGGTCACGCGGCAGACGCGCAAGGCGTTACCGCGATCATCGCGCAGCATTTGCCAAGGCACGATATTGGCGTGGTGTTCAAGCTCGGAGATCAGCACCGCCTGATCCGGGCGCATCACGCCACGGCCCCAGCTATGCGCCACCAGATTGATCGCTTCCGTGCTGTTACGGGTGAAAACCACTTCCCGCGCATCCGGCGCATTGATGAAGCGCGCCACTGCACCGCGCGCAGCTTCGTAAGAATCGGTCGCCACTTCGGAAAGCCGATAGGCGCCGCGATGGACATTGGCATAAGCCGTTTCCATGCAGCGCGTCATGGCATCAATCACCGCGCGAGGCTTTTGCGCACTCGCCCCTGAATCAAGAAACACCAGCGGCTTACCGTGTTGCGGCTGCGACAGGATCGGGAAATCCTGTCTGATGCGATGGACATCAAAGCTCATGATGCCGTCCCATGCCGGACCCACCAGCCATCCACGGCGGCGGTCAGCGCTTCACGCAATACATCATCTTCCAGGCCTTCAAAGGCTTCATGAAGGAAGGCTTGCACCAGCATGGACCGCGCCTGATCCGCCGGCACGCCACGCGAACGCAGATAGAACAGGCTATCCGCATCCAAAGCGCCGATAGTCGCGCCATGGCTGCACTTCACATCATCGGCATAGATTTCAAGCTGCGGCTTGCTATCCATTTCAGCGTCTTCTGAAAGCAGCAAAGCCTGGTTCATCTGATAGCCATCGGTCTTTTGTGCTTCGCGTCGCACCAGGATTTTGCCCTGAAACACGCCGCGCGCCTGGCCCGCGAGCACGGTCTTGCAGGTTTGCCGGCTGGCGCAATCAGGCGCGGCATGATCCAGCGCCGTGGTGGTATCCACCACCGCCCGGCCTGCCGCCAATTGCGCGCTATTCATGTGGCAGGATGCCTTGGGACCTGTCAGTGCCGCATGGATTTCCATGCGCGTAAGCCGCGCGCCGGCAGAAACCGCCATGGTGTCATAACGCGCTTCAGCCGCAATCCGTGCATGGATCATGGAAAGATGAAAGGCGCCCTCGCCTTCCTGTTGCGCGCGCCCATGCCTAAGCACCGCGCCTTCCGCTAGATCAATCTCAAACACTGGATTATGCAGATATTGCGCGCTGCCACCGATGGCGCTTTCCAGCAGAGTCAATTTGGCACCTGCGCCAAGGCGGATCACATGGCGCGGATGGAAAGCGAAGGGCCGGCCGGGATCAACGGCGATGGAAAGCAATTCCAAATGCCCAGCATCGACGCCCGCCGGCACATCCAGGAACAAGCCATCTTCGAACATCAGCGTATTCAAGGCCGTCATGGGATGATCGGCCAAGGGCGCCAGCGCCCCCAGCATGCCTTCCAGCGCATTCAGATGCTGCGCGACAGAAGCCGCGCGATAGGCAAGCCCATCCAGCGCCGAAAGATCAGCGCGAAAGCGCCCATCCACAAACACTGCCCGCGCCGCGCAGCGTGGCTTTGGCAGCGTCAACGCGCCGGCAACGGCCGTCAGCGGCTCAGCAAAACCCGCCTGCGCGACAGGCGAAAGGTCTGTGTATTTCCAAGCCTCCACCCGCCGTGTCGGAAAACCACGCGCCGCGACATGCGCCGCCGCATCGTCACGCAGCGCCGCCAGCCAAGGCAGCCGCGCCCCCGGCAGATGATCCTTGAGGCCCTGATAGCGCGCGAGGAAGCCTGCCGCGCCTGGTTGTGGTGCCGCTGTCACGCCGCGGCCTGGATGGCGCCGTAACCCTGCGCTTCCAGCTCCTTCGCCAATTCCGGCCCGCCTGAACGCACAATGCGTCCGCCCATCAGCACATGCACGCGATCCGGCACGATGTAATCCAGCAGACGCTGATAATGCGTGATCACCAGCGCGGAGAAATCAGGCCCGCGCATGGCATTCACGCCATCGGCCACGATCTTCAGCGCATCAATATCAAGCCCACTATCCGTTTCATCCAGAATGGCGAGCTTCGGTTGCAGCAGGGCCATTTGCAGAATTTCATTGCGCTTCTTCTCGCCACCCGAAAAGCCGACATTGACGCCACGCTTCAGCATTTCGTCATTCATCGAAAGTGCCTTCATGCGTTCGCGCGCCAGCTTCAGGAATTGCATGGCATCCAATTCGCTCTCACCTTTGGCGCGGCGAATGGCATTCAAGGCGGTGCGCAAGAAGGTCGCATTGCCCACGCCGGGCAATTCCACCGGATATTGAAACGCCAGAAACACGCCGGCGGCAGCACGTTCTTCCGGTTCCATCGCCAGCAAATCCTGGCCATGCAGCAGCGCAGTGCCACCCGTTACCTCATAGCCATCGCGGCCAGACAGCACATAGGAAAGCGTGGATTTACCCGACCCGTTTGGGCCCATAATGGCATGCACTTCACCCTGCGGCACAACCAGATCAATGCCCTTCAGAATGGGCTTGCCATCAACCTCAGCGGTCAGTCCCTTGATTTCCAACATCACCCAACGCTCCCTTCGAGCGAAATTTGCAATAGTTTTTGTGCTTCCACCGCGAATTCCATCGGCAATTCCTTGAGCACTTCGCGGCAGAAACCATTCACGATCAGCCCCACCGCATCTTCCTGCGACAAGCCGCGCTGGCGGCAATAGAAAAGCTGATCTTCCGCAATGCGGCTGGTGGTTGCTTCATGTTCGACCTTGGCGGTCATGCAGCGATTTTCGATGTAGGGCACGGTATGTGCGCCACACAAATCCCCAATCAGCAGGCTATCGCATTGCGTGAAATTGCGCGCACCGGTCGCCTTGGCGCCAATCCGCACCAGGCCGCGATAGGTATTCTGCCCATGCCCCGCGCTGATACCCTTGGAGATAATGGTGGATTTAGTGCGGGGCCCGATATGGAACATCTTGGTCCCCGTATCCGCCTGCTGGTAGTTATTCGTGATGGCAACTGAATAAAATTCGCCAACACTGTCTTCGCCCTGCAAAATGCAGGAAGGATATTTCCAGGTAATCGCGGAGCCGGTTTCCACCTGCGTCCAGGAAATTTTGGACCGCGCGCCGCGGCAGGCGCCGCGCTTGGTCACGAAATTATAGATACCGCCCTTACCCTCGGCATCGCCGGGATACCAATTCTGCACCGTGCTGTATTTGATGGTGGCATCATCCATGGCCACCAATTCCACCACCGCGGCATGCAGCTGGTTTTCATCGCGCATCGGCGCGGTGCAGCCTTCCAGATAGGAAACGTGAGACCCCGCATCAGCGATGATCAGCGTGCGTTCGAATTGCCCCGTACTTTTCGCATTAATGCGGAAATAGGTGGAAAGCTCCATCGGGCAGCGCACGCCCTTCGGGATGTAGACAAAGCTGCCATCAGTGAACACAGCGCTATTCAAAGCGGCGAAGAAATTATCGCCCTGCGGCACGACAGAGCCCAGATATCTCTGAACCAATTCGGGATGCGTCTTCACTGCCTCACTGATCGGGCAGAAAATGATACCATCCTTCGCCAACCGATCCTTAAAGGTGGTCGCAACCGAAACACTGTCAAACACCGCATCAATCGCGATTGGCATGCGCCCTTCGGCGGGGCTTTCGCCAGCACCTTCAACACCCGCTAGAATCGCCTGTTCCCTCAGCGGAATGCCAAGCTTCGCATAGGTGCGCAGCAGTTCCGGATCCACTTCATCGAGTGACTTCGGGCCCACCTTCTGCTTGGGCGCCGCATAGTAATAGGCATCCTGGTAATCAATCGGCGGATATTTCACGGAAGGCCAGCGCGGTTCTTCCATTTTCTGCCAGGCGGCGAAGGCACGCAGGCGCCATTCCAGCAGCCAAGCCGGTTCTTCCTTCTTGGCGCTGATGAAGCGCACGATATCCTCGGAAAGCCCCTTGGGGGCGAATTCCATTTCGATATCCGTCTCGAACCCCCATTTATAGGTGGAATCCGTGACGGCCTGGACGGTTTCGATGGTCTCGGTAACAGCGGGCATGGTTTTGCTCTATTCCGCGGCAAAAATGGGGAAAGCGGGTTCGGGGTGCGGCACTATGGCGGGCGGGCCGGCCAGATCAGCAATGGAAATGCCGGTCAGCGCGCGACGGATCGCCTCATTCACCGGGTCCCAGCGCCCGCGCACGGGGCAGGCGCTTTCGGATTCACAAACGCCGAAGGAATTATCCACGCAGGCGGTGAGCGCGATGGGGCCATCCATGGCGGTAATCACCTCAATCAGCGGTATGGCAGCCAGTGGGCGGGTCAGCCGATACCCCCCAAGCGCCCCGCGGCGGCCTTCGACCAGCCCGGCATGAGCCAGGATTTTCAAGACCTTGGCCACGGTTGGCTCCGCCAGACCCGTGGCGCCGGCCAGGACCGGGGCGGTCAGCACGCCGCCTTCCGCAGCGTCATCCAGCCGCGTCAGCACCACAACGGCGTAATCGGTCAGCTTTGAAAGCCGCAGCACGCGGGCAACCCTCCTGCAATCCGGACCATCAAGGTCCTAATTTCAGATGCGCCTTGCCCCCCTCCCTGTCAAGCGCTGGACGGGTCGCCACGCCGCGCCCATTCTGGGGCCAATCACAACCCCGAGCAGGATGATCCCATGCCCTTTTTGCGAACCGATGACGGTGTTGACTTGTTCTATGAGGAAGCCGGCAGCGGCACCCCCATGGTTTTCGTCCATGAATTCGCGGGCGATTCGCGTTCCTGGGAATTGCAGATGCGGTTTTTCTCCCGCCGCTATCGCTGCGTGGTGTTCAATGCGCGCGGCTATCCGCCATCCGCCGTGCCCAATTCGGCAGCTTCCTACAGCCAGGACCGCGCGACGGATGACATTGCCGCCGTGATCAAGGGCCTCAATCTGGCGCCGGCCCATGTGGTGGGGCTTTCCATGGGCGCCTTTGCCACGCTGCATCTGGGCCTGCGGCATCCGCAGCTGGCGCGCAGCCTGGTTGCGGCCGGTGTTGGCTATGGCGCCGCGCCCGGCAAGCGTGACCAATTCCGGGCCGAGGTGGATGCCACCGCCGCGCGCATCCGCGCTGACGGCATGGACAAGATGGCCGATATTTATTCCCGCGGCCCGACGCGCCTGGTGTTCGAAGAAAAAGACCCGCGCGGCTTCAAGGAATTCCAGACCCAGCTTGCGGAACATTCAACCGAGGGCTCGGCGCTCACGATGCAAGGTGTGCAGCGCGAAAGGCCATCGCTGTTCGATCTTGAAGCAGACTTCAAGCAGATGAAGGTACCAACGCTGGTGATCGCCGGCGATGAGGATGACCCCACGCTGGAGCCTTCCCTGTTCCTGAAACGCAGCATCATGAGCAGCGCGCTATTGGTGATGCCGAAATGCGGCCACACCATGAATCTGGAAGACCCGGATGCCTTCAACCGCGCCGTGCTGGATTTCGTGACGCAGGTGGATTGCGGGCGCTGGACGCAGCGGATTCCGGAAAGCCTTTCCGGCGCCATCATCTCTGCCAAGGAAAAGTAGGATCAGATCGGGGGAGTAACCTCCCCCGATTTCTGCTCAGGCGTCGCGGATTACTTCATACAGCGCGACCGCCGCCGCTGCCGCCACATTCAGGCTTTCCATGGCGGGCGTGATTGGCAGGCGCACCAACTCATCACAGGTTTCGCGTTGTAACCGGCGCAGCCCGGTATCTTCTGCGCCCAGCACCAGTGCCACGCGCCGGTCGCGCGGCCGCGCTTCCGCCAAGGTTCGGGGCGCATCCCCGGTCAGGCCCATCACCCAGAAACCGGATTTTTGCAGGCTGGCAATGGCGCGGGAGAGATTCACTTCCCGCACCACCGGCACGATATCCAAGGCGCCGGAGGCTGCGCGGGCAAGCGCGCCGGTCTCAGGCGGCGCGTGCCGATCCTGCAGCACCACACAGGCCGCGCCGAAAGCGGCGGCAGAACGGAGAATCGCCCCCACATTGCGCGGGTCCGTCACCTGGTCCAGCAGCAGCACCGGCCCATCGGAAGCGGCGATGGCATCTTCCAGGGCCACCGATTCCAAGGGCTCCACCAGCAACGCCACACCCTGATGCACCGCGTCTTCGGTCAGGAAGGTGCCAAAGCGCTGGCGTTCAATGCGTTCCGGCGGCAGGCGCCAGGGGCGGTTCAGCGCGGCGCGCAGGCTTTTTTCCGCGTCTTCCGTCACCAGCAGGCGCCTGGTCTTGCGGCGCGGGTTGCGAATGGCAGACGCCACCGTGTGTTCGCCATATAGCCAAAAAGCGCCGGAACCAGCGCCAGCGCCAGGGCGCGGTGGGGCGGGGCCCTCGGCTTCCATCGGCGCGGGGCTAGCCACGCGGCGGCCACGGGGCGGCGGGGCCTCCTGCTCCTGGAAGCGGCCTGGGGCGCTGCGGTATCCGCGCGGCGCTTCGGCCTTATCCTCAAAGCGCGGGCGGCGCGTGGGTGATTGCGGGGCGGAGCCTTGCGGGCGGGCGCGGCCAGGGGGCCGCTTCGGGGGACGTTGCATCCCCCCCATGATGCGCCGAGCGCGCCAGAATGAAAACCTTTGGCGTTTTTCCGCCCCATCCGTTGACAGGCAAGCGCCAATGCGGATAGTCCGCCCGCTCCCGCCAGCCCCGGTTACGGGCGAGCGGCTGTGGAGGGGTGCCCGAGTGGCTAAAGGGGACGGACTGTAAATCCGTTGGCTTGCGCCTACGTTGGTTCGAATCCAACCCCCTCCATATCAGCCCTTGTCGGTCTTGGCATGCGTCAAGGCACGGGCAGGGGGGTTGGGAACAGCGCTTCGGCGCGGGTGTAGCTCAATGGTAGAGCCCCAGCCTTCCAAGCTGGTTGTGCGGGTTCGATCCCCGTCACCCGCTCCAGCGGGCGCGTGGGGTTGTTTCGTGAACGGTTCAATGAGGGTAGCGGGAAAAGGCCATGGCCAAAGCGAAATTTGAGCGGAACAAGCCGCATTGCAACATCGGGACGATCGGGCATGTGGACCATGGCAAGACGTCGCTGACGGCGGCGATCACCAAGATCCTGGCGAAGGCTGGTGGGGCGACCTTCACGGCCTATGATCAGATTGATAAGGCGCCGGAAGAACGCGCGCGCGGCATCACGATTTCCACAGCGCATGTGGAATATGAAACCGCCAACCGTCACTACGCGCATGTGGATTGCCCCGGCCACGCCGACTACGTGAAGAACATGATCACGGGCGCGGCGCAGATGGATGGCGCGATCCTGGTTGTGTCCGCCGCTGACGGCCCGATGCCGCAGACGCGCGAACACATCCTGCTCGCGCGCCAGGTTGGCGTGCCGGCGCTGGTGGTGTTCCTCAACAAGGTTGATATGGCGGATCCTGATCTGCTTGAGCTTGTTGAAATGGAAGTGCGTGAACTGCTGAGCAGCTATCAGTTCCCGGGCGATGACATTCCTATCATCCATGGCTCGGCGCTGTGCGCCCTGGAAGACCGCGACCCTGAGAAGGGTGAGCAGGCGATCCTGAAGCTGATGGAAGCGGTGGATGCGTATATTCCGCAGCCTGAGCGCCCGGTGGACCGCCCCTTCCTGATGCCGATTGAAGACGTGTTTTCGATCTCTGGCCGCGGCACGGTGGTGACCGGTCGTGTGGAACGCGGCATTGTGCGCGTTGGTGAAGAAGTCGAAATCATTGGCTTGAAGGACACGGTGAAGACGACGGTGACCGGCGTTGAAATGTTCCGCAAGCTGCTGGATCAGGGCCAGGCGGGCGACAATATCGGCGCGCTGCTGCGTGGCACGAAGCGCGAAGATGTGGAGCGTGGCCAGGTGTTGGCGGCGCCCGGCTCCATCACGCCGCACACGAAGTTCAAGGCGGAAGCCTATGTGCTGACGAAGGAAGAAGGTGGCCGTCACACGCCGTTCTTCACCAATTATCGTCCGCAGTTCTATTTCCGTACGACGGATGTGACTGGTGTTGTGTCTCTGCCGGAAGGTGTGGAGATGGTGATGCCGGGTGACAATGTGTCGATGGATGTGGAATTGATTGCGCCGATCGCGATGGATGAAGGCTTGCGCTTCGCCATTCGCGAAGGTGGCCGCACCGTCGGCGCCGGCGTTGTCGCCAAGATCACTGCGTAAAGAAGGCTTGCGGGGCGGCGAGGTTTTGGCCTTTCCGCCCGGTGCTATCACGGCTAGGTTAGGCCGTCTTTAGGGGTGTAGCTCAATTGGCTAGAGCGCCGGTCTCCAAAACCGGAGGTTGGGGGTTCGAGACCCTCCACCCTTGCCACTTTTAGTTCATGTCCGGGTGGGGGTCTGACAGGGCTGCCACCCGGTAGTGTTTTTCAGGGGAACCGACATTGGCCAAGCTCGATCCCGCGCAGTTCGTTCGGGAAGTCCGTCAGGAAGCCTCCAGGGTTACCTGGCCGTCGCGTAAGGAGACCCTCATCACCACAGGGCTGGTGCTGGGGCTTTCGACCTTGGCTGCGATTTTCTTTCTGGTCGTGGATCAGCTGATTCAGTTGGCCATGCGACTGATCTTTGGTATCGGCTGAGTAAGGTTTTAAGGAGGTACGGCACCGTGGCCGATAAGAAGTGGTATGTCGTGCATGTCTATTCTGGCTTCGAGCGCAAGATCGCCGAGCAGATCAAGCAGCAGGCTGCGCAAAAGGGCCTGGCCGACAAGTTCGACGAAGTGCTGGTGCCGACCGAACAGGTGGTTGAGGTACGGCGCGGCCAGAAGATTGATACGGACCGCAAATTCTTCCCCGGCTATGTGCTGGTGAAGATGGAAATGACTGATGACGCCTGGCATTTGGTGAAGGACACACCAAAGGTCACTGGCTTCCTTGGCGCACGCAACAAGCCCCAGCCGGTGCCGGCTGCAGAGGCAGAGCGCTTGCTCAAGCAGGTGCAGGAAGGCGTGGACAAGCCCCGCAAGCCCGCCGTGATCTATGAGGTTGGTGAGCAGATTCGTGTGGCCGATGGTCCCTTCACCTCCTTCAATGGTGTGGTTGAGGAAGTGGATGAGGAGAAGGGCCGCCTGAAGGTGAGCGTTTCCATCTTCGGCCGTTCGACGCCGGTGGATCTGGAATACGGCCAGGTCGAAAAGCTTTAAGTCTTGTGGCAAGGGCCGCGTGGCCCTTGCCGTTTCGCCGCCATGGAGCCAAGCCGCGCTGCTGCCCTTGAAAGATTGGCGGCATTCACGCCCCTGATGGGCCGCGCCTATGCCGAGGGGCGCAATTTCGACCCCGGCCCCGGCAAGCCCGCCCATGTCTCAGTGTTTTCCCCCTATATCCGTCATCGCCTGATCACGGAGCAGGAGGTGGTGGCCGCCGCCATCGCCGCCCATGGCGCGGAGATCGCCGATAAATTCATCCAGGAAGTGTTTTGGCGGAGCTATTGGAAAGGCTGGCTGGCGCAGCGTCCGTCAGTATGGGCAGAGTATCGCGCGCGTGTCGCGACTGGCCTGCAAACCCCGCCTGAGGGTTACGCCGCGGCCATTGCCGGGCGCACCGGCATTGCCTGCTTCGATGCCTGGGTGACGGAGCTGATCGAAACCGGCAACCTGCATAACCACGCACGCATGTGGTTTGCCAGCATTTGGATTTTTACCCTGCGCCTGCCTTGGGTTTTGGGCGCGGATTTCTTTTTGCGCCATTTGCTGGATGGTGATGCTGCGTCCAATACGCTGTCCTGGCGCTGGGTGGCTGGGCTGCACACCAAGGGCAAGCATTACGTCGCGCGGGCCGAGAATATCGCGCGCCATACGGGCGGGCGTTTCGCCCCGCATGGCGCCTTGAATGAAGCGCCGACGCCTTTGCAAGAAGCCGATCCGCCCGCACCGCACCCCATCCCTGCCTTGCCCGCGCCGCCGCGCGGCCCGGTAGTGCTGTTGCTGCATGAGGATGATCTGCATCCTGAAAGCCTGCCGCTTGCGGGGCTTGAGGTGCAGCGTGTGGTGGGTCTTTCCTGCCCTGAAGCGCGTTCGCCGCTTGACGCCTCGCCACTCGTGCAGCGCTTTGTTGAGGGCGCGTTGGAAGATGGATTGCACCGTGCCGCGCAACATTTCGGCGTGCCGGCTGAGCGTGTCGCGCTTGAAGACCTATCTGATCTTCTGGCGCGTCATGCAGTGGTGATGCCTGAATCGCCGATCGGATGGCTCGCGGATAGCTTTTGCCCCTATGGCGTTGCGCCGCTACGGCGCCCTTGGGATGAAGCGTGTTGGCCCCTGGCCGGGCGCGGCTTCTTCCCCTTCGCGCAACATATTCCGCGGCTTTGCGCTGAATTGATCACGACTTGATGTTTAGGATGCAGCCCGCTTGCGGATGAATCTATGGCTCTCAAGCCGCGATATGACGTCGGCAAAGAAAACGCGCATCACCTCCGCGTCGTTCGTACCATTCATCGGCGCGCCGACCTTATACGTTGCACTCCACAGAGTTCTTCTTCCCTCTCCTGTCAGAGTAACCATGACTCGCAAAGATGCTTGGCAGACCACATTCAAATTGCCGCATTCCACCATGGCACCAATGGGATTAAAGCTGAGGCTGGGAGCTCGATTGTTCGATCTGATATTTGGCTCAATATCAACATACTTCGACAAAGCAGCCTTGAAGTCGGAATCCACGCCTTGCCTGAGTAGCTGCTGAAGAAGCGGTACCTCAGCTTGGGCCTTGCGCCGTGCTGGATCAAAGTCTCCTATTGGTCCATACGAAGCCGTGACGAGGCCGATGTTGGTGATTTGCGTGTCCAGGACAACGACACGCATCGCAACAAGCGGTTGCGCTGGTATCGCGCCTACAGTTTCACGTTCCCGAAAAGAAGTGCACCCAGACAAAATAACAAGACAGAAAACAACAAAAAAAATTTTCACCTTGACTCTCCTCGGATGATTTCTTCGAAATCGCATCATAAAAGCTCGAGGAGATTTCCCAACATGTCAAGAGAATTGAGATGGCCTTCAACCGCGTGATCTATACTGATCACGCGAACCGTGCGCAGCGTCAAGCTTCCTCTCGCCCTTGCAGGTTCTCAAAAACCTCCTCCGCGCGCTTGAAGATTTCCTCCGCATTCTGGCGCTTCACCGGGTCGGTCTGCTTGTCCGGATGGTAGCGCCGGCGGAAGGCGCGGCGTACTTCCACAATCAACCAAAGCGGCGCATTGGGCGTGAGGTAGACGCGCGCATGTGGGCTACCATCCGTAGGGGTTTCCTTGAGCTTTTTCAGCTCAACCTCCGCATCCTGCAAACGCTTGCGCAGCACGGCGATTTCTTCGGCAGCAATCGCCAGATAGCGGCGCATTTCCTCAGGCGGCGCGCCGCGGCCGGGTAGCTTGGTCAACACATTTGCCAGGTAATTCTCAATCCGCCGCGCCATCAGCTTGGCGCGCGCGCCAGGGCGACGTTCGGTTTCGATCAGCAATTGGGAAAGCAGGACGCGATCATCCTTATGCTGCGCCGCATGTTCGGCGAGCTGTTCCAAGGGCCATTCCCTAAAAGGCCTATCATCGGCCATTACCAACCAGAATCCTCATCGAAAAATGCATGATGGCCAATGTCGCCGATCATGAACAGGGGCAAGCCCGCTTCGCAGAAGCGCCACAATAGGCGAAACTGACAGCGCCGCCTCCCAGGAGACCACCTGATGACCCCTGCCCTTCGCCGCCGCACCTTTTTGCTTGCCGCCACTGCGCCGCTTGCCGCCCCAGCGCTCGCCCAGGCGCCCTGGCCCGCCCGGCCGGTACGAATCGTCGTGCCCTTCCCGCCCGGCGGGTCCAACGACGTTGTCGCCCGCCCCTTGGCTGAGCGCTTGCAAGCGCGCCTAGGCCAGCCCGTGGTGATCGAAAACCGCGCCGGCGCCGGCGGCGCCATTGGCGCCACCGCGGTCGCGCAAGCGCCGGCGGATGGCTATACCTTGATGGTCTCCTCCTCATCCTTCGCCACCACTTCCATCACGCAGCGCGTGCCTTGGGGGGTCCTGGAGAATTTCACCCCCGTCGCCTTGCTCGCGCGCTCACCCTTCATTGTGCTGGTGCATCCGGATTTCCCGGCGCGCAGCGTGCCTGATTTGGTGCGGATGGCGCGTGAAAGGCCTGGTGCGATTGATTACGGCTCCTCCGGCCCCGGCGGGATCAATCACTTCGTCACCGAATATTTTTGCCTGCGCGCCGGCATTCAGATGAACCACGTGCCTTATCGCGGCATGCCGCCCGCGGTGACTGATCTGGTGGCAGGCCATATCCCCGTGCTGATCACCACCATGCCAAGCGCGGCCGGCGTGGTGCGCGAAGGCCGTGTGCGGCTTTTGGCCTATACCGCGCCAGGCGCGCCGGATGGCTCGCCCCCCGGTCCTACCGTCAAGGAAACCGGCATTGATTATGAAAGCGATATCTGGTGGGGGCTTTTCGCGCCGCGCGGCCTGCCACCAGAAATCCTTGCGCGCCTGAACACCGAAGCCAATGCCGCCCTGGCAGACCCGGAAATGGCGAAGCTGTTGCAAAGCGAAGGTGCGCGGCCATCCCCCGCCACACCACAAGCCTTTACCGAGCTTCTTCGCGTTGAGCTTGCGCGCTGGCGCGAAGTGGCCACCGCCGCCAACATCAAGCTGGATTGATCCGATGGCCAAAATGCACCGCAAGAATTTTGACCCAGCCGCGAAGGGCGCCATGGATGGCGTGCGCGTGGTGGATCTGTCGCGCCTGGTCGCCGGCAATATCCTGACCAAGGTTTTCGCGGATCACGGCGCGGAAGTAATCAAGGTGGAACCACCCGAAGGCGACACACTACGCGCCTGGCGCGTGGGCGGCGTGGAGACAAGTTGGAAGACCATCTGTCGCAACAAGAAAAGCATCTGCCTTGACCTGAAAAGCACTGAGGGCATCGCCGCCGTGCGCGCCCTTGCCCAGGGCGCCGCCATGCTGGTGGAAAGCTTCCGCCCCGGCGTGCTGGAAGCCATGGGGCTTGATCCCGCCGAGTTGCTTGCCGCCAATCCGCGCCTGGTCATCGCGCGTGTCTCCGGCTGGGGACAAGATGGGCCCTACCGCCACAAGCCAGGCTTCGGCACGCTGGTGGAAGGCTATTCCGGCTTCGCCGCCATTAATGGTTTTGAAGACCGCGAACCAGTGCTACCACCCATGTTCATGGGCGATGCCTATGCCGGGCTTTATGGTTCCGCAGCCACCATGATCGCGCTGCGTCATGCGGAAGCCACCGGACAGGGGCAGGTCATTGATATCTCACTATTCGAACCGCTGTTCAGCGTGCTGGAACCACAAGTGGCGAATTGGCGCCTCACACGCAAACGCAAACCACGCACCGGCAGCCGCAGCACCAATACATCGCCGCGCAACGCCTATCGCACCCAGGATGGCGGCTGGGTCTGCCTTTCCGCCTCCACGCAAGGCATGACAGAAAAACTGATGCGCTCCATCGGGCAGGAAGCCCTCATCACTGATCCACGCTTCGCCAACAACCCGGCGCGCGTCCAGAATTGGCAAGAACTGGATGCGATTATCGGCGGCTTCATCGGCGCGCGGAGCCTCGCGGAAAACCTCGCGCATTTCGACAAGGCCGGCGTCACCATCGGGCCGATCATGGATACCGAAATGCTGGATAGCGACCCTTA
>CALRPR020000041.1:0-28832 GCA_943370125.1 Allobosea thiooxidans | reverse complement strand
GGCCACGGCGCGGGAGGCGGGGCTATAGCGCCGCAAAGTTTTCCACACAAGACCCGCCCCAGAGAAACGGAGATTTCACCTTTATGGGTGTTTAATGCCTCCGTGATCACCCGGCGGTTTGGCCGCCCTTTGGATTCAGGACGAAGTCTCATGTCGCATTCGCAAGCGGATACAGTGCCGGACCCGGAAGTGCTGAGGGCCGCTATGGAGCCTCTTTTCGGCGATTTGCGCGCCTTTATGGACCGCCGCATCTCCGAAGTCAGCGCCGAGGTATCCGCCAGCGTGCAGCTTCTGGGCATGAGCGAGGAGAACCTGGCCAGCCAGATATCCTCGGTTCATGAAAGAATCGCCGGCATGATTTCCGCGCCTCAGCCGGGCAACCGCACCTCCGGCCAGGAGCTTGAGGCGGTGGTACAGGCGACGGAAGCAGCCGCCAACACCATTCTGGAAGCCGCCGAGGCCATTCAGGAATGGCTTGAGAAGGGCTCTGGCAGCCCGGATGCCCTGCCGGCCATCACTGAAAGGGTGAATGCCATTTTTGAGGCGTGTTCCTTCCAGGATTTGACCGGCCAGCGCATCCGCCGCGCCATTCGGGATTTGCAGCAGGTTGAATCCATCCTGGAGGATATCCTGCCCGAAAACACCCAGCCCGGGCCGAATGCCTCTAGGCCCAAGGTGGAACTGAAGGGTGTGGTGCAAACCGTGGCGGACCCGAAAAAGGCCGGCCCCGATTTGGCACAGGATGAGATTGACCGGCTGCTGAACGGGTAAATCTTCCCGGCACCCCATAAGCGGGTTCCGGTTCCGCGCGCGGCGGCCTATATCCACGCCCATGCTTTCCTTCCGCAAGATGCATGGGCTCGGCAATGATTTCGTGGTGCTGGATGGCCGCGCCGCACCGCTTGGGCTGACGCGCGCTGAGATTGTGGCGCTTGCGGATCGCCGGCGCGGCATTGGCTGCGACCAGCTGATCATCATGGAACCCCCGGCGGCGGGCGCCGATGTCTTCATGCGCATCCATAACCCGGATGGATCGGAAGCCGGCGCTTGCGGCAATGCCACGCGCTGCATCGCTTCCCTGATTGCTGCTGAAACCGGCAAGGCGCGGGTGGTGGTGCGCACCATTTCCGGCGATTTGCCGAGTGAGGCCCGCCCCGATGGGCTGTGGCAGGTGGATATGGGGCCGGCACGACTCGGCTGGCGAGATGTGCCGCTCGCGCAGGAAGCGGATACGCTGCATGTGCCGCTTGCTTGCGGACCCGTGGCAGACCCAGCCGCCTGTTCCATGGGCAATCCGCATGCGAATTTTTTCGTGCCCGATCTGGATGCCCTGCCCATTAGCGAATTAGGCCCGCCTCTTGAACACGACCCGATTTTCCCGGACCGCGCCAATATCGGCTTTGTCCAGGTGATGTCACCTGATCATCTGCGCCTAGTGGTCTGGGAACGGGGCGCGGGGCTGACGCTCGCCTGTGGGTCTGGCGCTTGTGCCGCCATGGTCAATGCGCATCGGCGTGGGCTGACTGGGCGCGCGGCGCGTATTTCCATGCCGGGCGGCGATCTGTTCATGGAATGGCGCCATGATGGCCATGTGCTGATGACCGGCCCCGTCGCCACTGCCTTTATCGGGCAGGTTGATCCAAAGGCATTACTGGCATGAGCGCCACGGAAGCCCCTCGGCTGCTGAGTTTCGGCTGTCGGCTCAATACCTATGAGAGTGAGGCAATGCGCGACCTGGCCAGCAAGGCCGGCCAAGGCAATGCCATCATTGTCAATACCTGCGCCGTGACGGCGGAAGCTGAACGCCAGGCGCGGCAGGCGATCAGGAAGGCGCATCGTGACAATCCTGGCGCACGCATCATCGTGACCGGCTGCGCGGCGCAAATCGCGCCCGATAAATGGGCCGGCTTGCCGGGGGTGGAGCGTGTGATCGGCAATGCCGAGAAGCTGAAGCCCGAAACCTGGGCCGCTTTGGATGCGCCGCCCGCGCCAGTCAGTGACATCATGGCCGCGCGCGAAACCTCGGCCCATTTGGTGACGGAATTCGCCGGGCGTGCGCGCGCTTTCGTACAAGTGCAGCAGGGCTGCGATCATCGCTGCACCTTTTGCGTCATTCCCTTCGGGCGTGGGCCGTCGCGGTCGGTCCCCATCGGCGCCATAGTGGAACAGCTTCGTGCCTTGGTGGCGGCGGGGTATCGGGAAGCGGTGCTGACCGGGGTGGATGTCACCTCCTACGGGCCTGACCTGCCGGGCAGCCCGACACTTGGGCAAATGATCCGACGCGTGCTGGCGCTGGTGCCGGAATTGCCGCGGCTGCGCTTGTCATCGCTCGATCCCGTGGAAGTGGATGAAGATCTTTGGCGGCTTATTGCGGAAGAACCTCGCCTGATGCCGCATTTGCATCTTTCCTTGCAGCACGGGTCAGATTTGATCCTGAAGCGCATGAAGCGGCGGCATTTGCGCGCGGATGCGATTGCGCTGGCCGAAAAGGCGCGGCGGCTGCGGCCCGATATTGTGTTTGGCGCGGATTTGATTGCGGGTTTCCCGACTGAAACCGAAGCGCAATTCCAAGAAAGTCTTAGCCTTGTGACAGCTTGCGACCTCTCTTTCCTGCACGTCTTCCCCTATTCGGAACGGCCAGGCACGCCGGCAGCGCGCATGCCGCAAATCCCGGTGCCGGAACGTCGCGCGCGGGCGGCGCGGCTGCGCGAAGCCGGGGCGGCGGCGGCGGCGCGCTATTTCGCGGCCAGGCTGGGGCAAGAGGAACAGGTTTTGTTGGAACATCCCGATCGGGGCCATACGGAATATTTTGCGCCGCTGCGCTTGCTGGGCAGTGCGGGGCAGCCAGGGGAAATCCGCCGCTTGCGCGTGACCGGCGCCGATGCGGACGGGCTTTTGGCGGAGGCCGCCTGATGGCACTGCGCGATTTCTTCGGTCGTTTGCACGGCGGTGGCGCGGCCCTGCCCGAAATCCCGATTCCTGGCCCGCCTGAAGCGCAGCCGGCTCCGATTGCGGAAACCCCTCCCCCACTCCCGGAACTCACCCCGGAAGCGCCGCCTGCTGAAATCCCGCCGCCTGAGGCAGAAGCGCCCGCCAAAACCGGCTGGTTCGCGCGGCTGAAGGCGGGGCTCTCGCGCTCCACCGCCAAGCTCACGGAAAGTGTCGTTTCCCTGTTGCATAAAAGGCGGCTGGATGATGAGGCACTGGAGGAGTTGGAAGAAACCCTGATCACCGCTGATCTGGGTGTCGCGGCTTCGCGCCGGATTGTGGAAGGCTTCCGCCGTACGCGCTTCGGCAAGGAAGTGACCGATGAGGAAGTGAAGACCGCACTCGCCGATGAAATCGCCGCCATTCTGGACCCTGTGGCGCAGCCCATGGAAATCATCCCCGCCCGCGCGCCGCATGTGGTGCTGGTGGTGGGCGTGAATGGTACGGGCAAGACCACCACCATCGCCAAGCTTGGCCGCCACTATTCGGAACAGGGGCTGAAAATCGGCTTTGTTGCGGGCGATACTTTCCGCGCCGCGGCGGTGGAGCAGTTGCAAGTCTGGGCGGGGCGGACCTCGGCGCGGTTTTTCGCACCCGCCAAGCCTGGTGCAGATGCGGCGGGGCTGGCATTTGATGCGCTGACCGCGGCGCGCGCTGATGGGCTTGATTTGCTCTTGGTGGATACTGCCGGGCGGCTGCACAATAAATCCGCGCTTATGGAAGAACTCCGCAAAATCATCCGCGTGATCAAGCGCGTGGATGAAACCGCGCCGCATTCCGTGCTGCTGGTGTTGGATGCCACCACCGGGCAGAACGCCGTGCAGCAGGTGAAGGTTTTCAAGGAAATGGTGGATGTCACCGGCCTTGCCGTGACCAAGCTTGATGGCTCGGCCAAGGGCGGCGTGGTGGTGGCTTTGGCGCAGGAATTCGGCCTGCCCGTGCATGTAGTGGGCGTTGGCGAAAAGGCCGAGGATTTGCGCCCCTTTGCGGCGAAGGATTTTGCGCGCGGGCTGATGGGGCTGGATTAGTCGATTTTTTGCTGCCCGCCTGATCGAACAGGGAATGATAAGGGAAACTTCCGATGCGCGACTTTGACGAAAACTCCATCACCGATGCCGTGCTGCAACGGTTGGCGGGCGCAGAGGATCCCCGGCTGCGGCAGGTGGCGCAAAGCCTGGTGAAGCATCTTCATGCCTTTGTGCGCGATGTTGAGCCAAGCTTCGAGGAATGGCAGACCGCGATCAGCTTCCTGACACGCATCGGCCATATGTGCGATGGCAAGCGCCAGGAATTCATCCTGCTGTCTGATACGCTTGGCGTTTCCATGCTGGTGGATGCGATCAATCACCGGCTGCCGGCAGGCGCCACCCCCACCACGGTGCTCGGCCCGTTTTATGTTGAAGGTGCGCCGGAATTGCCCCTGGGGGCAGAGGTTGCGCGCGCCATGAAGGGCGAAGCGCTGCATGTCTCTGGCCGCGTTTCAACCGCAGGCGGCGGCCCCATTGCAGGTGCCATCGTGGATATCTGGCATTCGGATGAGGATGGCTATTACGATGTGCAGCGCCCTAATCAACCGGATGCCAATCTGCGCGCGCGCTTTCGCACCGATAGCGAAGGGCGTTTCCATTTCTGGACCCTGACACCCACTTCCTACCCTGTACCGGATGATGGCCCCGTGGGGGAATTGCTGCGCGCCACCGGTCGGCACCCTATGCGCCCGGCGCATGTGCATTTCATGATAGCGGCACCTGGGCATGAAACCCTGGTGACGCATGTCTTTGTCGCCGGCGATCCCTATTTGGATAGTGATGCTGTCTTTGGCGTGAAGCAGGAATTAATCGCCGAATTCACGCAACATCCCCCCGGGACGGGTCCCGATGGCAAGGTCATGAATTCCAGCTGGCGCAAGCTTGTCTATGATTTTGCACTGAAGCGGAATGATTGAGGCGAAGCGCCTTACCCATGGCATGAGCGACTTGGCAGGCGCTTCTGTGTTTGCCTCAGATCATTTCACGCGGCATCGAAAAATCTCCGATAGCCTCAATCAACCTTGATATTGCCATCGCGGATCACGCGCGCCCATCTTTCACGATCGGTTGCGATGAAATCGCGAAAGGCTTCCTGAGTCATGGGGGCGGGTTCGGTGCCCTGCGCCACCAGGCGCGCGCGGAAGGCTTCACGTGCCAGCGCCGCATTCACTTCCCGATGCAACCGATCCACAATCGCGGTTGGCGTGCCGGCAGGTGCCATGAGCCCGTAAAAGCCAACCCCTTCATAGCCAGCCACACCAGATTCAGCGATTGTTGGTACATCCGGCAAGGCAGGATCGCGCCGCGCGGTGGTCACGGCAATGGCGCGCACGCGCCCGCCCTGGATATGCGGCAGCGCGGTTGGCGTGGTGTCGAACATCATGGCAAGCCGGCCGCCGATTGTATCCACCACGGCCGGACCCGTTCCGCGATAGGGTATATGGGTGATGTCCACCCCGGTCATTTGCTTGAGCAATTCCATGAACAGATGCTGCGCGCTGCCCGTGCCGCTTGACCCGTAATTCATTTCGCCCGGCTTGGCGCGTGCCAAGGCAAGCAACTCGGTCAAATTGCGGGCGGGCACGGATGGATGCACCACAAGAACGGAAGCGACGGTGGAGACCATCCCAATCGGCACCAGATCCCGCGCCGGATCATAGGCAAGGCGCAGTAACGCCGGATTGATCGCAAGCGGGCCGGTTGAACCCATCAGCAGCGTATAGCCATCGGGCGCGCTACGCACCACCGCTTCCGTGCCGACGGAGCCACCCGCGCCGGTGCGGTTTTCCACCACAACGGATTGCCGCAGCGCTGGCGTCAATTCCTCGGCGATATTGCGCGCCAATACGTCGGCCGCCCCACCTGGCGGAAAAGGCGAAATCAGTCGCAGACTTCGCGCGGGCCAGGCTTCCTGCGCGGAAGCGAGCGCAGGAAAGGCAAGAAGCCCGGCAAGGGCAGCGCGTCTTGTGGTCATGGCACAATCCTTCTTGGGGGGGGGGCGCGACGCTTAACGAAGCACCAAGGCTTGACGGCCCGCGTCATACAACCAGACTAGCTCCAAAGCCCCCTTCAAGGAAGCCACGCATGTCCATGCCCCTGCTTTTCACGCCCATCACGCTGCGGTCAGTCACGCTGCCCAATCGCGTGGCGCTTTCGCCGCTTTGCATGTATTCTGCCAAGGATGGTCTGGCGAACGGCTTCCATTTTTCGCATCTGACAGCGGTTGCGCGCGGGCGTGCGGGCTTGGTCTTCACGGAAGCCACCGCGGTGGCGCCGGAAGGGCGCATCACCCATGGCTGCTGCGGGCTTTGGAATGACGCGCAAGTGGAAGCTTATCGCCCCATCGTGGATGCCATCATCGGCTTTGGGTCTGTGCCGGCTATGCAAATCGCCCATGCCGGGCGCAAGGCTTCCGTGCAGCCGCCCTGGAAGGGCAGCACACCCTTGCGCGCCGAAGATGCCGCGACGGGTTCGCCCCCATGGGAGTGTTTCGGGCCAACGTCGGAACCGGTTGGGCCAAGCTGGCATGCGCCCACCGCGATGACTGAGGCGAAAATCCAGGAAACGGTACAGGCCTTCGCCGCCGCTGCGGTGCGCGCTGCCAAGGCAGGGTTTCGCGTGCTCGAAATTCATGGCGCGCATGGGTATTTGATCCAGGCTTTCCTCTCGCCCATCGCGAATAAGCGCAATGATCGCTATGGCGGTGACCTTGCCGGGCGCATGCGCTTTGCCCTGGAAGTGACCGAAGCGGTGCGCGCGGCCTGGCCGGCTGATTTGCCGCTGTTCTTCCGCATCTCCGCCGTGGATGGCACCGCTGAAGGCTGGAGCCTGGATGATTCCGTGGTGCTGGCGAAGGAGCTTAAGGCGCGCGGCGTGGATGTGGTGGATTGCTCGGCCGGCGGCGTTTCGGGGGCGCCTGCCTTCCGCGCCAATGATTCCGGCCAGCCGCTCCGCACCCGTGCTGAGCGGCCGCCGGGCTTCCAGGTGCCCTATGCGGAACGCGTGCGGCGCGATGCGGGCGTTGCCACCATGGCGGTGGGTGTGATTATCGCGGGTGATCAGGCGGAAGCCATTTTGCAGGAAGGCCGCGCTGATTTGATCGCGGTCGGTCGCGAATTGATGTACGATCCCTATTGGACACTGAAGGCCGCCGAGAGCCTGGGCTGCGATCCGGGCAATAAGATGTGGCCCGATAACTATGGCTGGGCCATTCAGCGCCGTTCGGAAATCATGGCGGCGGCGGGGCGGCGATAGGCTTAGCCATCGGCGGTTCGTTTTCTTGGTGGACTGGCGCGGGAATTGCTGCACCATTCCCCCATGAACAGACGCAGCCTCCTCGCTGGCCTTGGTGCCGGCCTTCTCGCCCAGCTTGGCGCCGCTTCGGCCCAGGCCTGGGCGCCCAGCCGGCCGGTGACGATCATCCTGGGCTTCCCGCCAGGTGGGGCATCTGATGCCGCAATGCGCATCATGCAGCCTATTTTGCAGGCAGCTTTGGGTCAGCCGGTAGTGATTGATAACCGCGCCGGCGCGGGCGGGAATATCGGGGCGCAAGCCGTGGCCCGCGCCGCAGCTGATGGGCATACCATCGGTTCGGCCAATATCGGCACGCTCGCGGTCAATCCCGCTTTGGTCCGCAATATGGGCTTTGATCCCATGACGGATCTGATGCCGATTTCGACCATCTTCAACGCCGTGAATGTGCTGGTCTGCCCCGCCAATCGGCCCTTCAGATCGGTGGCCGATATCATCGCGGCGGCCAAGGCTCGGCCCGAGACGATCAGCTACGGCACGGGCGGCGTGGGTTCGCCCGGGCATCTTTGCGGTATTTTGTTTGACCATATCGCGGGCACGCGCACTGTGCCGGTGCCGTATCGTGGTGGCGGGCCGCAGATGCTGGCACTGGTGGCGGGCGAGCATGATTTCGGCTTTTCCCCCATGGGCACGGTGCTGACCCATGTGCAGGCCGGCACCATTCGCGCCCTGGGCGTGGCCACCAAAACCCGCGCACGCGAATTGCCCGATGTGCCGAGCATGATCGAAGCCGGGCTGCCGAATTCTGAAGTGCTGAATTGGGATGGCTTTGTCGTGCCCGCCGGCACCCCCGCCCCCATTCGCGCGCGGCTGGGTGAGGTAATTCGCGCTGCTTTAACTGATCCTGCCGTTATTGCGGATTTCCAGCGCCGTGGCCTGGAAGCCTGGCCAAGCACGGAAGCCGCCTTCGCCGCGCAACTGGCCGCGGATGCCGCGAAGTGGCAGCCACTGATCCGTGGCGCTGGGATTGAACCAAGCTAACGCGTTGCCGGGGGCAAGACGGTCTGGCCCTCGGGCGAAATCCCCCTATAAGGCGCCTGCCCCTTTCAGAAACGCAGAGCCTTCATGATTCGCCTCGATAACATCAGCAAGCAAAACGGTCGGCAGATCCTTTTCATTGAGGCGTCTGCCGCGCTGCAAAGGGGCGAGAAAATTGGCTTGGTCGGCCCGAATGGTGCCGGCAAGACGACGCTATTCCGCATGATGACGCAGCAAGAACAACCCGATGAGGGTTTGGTGATTGCTGAGAAGGGCCTCAGCATCGGCTTCTTCAGCCAGGATGTTGGGGAAATGTCCGGCCGCAGTGCGGTGGCCGAGGTGATGGATGGCGCGGGCGCCATTAGCGAAGTGGCAGCCGAGTTAAAGGCGCTGGAAATCGCGTTGGGTGATCCGGACCAGGCCGATCAGATGGATCAATTGATCGAACGCTTCGGTGAGGTGCAGGCGCGCTTTGAAGAATTGGGCGGCTATGCGCTGGAAGGCAGCGCGCGTGAAGTTCTGGCGGGGCTCAGTTTCAGCCAGGACATGATGGAAGGCGATGTTGGTGCCTTGTCCGGCGGTTGGAAAATGCGTGTGGCCTTGGCGCGCATTCTGTTGATGGCCCCAGATGTCATGCTTTTGGACGAACCAAGCAACCACCTAGATCTGGAAAGCCTTATTTGGCTGGAAAATTTCCTGCTCGCCTATGATGGCGCGCTGCTGATGACATCCCATGATCGGGAATTCATGAACCGTATCGTCAATAGGATTATTGAAATTGATGCGGGGTCACTCACCACCTATGCGGGCAATTATGAGTTTTATGAACAGCAGCGCGCGCTCAATGAAAAGCAGCAGCAGGCGCAGTTCGAACGACAGCAAGCCATGCTGGCCAAGGAAATAAAATTCATTGAACGGTTCAAGGCGCGCGCTTCTCACGCGGCGCAGGTGCAAAGCCGGGTCAAGAAACTGGAAAAAATCGACCGTGTGGAACCGCCGAAGCGGCGCCAGACCATCCTGTTCGAATTTCCGCCCGCGCCACGTTCTGGTGATGATGTCGTCAATCTCAAAAATATTCACAAGAAATACGGCGATCGCGTGATTTATCGCGGCTTGGATTTCCTGATCCGGCGCAAGGAACGCTGCTGTGTCATGGGCATTAATGGCGCAGGAAAATCAACCTTGCTGAAGCTGGTGACTGGCTTCACGCAACCTGATGATGGCACGGTCTCGGTGGGCGGTAGTGTTAAATTGGGTTATTTCGCGCAGCATGCCATGGAAACATTGACTGCCGAACGCAGCATTTTTGAAACCATGGAAGATAGTTTTCCGCGCGCAGGCCAAGGTTCCTTGCGCGCCTTGGCCGGGTGTTTCGGCTTTTCCGGCGATGAGGTGGAAAAGAAATGCCGCGTGCTATCGGGTGGGGAAAAAGCCAGGCTGGTCATGGCGCTGATGCTGTATGAACCGCCCAATTTTCTTGTGCTTGATGAACCAACCAATCACCTTGATATGGCGACCAAGGAAATGCTGATCAGCGCCTTGGCCGCTTATGAAGGCACCATGCTTTTCGTATCGCACGACCGGCATTTTCTGGCGGCACTTTCCAACCGCGTCTTGGAATTGACGCCAGAAGGTATTCATGATTTCGCTGGTGGCTACACGGAATATGTGGCGCGCACAGGCCAGGAAGCCCCTGGCCTGCGCAGCTAGAAACAGCTTTGACGCGTGTTACGTGAACAAAGCGCGCGCTATTCCACCTTGATCTTGCCGGCGCGCGCAATCGCGCCGAATTCCTCACGCTCTGCCCGGATGAAAGCCAGCATTTCAGCGGGCGTTGTGAAGCGCGGCGCGGCACCAAGATCACGGATGCGCGTTGCAATCGCCTCATCACGCAGGGCCTGATTGATCACGCCATTTAGCTTTTGGATGATGTCGTCCGGCGTGCCCTTGGGCGCCATGAAGGCATACCAGGCCACCCATTCGCGCTGATCAAGCCCAAGTTCCATCATGGTTGGCACGCCAGGCAGCCGGTCCGATCTTTCGCGGCCCGTCATGGCCAAAGCACGCAGCCGGCCGCCCGCGATATGCCCACCACTTGCGCCAAGGCTATCCACCGTGATCGGTACCTCATTGGCAATCACCGCCGTCAAGGATTGCACAGTGCTGCGATAGGGCACGCCCGGCATATCAATCTGGTGGCGTAGCCTGGCTTCTTCCGCGACCAGATGCGGTATGCTCCCCGATGAAGGATTGCCGTAGCGCCACACGCCTGGCTCTGCCCGCGCGCGCGCGATGAATTCCGGCATGGTGCGGAAAGGCTGCGACGGGTTCACCAACCAAACAAGCGGCGAGGTGACCGCGACAGAAATGGAAGCGAATTCCTCCACCGGATCGAAGGGCATATTGGGATAGATGCTGCTGCCGATGGAAATCGCGCCGATATGGGCGAACATGAAAGTATTGCCATCGGGCCGGCTGCGCTGCAGGTCCTGCATGCCGATAATGCCATTCGCCCCTGGCTTGTTTTCCACCACCACAGGCTGGCCGAGCAATTCGCCAAGCCGAGGTGCCAGGATGCGCGCATAAACCTCATACCCGCCGGCGGCGCTGGGCACGATCAGGCGGAGCGGGCGGTTCGGCCAGTCTCGGCTTTGGGCCATAACGGGCGGCGCTGCCAAAAGACCGAGCGCGGCGCGGCGTGTAATGCGCATGATTGTTTACTCCCTCAAGAAATTACGTCACAGGCCTGCTGCCCATGGGTTTTTATGATCAAGGATATTCACCCTTCGCTGCAGACAGCAAGCGTGGAAGCGCCACATTGCTTCATGACGGCGAAAGCCCCGCAAGCCTTGCCGCGCGTCGTGCATTGACCAATTCATCACGCAAAAAACCTGCGAAGCCATCGGGTGTGCGTTGCTCAGGGCTCGACAAAATGGCGCCCACTTCACTGATGCGTGATTGTGTCGCGGCTTCATCCAGCACTGCCGCCAATGCGGCATGGAGCTTGGCAATAATTTCAGCCGGCGTCGCGGCTGGCGCCAATACGCCGCCATAACTGCCGGCGGTGAAATTGGGCAGCCCCGCTTCGATGAAAGTCTGCACACCCGGCAGACGTGGGGATCTTGCCTGTGTTGCGATAGCGACAATGGGTGCCTTGCCATCCTGATGCAGCGGCAGGGCAGAGGGTAATTCCACCATCCCGGCATCAACCGTGCCGCTGATCAAATCCGCAACCATGGCGCTACCGCCACGATAGGGCACATGGGTCGCACGCACATTGGCCCCCGCCATCAATAATTCCAAGGCAAGATGCGCCGCACTTCCACTACCAGGTGTTGCAACAGTCAAGGCGCCATCACGCTGGCGCATCAGCGCAATCAATTCCGTCAAGCTGCGCGCCGGCAAACGTGCTGTGACTTGGCAGATCATGGGCAAAATACCCACAAGGCCAATGGCGCGGAAATCACGCTCGACGTCATAGGGAATATTTGCTTGCAAAACAGGGTTGGCCGTCAGCGGCCCGCCCGCGCCGAACAAAAGCGTGTATCCATCGGCTGGCGCACGCGCGACCAATTCCGCCCCAAGGCTACCGCCGGCGCCAGCGCGGTTCTCAATAACGATGGGCCTGCCCAAGCGTTCCGCCATGGGGCCTGCAACCAGGCGGGCCAGGATATCCGTATTTCCGCCAGCGGCGAAGGGCACGATCATGCGGATGGGTCGGTCCGGATAGGCCATGGCGCTGCGGATGATGGAAGCCGCAGCCAGCGGCGCCGCCGCGCCCAATAGTAGGCGACGTGAAATCATGTGCGTTTTCTCCAATATCGCGTCTATGCGCGCTGGATGGCAGGCTCGCATTGTCGCGCAGGAAGGGCAAGCATGGCTTGCGGACATGGTATCCCTGCCGCAGAGTCCCGCACCGAAGTGATAGGAGAGTGACCGATGGAACAGCGCCCCCTTGGCAAGACCGGCCTCAGTGTTTCCGTTTTGGGTTATGGTTGTGGCGCCATCGGCGGCTTGATGGTGAAAGGCAGCGCAGCCGAACAGGACCGCGCCATTGGCCGCGCCATTGACCAAGGCATCACGTATTTCGATACAGCTTCCGCTTACGGCGATGGTGTTTCCGAAAGCAATCTGGGCCGCGCGCTGAAAGCACTTGGCGCTGAGGTGATCATCGGCACCAAGGTGCGCATCCGTGGACCTCAACGCATGGATATTGCGGGCACCATCGCGCAATCCATTGACGCCAGCCTGGCCCGGCTTGGCCGCGATAGCGTGGATATCTTCCACCTCCATGAACCCATCACCCAATCAGGCGAAGCGCCGAGCTTTACCGCCGAACAGGTCTTGCAGCAGGCCGTGCCGGCACTCCGCAAACTGCGCGACCAGGGCAAGATTCGTTTCTATGGCATTACAGGGCTTGGTGACGCGCCCACGCTGCGCCGTGTTTTGGATGAAGGCGGCTTCGCCACGGCGCAAATGCCCTACAACATCCTGAACCCGAGCGGTGTGACACCCTTGCCCGCAGATTCCTCCATGCCGGATCTGGGTGGCGTCATTCATCACGCCGGCATGGCTGGTGTTGGCGTGATGGCCATCCGCATTCTTGCGGGTGGCGCGCTGAGTGGTTCGGAAGATCGCAGCCCCCTCGGCGTGCCAAAAGTGGAACCCATCGCGTCTGGCGCCAGTTATGCCGCGGATGTGCAGGCGGCGCGGCGCCTGCTGCCGCTGATCCAGGCCGGTTATGCGAAGGATTTGGTTGAATTGGCGCTGCGCTTTTCCGCCATGCCGCGCGAGATCAGCACGGTATTGGTGGGCACGGCCAGCATCGCGGAGCTGGACCATGCTGTGGCCGCGATCAATCAGGGGCCGCTCGCGGCCGAGGCAATTGCCATGATCAATCAGCTAAAGCATGGCTGAAACGCGAGAGAGGCTTATGTCCCTTTTGATTGGCCCGCGGCGCGACATTCTGCGGCGCTCGGGCGCTTCAGGCCCATGATGTCGCGCAAAGTGCTGCCGGGATATTCCTTCTGGAACACGCCTCGGCGCTGCAACTCAGGCACGACCAGGCGCACGAAATCCTCATAAGCGCCGGGGATATGTGTGGCGGCCATGACAAAGCCATCGCAGGCGCCGCCATGGAACCATTCTTCCATCTGATCCGCGACCTGCTTTGGCGTGCCGACAAAAGCGTGATGTTCATGCACGGTGCCGCGCCCGGAGACTTCCACAAAATCCCTCACGCTTGGGTTCTTCTTGCCGGACAGCATGATCACGCGATCACGAAAACCATGCCAGGAAAGCCCCGCGAGTTCGTCATCCGTCAGCGGTTCATCATAGGGCTTGCTGCCCAAATCCCAATTCAGCACTTCTGACAGCAGCGTCAGCCCATCAATGGGCCGCGCGGTTGCTTCAATCACTGCCTTTTTCTCGGCGGCCATATCGGCGCTTTCGGCAGGAATGGCGTAGCAGGCGGGCAGGATTTTCACACTGTCCGGATCGCGCCCTTCGGCGGCCACGGCGGCACGAAATTCGCGATACTGCTTCTTGCCATTTTCCAGATTGGGATAGATCACGAAAACAGCCTCACCCCAACGCGCGGCAAAGCTGCGGCCTCGACCGCTTTGCCCGGCCTGCAACAAAACAGGATGGCCTTGTGGTGAACGCGGTACGGTGAACGGCCCGCGTGATTTGAAATACTTCCCCTGATGATCCAGCCGCCGCACCCCATCGGGCTTGGCGAAGGCGCCAGATTCCTTATCCACGATCAGCGCATCATCATCCCAGGCCCCCCAATGGCCCATGACGACTTCCATGAATTCATCAGCGCGATCGTATCGCAGATCGTGCTCCAGATGCTCGCTATGGCCGAAATTCAGCGCTTCACTATTGTTGAGTGACGTCACGATATTCCACGCCACGCGCCCATGCGTCATGAGATCCGCGGTCGCGAAAAGCCGCGCGACGTGATACGGCTCATAATAGGTAGTGGAATAAGTAGCCCCAAGGCCAATGCGCTTGGTGGCAGCGGCCATCATCATCACAATGGTCAGCGGATCAAGCTTCACCGCGCGCACGCCATGCGCCACCGTATTGCGAAAATCATTGGCATAGATGTCGGGCATCGCGAGGCGATCATCAAAGAACGCCATGTGGAATTTGCCATCTTCCAGAATGCGCGCGATGCGCTGGTAGTAATCGGGCGTCAGAAAATCACTCATGGAAGCAGGATGCCGCCAGGAACCGGGCAGGTTCGAGCAATTCTGTGCCTGCAGAAAGGCGACCATGGTCATTTGGCGATTGGCGTTCGGCATCAGAAAGGCCCCCTCAGATCAAACAGGAATTTCAACATCGAGCAAAGGCGCATGCTGCTGGCATCCATAAACATCCGTATCGCCAATGCCACCTGCGGGCACCAGGCGCGGGAATGTGGCCTTGATCGCCATGGCAGCATCGTAGGGTGTGAGCAGCACATCTTCCGCCGCCACACCATAAAGCCGCGCAAACAAGGCTTCGGTGATCACGCCGGAAGCGCGCACCTTCTGATACAGCGCGCTATCATCGAACACGATATCAATGGTCAGATCAAACGGCCCCGCATTCTTGCTTTTGCAGATTCGCGCCAATTCACGGATGCTTGGCATAGTCGCCCTCAGATTTCTTCATAAGTGATGGGGAAAATCTCACAGGAATTATCCAGTTCCAGCACGTGATGGATGCTGAAGCGATAAACCGGACCCACCGGGATATCGGAAGGCGAAAAAGGAAAGGCCATATTCCCTTCGCGGCAGAGCCTGCCCGGGAAATCCGTATGCAGCATATTGGTGCGCGCAATCCCCAAAACGGCCGCAGCGATTTCAGGTGTTTCGGCGATGACTTCAATGACAAAGCCAACCTCGTGGCCTGCCACTTGCTGCACAGGTTCGCGCGCGCCCATCACGCCATCCAGACCATAGGTGCGAATGATCAGCGCGTAGCTTTCGGGGGCGACGCCAAAAGCGGCCGCCTTTTCGCGCACAATGCTGCGCACTTCTTCCAGGAATAAGGGCAGGCGCGCAATCAGCAGCGGGTCGCGCGTGCCGCAAATGGAAATGCAGCGGTGGCCTGCAAATTCCACACCTTCCAGCTTCACCGTGTATTGGGAAGCGGGCGTCCAGCGCATGCCGCTGATGCGCACCGCACGATCGCTCAAAGCATCAAAGCGGCAATCGGATGTATCCAGCATGCCGCCTGGTTCGATGTGATGAATGGGGCTGCTGTTTTCATGAAGCGAGTGATTGGCAATCGAAAGCGGCGTGCAGCGCCTGATGGGGTTCATCGGTTCGCATTCAACGCCATCTTCGCGCACGGTCACCAGCAGGCAATCATGGCCCTTGGGGATGGAAGGTGTCGCGCCGCATTCCAGCATTTTGCCGGCATACCAGGCGGGGGCGGACGGCAATTGCGCACGAATGGCAGCTGCGGCCCAAGGCGCGGGATCACTCGCGCGGCCGGCCAGGATCACCTGCGCGCCATTATCAAGCGCCTCCATGAAGGGTTCGGGGCCCATCATGCCCACCACGCGGCTGGCGCGGCCCAAAGCCTCGGCTGTCAAAGGGGGCTGCTTGCCAAGCGGGCGGATTCGCCCTGCCGCCAGGCGGCGCTGCAATTCGGCGCGCGGCGGTTCGGCTTCAATCAGGGCAAGACGGAAATGCAAACCTTCCTCGGCGGCGATTTCGCGCACAAGCCGCGCGGTCAATTCCAAATGCGGCGCGCCACCCGCACCACCTGAGGTACCAATCATCAACGGTATGCGCGCCGCGATTGCCGCGCGCAGCATCAGGCGCAAATCACGCCGGATCGCCATAACAGAACAAAACGGCACGCCGGCGCCAAGGTAATAGGGGCCGGGGTCAACACTGCCGCCATCAACGCCAATCACATGCGGCGCGCGCGCCATGCCGGCCTGAAGGCTCGTTTCCGGGAAGCCGTAACCCAGAATCGCACTGGTGGAGAGAAGGCGTATTTCCTTCATGCCGTTTCCTGCCCGTTATCTGCGCGGCTTACGCTACGCTTAAGGCTAAGGCTGCCATGAAGCATGCGGCGCGTATAGCGCCCAAGGCGCCTGTTACAGCAGCACCATATCATCGCGGTGGATGATTTCATCCCGCCCGCGCCAGCCGAGGATTTCTTCCAGCGCCTCACTGCGATGCCCAGCAATCAGCCGCGCCGCTTCGGCATCATAAGCGCTAAGCCCGCGCGCGACTTCAACGCCTTCAGCGTCACGCACGCTTACGGGATCGCCGCGCGAAAATTCGCCCTCCACGGCGCGCACACCAGCGGGCAGCAGCGATGAACCGCGCTTCAGCGCACGCGCCGCACCTGCATCCACCACCAGCACACCAAGCGGAGCAAGGCTGCCTGCGATCCAGCGCTTACGCGCGCTGCGGCCTTCCGGCAGCGGCAGAAACCAGGTGCAGCGCGCCCCTTCTTCCAGTGCACGCAAGGGATGATCAGGTTGGCCGAGCGCAATGGCCATGGCCGTGCCGGCGCCGGTTGCGATCCGCGCCGCGATCAGTTTTGTCCGCATCCCGCCCGAGGAATAGCCAGGCGGCGGTTCGCCACCCATCGCCATGATCTCCTCCGTCAAGCGTTCCACCACGGGCAAATGCTTTGCGTTCGGGTCCTTGCGCGGATCAGCCGTGTAAAGACCATCAATGTCGGACAGCAGCAGCAGCGCATCGGCCTGGATCATCTCGGCCACACGCGCTGCCAGCCGATCATTATCACCGAAGCGAATTTCAGCCGTTGCCACCGTGTCATTTTCATTGATCACCGGCACACAGCCAAGGCTCAGCAGCGTGGCAAGCGTGGCGCGCGCATTCAGATAGCGGCGGCGGTCTTCCGAATCTTCCAACGTCAGCAGCAATTGCGCGGCATTCAACCCATGCGCGGCGAGTGCTTCCTGCCAGGCGCCAGCGAGCCGAATCTGCCCGACCGCCGCCGCCGCCTGTTTTTCTTCCAGCCGAAGCCGCCGCCGTGTCAGGCCAAGCGCCTTCCGCGCCAGTGCAATGGCGCCGGAAGACACCACCACCACTTCAGCGCCGCGCGCCCGCAATGCCGCTATATCGGCGGCGACCGAGGCAAGCCACGCAGCACGCGGCGCGGCGGTGGCATCATCCACCACCAACGCAGAGCCGATCTTCACGACAATGCGCTTGGCATCCTTGAAGCAGGGCTGGGCCGGATTGATCATGGAATGGCGCTTACCACGCGAAAGCCCAGCCTGTCAGCGCGCCGCCGCAATCATGTCAGCGAGCGCGCGGAGCAATTCGGGCACGCCCTCACCACTCGCGCCGCTGATCAGCATGACAGGCTTGCCCGCCGCGCGGGACAGCGCCTTGACGCGTGCCGTGCGGGCTTGAGGCGTCATGGCATCGGCCTTGTTCAGTGCCACCAATTCCGGGCGATCTTCCAACCCATGGCCATATTCGGCCAATTCGCGGCGAATGGTGCGATAGGCGCTGGCGGGGTCGGCGGCCGAGCCATCCACCAAATGGAGCAGCACCTTGCAGCGTTCCACATGGCCCAGAAAGCGCGTGCCAAGCCCCGCCCCTTCCGCCGCCCCTTCAATCAGGCCAGGCAGGTCGGCAAGTACAAATTCCTCGGTCGCGTTCAGGCGCACCACGCCAAGCTGGGGATGCAGCGTGGTGAAGGGGTAGTCCGCAATCTTCGGGCGGGCCGCAGAAACCGCAGCCAGGAAGGTGGATTTGCCGGCATTGGGCAATCCCACCAGCCCGGCATCAGCAATCAGTTTCAGCCGTAGCCAAAGCCAGCGTTCTTCCCCCGGCCAGCCCTTATCGGCGCGGCGCGGCGCGCGATTGGTCGAGGTTTTGTAATTCGCATTGCCAAAGCCACCATCGCCGCCGCGCGCCAGCACCACGCGTTTGCCGAGCTTATCCAGGTCCGCGATCATGGTTTCGCGATCATCAGCGAAAATCTGCGTGCCCACCGGCAATTTCAGCACCACTTCGTCGCTGGCCGCGCCGGTGCGGTCAGACCCGGCACCATTGCCGCCCTTACGCGCCTTGAAATGCTGGGCGTAGCGGAAATCAATCAGCGTATTCAGGCCAGCGACCGCTTCGGCGATCACATTGCCGCCCTTGCCGCCATTGCCGCCATCCGGGCCGCCGAATTCAATGAATTTCTCGCGCCGGAAGGCAATGACGCCATCACCGCCATCGCCGGCCTTCACCCAGATTTTCGCCTCATCAAGGAACTTCATGGGTCAATCCGCGGGGCATCACAGCCCCAAAAACAAAACGAGGGCCCCAAGGGACCCTCGCTTTCAGGGATAGGTTGAAAGTTTGGGTTATTCTGCCGCCAGCGGCAGCGGTTGCACGTTAACATGCACGCGGTCTTCACCCTTGCGTTCAAACACCACGCGGCCATCAACCGCGGCATGCAAGCTGTGCTGACGGCCGGCATAGACATTGGTGCCCGGGATCATCTTCGTGCCGCGCTGGGTCACGATGATGGAGCCGGCATTCACGGTCTGCCCGCCAAACAGCTTCACGCCGAGGCGCTTGCCCGCGGAATCGCGACCATTGCGCGATGAACCGCCTGCTTTCTTATGTGCCATGGCTTGGTTCCTTTCCGATCAGGCTGCGTTGATGGAGGCGATACGCAGCACGGTCTGGTGCTGGCGATGGCCATTCTTGCGGCGGCTATTCTGCCGGCGGCGCTTCTTGAAGATCAGAATGCGGTCACCGCGATTTTGTTCCACCACGGTCGCCGTCACGCTGGCGCCAGGCACGGTCGGCGCGCCAATGGAAAGCCCCGCTTCGGTCGCGATCGCGAGTACATCATGCAGCGTCACCGTGGCGCCCGGTTCGGCATCAAGCCGTTCAACGGTAAGCACGGCGTCTGGCGTGACGCGATATTGTTTCCCGCCGGTGCGGATTACTGCATAGGTCATGGGGATGCCCCGAAACTCTTTCAAAAGCGTGACTGGCCGGCCTTCGCCAACGGCAAAAACCAGCCTCCCCGGGCGCGGAACGCCGGGTCGGAAGATCCGGGCATATAGACGGGCGGGCCCCCGACGTCAACGCCAGAGATTGCGTCCGGGAGCGGAGGCAATTATAGGGACATCATCGTTCGAGTGGGGGTCTGATTCCCCGACACGCTGGAGAGGTGCCGGAGCGGTCGAACGGGTCGGTCTCGAAAACCGAAGTACGGGCAACTGTACCGTGGGTTCGAATCCCACCCTCTCCGATTCCTAGGGGCCAGGCTCACCCCTACCCCTTTACCGGCCCCACCATACTGATCGCGCCCGCTTCCCGCAGCGCCGCACGTTCTGCCGCGGAAAACCCAAAAATCCCGCCCAGCACTTCTTCCTCATGCTGATTGAGAAACGGGCTCGGCGTCAGCGCCGGTGCGGGCGCATCGGCAAAACGCAGCGGTGAGGATGGCAGGCAAACGCGCCCAACCTCAGGATGGTCCATCCAATGTAGCATGCCGCGTTCATGCATGCCGGTATCATTAATCACCTCATCCAAGTCACGCACGGGCGCGGCCGGCACGCCGAATTTGCGTGTGGCAGCCACAGCAACCTCGCGCGTCATGCCGGCAAGCCAGGCGGTGACCATGGCATCAACCTCCGCCATGTTTTGCACGCGCGCGGGGTTGGTTGAAAAACGCGCATCACCCATCAAATCCTCGCGCCCCATGGCGCGCAGCAGACGGTTCCAGTGGTCTTCCTTGACCACAATGATCGCCAAATACCCATCACTGGTCGGATAGACATTGTAGGGCGCCATCGCCAGGCCCGCATGGGAATTGCCGGTGCGCGGCGGGATCTTGCCGCGCAGCCCGCCGAAATGCATGCCAAGCGCGGAAGCCAAACAGGGATAAACCGTGTCCTGCATGGCGATTTCAACAAAGCGCCCACGCCCGGTACGTTCGCGGTCAAACAGTGCTGTGATGGCGGCTGCATAAAGATGCGTGCCTCCCAGAAAATCCACCACCGCCGGGCCGGATTTCACTGGCGGGCCATCCGGGAAACCCGTTGTGTGCATAATGCCCGATGCCGCCTGCACGGTCAGGTCCATCGCCAGCTTGTCTCGGTCCGGCCCCGAACGGCCATAGCCCGATGCCGCCGCATAAATCAGGCGCGGGTTGCGCTTAAGCAACGCTTCCTGCCCAAGGCCGAGCTTATCCATCGCCCCCGGCGCGAAATTCTCAATCAGGATATCGGCGCGATCCACCATGGAAAGGAACAGCTCGCGCCCTGCCTCATTCTTGAAGTCAATCGAAATGCCAAGCTTGTTGGAATTCAGCATGGCCTGCGGCACGGAACCGCCGGAAACCATCGTCCGGCGGCGCAGAGATTCGCCCCCCGGCGGTTCGATCTTGATGACGGTGGCGCCCGCCATCGCCATCAGGAAGGAACAATACGGCGCCTGATAAATCTGCCCGAGATCGAGAACGAGAATCCCAACCAGCGGGCGATGCGGTTCCGCCATCCGGGATCAGACCTTGGAACCCAGAATGCGCCGGCCAATGGCGCTGCGATGCACCTCAGACGGGCCTTCATACACGCGCATCAGCCGCACCTGCTGGTGCATCAATTGCAGCGGTAGTTCCTTGGTCACGCCCATGGCGCCGAAGGTCTGCATGGCCTGGTCGAGGATATCCTGCGCCATTTCCGTGCCTTCCACCTTCAGCATGGAAGCTTCCATGCGCACATCAGCACCCGCATCAAGCTTGGCGGCCAAATCGGCCACCATCAGCTTGCAGGCATGCATGCGTGTGGCGGCTTCCGCGACCCACCATTGAATCGCCTGCCGATCCGCAAGCCGCACGCCAAAGGTCACGCGGTTGCGTGCCTGATCAGCCATCATGTCGAGCGCACGGCGCGTCATGCCCACGCAACGCGCGCCCATTTGCAGGCGGCGGACATTCAGGCGCAATTGCATGGGCGCATAGCCGCGGCCCAATTCGCCGAGCACTTGCGCTTCGGGCACGCGGCAATCCTCAAACACCAATTCATAGGTCTTGCGCCCGCCAATCATGGAAATTTCGCGTTCAATGATGAAGCCGGGCGTGCCCTTTTCCACGATGAAGGCCGTCACCCCTTCCTGGCGCTTGCCATCGCCGGTGCGCGCCATGAGGATGATGAAATCCGCGCGCGGCACATTGCTGACCCAAATCTTGCGGCCATTGATGACCCAATCATTGCCATCCTTCACCGCGCGCGTGGTCATGCCGGCGGGGTCACCGCCCGCGCCGGGTTCGGAAATCGCCATGGCAGAACGCGCGGTGCCTTCGGCATAGGGTGCCAGATACCGCTCCCGCTGCATGGAATTGGCGACCGAGAGCATCATGTGCAGATTGGGGCTATCGGGCGGGATGACGAAGGGCACGCAGGCGCGGCCCAATTCTTCTTCGGCTGCCGCAAGCGCGCTGAGTGACAGATTGGCGCCGCCGAATTCCTCCGGCACATCAAGCCCCCAAAGGCCCAATTCCTTGCAGCGCGCGAGCAAGCGCGTTTCTTCTTCTTCCGAAAGCTTAAAGCCCTTGCCTTCGGCTTCCCGCTTCAGAATCGCGGGCTCCAGCGGGATAAGTTCCTTATCCACAAAGCGCGCGACAAGGTCTTGCAACATGCGCGTTTCTTCGGTGGGGGCGAAGGGCAAAGGGTTATGGTCCATGGTAGCTGTTTCCTTGTTCTGATACGCAAGGCATCACCAGCGGGGCGATGCGTCAAGGCGCGAAATGTCAGAATATCGCGCTGAAGGGCAGGACTGTCACGCGATCCCCGGGGCTGACCGCCGTGATGTCTTCCGGCAATTCGACAAAAGCATCGGATTGTGTGAGCGATGTCAGCAAGCCCGCCCCTTCTCGGGCGAATTTCCGTGCGCGCGGCAGGCCAGCAGTGGCATGCAGGCTGACGCGGACATATTCGCGCCGCCCGGCCTTCTTGCGGTAGCTGAAATCAGCCTCCGCCACGAAGCGCGGCAGGGCTTCGGGCAGGGCGCCGGCCAGGCGCAGCACCAGGGGCCGCGCCAGATGCAGAAACGTCACCACCGCGGCCACGGGATTGCCAGGCAGGCCGAGCACCGGCGTACCGCCCACTAGCCCCATGGCAGCCGGGCGGCCTGGCTTGACCGCCAAGCGCCAAAACACCAGCCGTCCACCTGCTTCAATCGCGGCGCGCACATGATCTTCCTCGCCGGTAGAAACCCCGCCACTGGTCAGCAGCAAATCATGGCTGGCGGCGGCTTCATGCAGCGCAGCTTCAGTGGCGGCGCGGTCATCGGGCAGGATGCCAAGATCATGCGCTTCCACCGGCAGCGCGGCCAGCAGCGCCAGCAGCGTGAAGCGGTTGCTGTCATAGCTTTGCGCGGGGCCGAGCGTGCTGCCGGGGCTCGCTAATTCATCCCCGGTTGAGAACACCCCAACCTTCAAGCGCGGGCGCACCGCAAGCCGCGCCTGACCCAAGGCCGCCGCCAAGCCAATCTCGGCCGGGCCAAGAATTTTGCCCTCGGGCAGAGCCAGCGCACCCGCCGCGATATCCTCACCAGCAGGCCGCGCATTGGCGCCGGGCTTAAGGCCAGGGGGGATGAAAATCGCCGCACCGTCGCGGCGGACATCTTCCTGCATCACGGCCGTATCGGCGCCGGGCGGCATGGGGGCGCCGGTGAAAACGCGCATCGCCTCGCCGGGCGCGACGCCGCGCGAAGGTGCATGACCCGCCGCGATGCGGCCAACCTCGGTCAGTGCGGTCTCGGCGCCAGGGATAAGGTCTGCGTGCCGAAAGGCCCAGCCATCCACAGCAGCGTTGAAGAAGGGCGGCAGGGGCAAGGCCGCCATCAGCGGTGCCGCCAGCACACGCCCACGCGCTTCGGCCAGGGGCACGGATTCTTCACCAGTGGCGGGGGGGATGCGTGCCAGGATCAGGGCCTGGGCTTCTTCCACCGCCATCAGCGCGCCGCCAAAGGCGAAGCAATCATCCGAAAGCTGCGCCATTACCCCTCCGTCCAGGGAATATCCTTGATCTCTCGCGCATGGGCCAAAACCAGATCAGCAATGGCTTCCACCTCATCCAACCCAGCGCGGGACAGATCATAAGGGGGCGGCGTGTCGGACGCCACCGCGACAATGCCGGGCATATCCGGGTGCATCCAGGGCTTGGCATTAGCCGCGCGATGCACTTCCAACTTCGGGTGCGCGTCGCGCTTGAAGCCCTCCACGATTACCAGATCAACCACATCCATGCGCGCGATCAATTCCGGCAGGCGCGGTTCGGCGGCACTGCGCAATTCCGTCATCAGCGCCCAACGCGCGCCAGACGCCACCATCACCTGCTGCGCGCCGGCTTGCCGATGCTGCCAGGAATCCTTGCCCGGCACATCCACATCAAAGCGATGATGGGCGTGCTTAAGCGTAGAAACACCAATCCCCCGCCCGATCAGGCAGGGGATCAGTTTGACCATCAAGGTGGTTTTGCCGGCCCCGCTCCAGCCGGCGAGGCCGATCACGCGCATGGGTTAAGTCAGTCCGCGCCGGAAGCCTTGGCACCGGGCGGCTGCACCGCCGTGCGGCCCTTGGCCAATTCTTCCTGCGCCCAAAGCGCGTGATGCTGCTTGGCCCAGTTCAGATCAACCTGACCCGTGCCCATGGCATCAAAGGCGCCATCCATGCCGATGGACCCGATATAAATATGGGCCAGCATCGCCGCGATCATCAGCACGGAAAGCAGGCTATGGATAATGTGGCTGAGCTGCATGCCCTCAATCCCCGTGAAGAAGAAGGGGAAGACCAGCAAATAGCCAGAAACGGCAACCACCGCGCCACCCAGCACCGTGATCCAGAAGACCATCTTCTGCCCGCCATTGAAGCGGCCGGCGGCTGGATGCTCATTCCCAATCAGCCCGCCCCCCGCTTTGAACCAGGCAATATCGCGCGCATTCGGAATGTTATCCTTCACCCAAATCAGCAGCATGACCACCAGGCCAAGCGTGAAGGGGAAGGCCAGGAAGTTATGCGCGTATTTGCCCCATTGGCTGATGGCGGTGAAAGCCTCAGGCCCCACAATCGGCAGCAGGATATGCCGGCCGAAAGTCAAGTTCAGCCCAGACAGCGCCAGGATAATGAAGCAGGAAGCCACCATCCAGTGATTGGCGCGTTCCAGCACATTGAAGCGCAGAAGGGTGCGGCCTGAACGGCCACCCTCGATCGGGATGCGCCCCTTGGTCAGGCGGAATACCGACAGGATCGCCAGCATGCCAAGCACCGCAATGCCGCCCACCCAGGCGAGCGTGACATTGTGGAATTCGCGCCATTCGCGCCCTTCGGGCTGAATGAGGGTCGCGGCCTTTTCATCGGGAATGGTGATGCGGCCCTGAATGAGGGTGCCGCGCAGCAGCGCCTGAACTTCCATTTCTTCCGCCATGGAAGGGGCGCGCGGCGCGGTTTGCGCCAATACGGGTGCCGCCGCGCCCATGAGCAGCGTGGCAAGCAGGGCAAGGATGCGAAGTTTCATGATGCAATCGCCCTTCAGATCGCAACCGTTTCGCGATAGGCCGTGCGCCAACCCCAGGCGCCCGTGCCATAGCCGCGGCGCTGCACGCGTTCGCGATAGATGGAGGCGATGATCTGCCCATCCCCGGCAAGCAGTGCCTTGGTCGAACACATCTCAGCGCAAAGCGGCAGCTTGCCTTCAGCCAAACGGTTCGATCCATACTGGATATATTCCGCTTGGGTATTATCGGCCTGCGGGCCGCCAGCGCAGAAGGTGCACTTATCCATCTTCCCGCGAGAGCCAAAATTGCCAAGGCGCGGATATTGTGGCGCGCCGAAGGGGCAGGCGTAGAAGCAATAACCGCAGCCGATGCAAAGGTCCTTGTCATGCAGCACCACCGCATCCGCCGTGGTGTAGAAGCAGGAAACCGGGCAGACGGCGGCGCAAGGCGCATCCGTGCAATGCATGCAGGCCATGGAGATGGAACGCTCCCCCGGCTTGCCGTCATTGATGGTGACAACGCGCCGGCGATTAATGCCCCAAGGCACTTCATGTTCGTTCTTACAAGCCGTGACGCAGGCATTGCATTCGATGCAGCGTTCCGCGTCCAACAGGAATTTCATGCGGGCCATGTTTCTGGTCCTCCCTTATGCCGCGCGGATCTGACAAAGCGTGACCTTGGTTTCCTGCATGAAGGTCACCGGGTCATAGCCATAGGTAGTTATTGCATTGACGCTTTCGCCAAGCACAATCGGGTCCGCGCCTTGCGGATACTTGCCGCGTTGGTCTTCCTGCATGAACCAGCCGGCGAAATGGAATGGCATCCAGGCCACGCCGGGCCCGACACGTTCCGTCACCAAAGCCTTCATGCGGGTTGACTTGTTGGCGGGCATTTCCGGGCCCGTCACCAATACCCAGGCGCCATCCTGGATGTTGCGCGCCGCTGCATCACGAGGACTGATTTCCACGAACATGTCCTGCTGCAATTCCGCGAGCCACTTGTTGGACCGCGTTTCTTCCCCGCCGCCTTCATATTCAACCAGGCGCCCGGAAGTCAGGATGATCGGGAAATTCGGCGCCACCTGGTGCGAACGGTTCTGCACCGTCTGCCCCAGATGCGGCAGGCGGAAGCCGCGCCGATCTGGCAGCGTCGGATACTGCGCAATCAAATCCGTGCGCGGCGTATAGATCGGTTCACGATGCACCGGCACAGGATCAGGCAGGTTCCAAGCCACGGCACGCGCCTTGGCATTGCCGTAAGCCATCACGCCGTGATTCATGGTGATGCGAATGATCCCCATGGAAAGATCAGTGGCCCAGGAAGCGGTGCCACCCTGACGCGCCAATGAAGCACGCTCAGCATCCGTATATTCCGCATCCCAACCAAGGCGCTGCATCACGGCGGTGGTGAATTCCGGATAGCCATCAGTAATTTCCGAGCCCTTGGAATAGGACCCTTCCGCGAGCAGCGTCACCCCATTGCGTTCCACGCCAAAGCGCGCGCGGAAGGTGCCGCCGCCTTCCTTCACATGGAGATTGGTGTTGTAGAGGATATGCGTGCCCGGATGGCGCATTTCCGGCGTGCCCCAGCAGGGCCACGGCAGGCCATAGAAATCGCCCTTGATTTCGGCCGGTGCATCCGCCTTGGCGCGCAATGTCACCAGATCGAACTTGTCCTGATGCGCCATATGCGCCTTCAAGCGTTCCGGCGATTGGCCCGTATAGCCCGTGCTGATCGCGCCGCGATTGATCTCCCGCAGCACGCTCTCGGCCACCGGTTCCTGACCGCGCACTTCAATCGCCTTGAACATGTCCGCCTGGAAGCGGATTGGCATATTACGCTTCTCAGCCGCCCGGTCCAAGGCGCCGGCGAGGCGATACATCACCTCATAATCATTCTTGCTCTCGAAAATCGGCTTCACCACCTGATCGCCCCATTGGACGGAACGGTTGGAAGCCGTGCGGCTGCCCGCGCATTCAAACTGCGTGCAGATCGGCAGCAGATAGGTGTTTTCCTTGCGGTTCGCGAGGACCGCGAAGGTTGTCGGATGCGGATCAGCCACCACCAGCAGATCGAGCGCTTCAAGCCCCTTCACGGCTTCCGGCATGCGCGTGACGGTATTGCCGCCATGGCCGAACACGACCATCGCCTTGAAGTTATCGCGCTGCTGCACCTGATCCCTGGGCAGCGTCACGGCATCGAAATAACGCGTGGTCGGGATGCCGGGTGTGCCCATAATCGCTGGGCTATCAAACCGCGCTACCATGGATTCATAAGGCACATTCCAAACGCGCGACCAATGCCGCCAGGCGTTTTCGTCCAAGCCGTAATAAGCCGGCAGCGTCGTGACATCGAGCCCGAAATCCGTCGCCCCCTGCACATTGCAATGCCCGCGGAAGATATTGGCGCCCGTGCCATCGGAACCGACATTGCCGGTGGCCAACAGCAGAATGGAGAAGGCGCGCACATTGGCTGTGCCGACAGTCTTTTGCGTGGCCCCCATGCACCAGATCAGCGTCGCGGGCTTTTGCGTCGCGAACATTTCCGCGACCTTCTTGAGCTGGGCGCCCGGTACGCCGGTAACGCGCTCAACCTCGGCCGGGTTCCACTTGGCGCATTCGGCGCGGATTTCATCCATTCCATAGACGCGCTGGCGAATGAATTCCTTGTCTTCCCAGCCATTGGCGAAGATGTGGTGCAGCATGCCCCAAATGATGGGGATATCCGTGCCCGGGCGAATCCGTACATATTCATTCGCATGCGCGGCGGTGCGGGTGAAGCGCGGGTCAATCACAATCAGATTGGCGCGGTTCTGTTCCTTGCCGGACAGCACATGTTGCAGGCTGACCGGATGCGCTTCCGCAGGATTACCGCCCATGATGATCATGGTTTTCGAATTGCGGATGTCGTTATAGGAATTGGTCTGCGCGCCATAGCCCCAGGTATTGGCAACACCCGCAACCGTGGTCGAATGGCAAATACGCGCCTGGTGATCCACGTTATTCGTGCCCCAGAAGGCCGCAAATTTGCGGAACAGATAGGCCCCTTCATTGGAGACTTTGGCGCTGCCCAGCAAGAAGGTGGAGTCAGGCCCGCTTTTCTGCCGGGTTTCCATCAGCTTGTCGGCGATTTCGGTGATGGCATTGTCCCAGGACATGCGCTGCCATTGACCATTTACCAGCTTCATCGGGTATTTGATGCGCCGATCGCCATGCACCAATTCGCGTACCGATGCGCCCTTGGCGCAATGCGTGCCGCGATTGATCGGCGATTCCCAAGCGGGTTCCTGGCCGACCCAAACGCCATTCTGCACTTCGGCAATGACGGTGCAGCCAACCGAACAATGCGTGCAGATATTCTTCACGCGCTGCACGGGCTTTGAATGATCCACCGGCCCCGCTTCGGCGGGACGCATGGTGGAAAGCGGAATGGCGCCAAGGGCCGCCAGCCCCGCCCCGCCAAGCCCGGCCTGGCGCAAAAAGGCGCGGCGGTCCAACCCACCGGCGGAAAGCCCCTGATAGGCAGAAGCAAGGCGCTGCTTGGCGGCCTTGCCATCGGTGCGTTTGATCAGCATGGGTGCTTCCCTTCTTATGTATCGCTGGAGCCGTTGGTGCGGTAGAAAGCCTGCACATGCGGGCTATTGGCCTGATAGCGCGCCTTCAGCCGATCCGCCTGGCCTTCCTTACGCGCTGTGCCTGCCGGCACCGCATCGGCGCGCAGCGGGGTTGAGGCTTCCGCCGCCGTTGCAGCCACCGCCGCACCGCCAGCAAGCCCCAGGGTCTTCAGAAAGCCGCGGCGTTGCGCGACTTGTTTTTCATTCTCACTCATATTCAACCCTCCCAGAACTAAACATCAGACGGGCAGTTCCTGCGCCGCCAATTCAACCTCAATCGCCATGCGGCCCAAGGCCCCTACGGCACGGTAAAACCTCGCGGCTTCCGCCGCTTCCAGATCAGCAAAGAACCGCCCCGCCCAGGGGCGCAGATGGCGGGCGAAAAACGCCTCAGCCGCCGCATCGCCACCCGGA